>NZ_JBOJLM010000022.1:0-47412 GCF_050750585.1 Salinimicrobium sp. WS361
AAAAAGCATCAAAAAAGGGTTCCAAAAATGACATTTTTGGAACCCTTTTGCTTTTCTGGTAACTACACCCCCTACTCTTCTGGAGTTATAGTCACTGTGTCAATTCCTTCAGGAAGTAATACTTTATCTATGATATAGCCAGTACCGTTTTCAATTTCAAAGCTTTCGGTTATGTTAGCTTTTTCCCCTGTAGCACCGGTTAGCACAATGTTATCGCCATCAAGGCTAAAGGTGATGTTTTCTCCTTCCAAAGTTGAAAGTATGAGAGTGCCATTCACATTTTCAATTTCCTGTTTCAGTTCTTCCCGTGTAAAATTACCTTTTACTATGTGGTATGGGATCACAGATTCTGGCGTGGTTTCTAAAATGTCATAGCCCTGTTGCCTGTAAACCCTGCTGTAAGCCCTGTTACTTGGAGCAAACACCATGTATGGCTCGGTTACCAGGTCTAAAGTATCTTCCACATTCCAGGTGTTGAGACCGGTGGCAAATGTACTTAGCTCGGGGTTTCCTTCAATAGCATCTACTGTTGCGTTCCTTTGGCGTAAGTCTTCGACACCTTCTTCAAAATTTTCTTCCTGCACCTCAAGGGTTGCATCATCTGTCTTGGTTTCATTGTTCTTACATGCGCCAAACAGCATCATCAAAATTCCGCTTAACATCATTATATTCCTAATCTTCATAGTATCAATATTTTCAGGTTCTATTTAATTTAATAAAAAAGCAATGGAGGGCCGAACAATAAAATTATAATCCTGAGTTAAAAATGTTTTCTTCCGAAGCAAGAATTTTTAACCTTCAGTTTCACTTTCACCGTTATCCTGACGTTTTTCACCGGGTTGTAACACATTATCGATGATGTGGTAAACTCCGTAGTACTCGTCCATATTTGAAGTCACAATAGAAGCTTTATTGCCCAACACATCGGTCAGTACAATTTTGTCACCTTCAAGGGTAGCCCAGAGCTTTTCACCCAAAGCGGTTCTAAACTCGTACCTGTCATTTTCTGAAGCCCTGATCCTTTCCCGAAGATAATCTACGGTCATCTCACCTTCTACCATGTAATAACGCATAAGATCGGCGTTAGACGTGAGACTGTCGGTATCGGGATTCATTTGCCTGGCAGGGATACGGTCATATGCGGCGTTTGAAGGGGCAAAAATGGTATAAATATCTTCCTTTCCTTCAAATTCTTCTTCAAGGCCAGATCTCTGAAATTCTTCAGTAAAAGCAGACAGTTCATCATTCTCGCGCATTTTAGCCAACATGTAACTTCTCGGCATTGGCCGGTCTGAGCTGCTTAATTCATCTTTTTTTTCTTCCGCAGGGATAATATCAACTTCTGAATCCCTTTTATTTTCTTTATCCTGACAGGATATAAGTCCGGCAAAAAGAAAAATGATCAGAATTTTTGGTAATTTGTATCGCATATCGTGTTGTTTTTTAAGCTTTACCTGCAATTTATTACCTTAAAAATCCATTACCTCTCCCGGGGCACTAAATTTTAGTTAAAATTGTGGTAATGAAGCCTTAAGAAAAAAATCCTATTCCTTTCTTATAGTGGTCATTATTCGTTATTTTTGCACAAAATTCTATTTATGGAACTCATATTAATCACCATAGTACTTTTAGGACTGGCTGTTGCCGGGATTGCCATTAAGATTTGGGGAAAGAAAGATGGAAAATTTAGTGGGACCTGTGCCAGTCAAAGCCCTTTTCTTAACAAGGAAGGAGAAGCCTGCAGTTACTGCGGAAAACTTCCCGATGAAGCAAAAGATTGTGATCAACCTCAACCGGTAAAATAATTCCCACCACATAAATGCTAACCATCCTTATTGCCTTTGTTGTCATTGGCCTAATCAACCTATGCTATTACCTGGGATTTTTCAGGTTTGCCCTTGCCAAAAATGAAAGTCAGCCGGCTTATAAGGACCTCCCGGTTTCGGTAATTATTTGCGCCAAAAATGAAGCCGAAAACCTGCGGAATTTTCTCCCGGCGATCCTGTCGCAAGACCATCCCGATTTTGAGGTGGTGGTGATCAACGACGCCTCTGTAGACGAGACACTCGAGGTGCTTGAAGAGTTTCAGCAAAGTGACGACAGGGTAAAAATAGTTGACGTTCAAAACAACGAAGCCTTTTGGGCCAACAAAAAATACGCAATTACCTTAGGCATCAAAAAGGCCAAAAAACCTTATCTCTTATTTACTGATGCCGACTGCCGACCCGAAACCAGTGAATGGCTAAAGGAGATGAGCGCCCACTTTGAAGACCAAAAAAGCATTGTGCTTGGCTATGGCGGGTATTTTATTGAATCCCGCTCCCTGCTCAATAAACTTATCAGGTTCGAGACGCTTTTTACGGCAATTCAGTATTTCTCTTATGCCAGTTGGGGCAAACCTTACATGGGGGTAGGCCGCAATCTCGCCTATACTTCCGAAGAATTCTTTGCCCAGAATGGTTTTGCCACGCATTTGCACATAAAATCGGGAGATGACGATCTTTTTGTGAACGGCGCCGCTACTAAAACCAACACCGCCCTTTGTTTTTCGCCTGTGGGAATTACCCGCAGTGTTCCAAAATCTACGCTCAAGGCGTGGTTTACCCAAAAAAGGAGGCACGTTTCGGCCGCTTCCCATTACAAAAAAGAACACCGGTTAATGCTGGGTCTCTTCTACACTTCCCAGCTGTTGTTCTGGATCTTCTTTTTCATCCTCTTAAAAAGCCCTTTTTGGCAGGTAGCTTTATTCTTACTGGCGGTAAGATGGATTGTACAGGGAGTGGTATTTTACAACTCGGGCAAGAAGTTTGGAGAAACCGATCTTTTCTGGCTTTTTCCGTTTCTAGAATTGTTCCTGGTTTCGGCGCAATTAGCTATATTTATATCTAATATTTTTTCAAAACCCACTAATTGGAAATAGAGCCAGACCTCCTTCAGCAACAAATTGAAAAGGCAAAAAAAGGGAAACAAGCCGCCTTTAATTATCTCTTAGACAGGTTTTGGAACGATGTTTACGGCTTTCAGCTTAAGCGTACCCAAAACGAGTATGATGCCGAAGATATCACCATCCAGGCTTTCTCAAGAGCCTTCGATAAAATTGACACTTTTGACCCCAAATACACTTTTAAGACCTGGATCATTACCATTTCTAAAAATATTCACGTAGACCTGGTAAGAAAAAAGAATGCTTCAATACGCGCCCGCACTACCGATGAAGAAGATGACCGGGTGCACCGCATTCCCGATGAAACGCCAAGTATTGAGGACACCATAATTACCGAACAAAACCTGGCCCAGCTGCTCATAGATATTAAAAAGCTGAAACCGCACTACCAGGAAGTGATCCATCTGCGTTATTTTCAGGAAAAGAGCTATAAAGAAATTGCAGCCCATCTTCAGGAGCCAATCAACAACGTAAAAGTAAAGTTGTTGCGGGCAAAAAAGCTGCTGGCCGAAGTCATAGAAAAAGGAACTTCCTAAACGCCATTTTTGAGAAATTAAGCCGCCAAATATGCCATTTTCTTTGGAAGATTTTCTGCTGAAGGAGGCAAAACTCAGCCCGTTTTTAACGTTTGTTTTTAGGCATTCTAGTTGTACCTTTGCCCACCTATGGAAACACAGCAACTCCCTATACAAAGAACGCCTAAACCGAAGTGGTTAAGGGTAAAATTACCTACCGGAAAAAAATACACCGAGCTTAGAAGTGTGGTAGATAAGTATAACCTTCACACGATTTGCACCTCCGGAAGTTGCCCAAACATGGGAGAATGTTGGGGCGAAGGCACGGCGACCTTTATGATCCTCGGAAACATCTGTACCCGTTCCTGCGGATTTTGCGGCGTAAAAACCGGAAGACCCGAAACTCTTGACTGGGATGAACCCGAAAAAGTTGCCCGTTCCATAAAGCTGATGAAAATCAAACATGCCGTGATCACCAGTGTAGACCGTGACGACCTTAAGGATATGGGTTCTATTATGTGGGCAGAGACCGTAAGCGCGATTCGCCGCATGAACCCCGACACGACGCTTGAAACCCTAATCCCCGATTTTCAGGGAGTAGAGAGAAATATTGACCGTATCATCAAAGTAAACCCCGAGATTGTTTCGCACAACATGGAGACCGTAAAAAGACTCACCCGCGAAGTACGTATACAGGCAAAATATGAACGCAGCCTTCAGGTGTTGAAATATTTGAAAGAGCAGGGAGTAAACAGAACAAAGTCGGGCATCATGCTTGGTCTGGGTGAGAAAGAAGATGAAGTGATACAAACGCTGAAAGACCTGCGGGAAGTTGACCTTGACATTGTCACTATTGGCCAGTACCTGCAACCTACAAAACAGCACCTTCCGGTACACGAATTTGTGACTCCAGAGCAGTTTAAAAAGTACGAGACTATTGGGCTTGAAATGGGCTTTAGGCATGTAGAGAGTGGTGCTTTGGTAAGATCTTCGTACAAAGCTCAAAAACATCTTACATAATGGAGGGCGCAAGACCTTCAACCGCATCAAAAGAAAAGATCCGGATTGGGATCAACGGGTTTGGACGCATAGGCCGAAATCTTTTCAGGCTGCTCTTAGATCGTGAAGACCTGGAAGTAGTGGCAATTAACGACCTGGCCCCTGCCGCCACCCTGGCTCACCTGCTTAAGTATGACAGCATCCACGGAGTACTCAAAAAAGAGGTTTCTTCCAAAGAAGCTTCCGTAGTAATAGACGGAAAAGAGGTGCCCGTGTATAATCATGCCCACACGGCCGACATTAACTGGAGCCTGAACCGGGTTGACGTGGTAGTAGAGAGCACCGGGAAGTTCAAGAAAAGGAGTGACCTGGAGCCGCATCTTCAGCAAGGTGTTAAAAAGGTGATCTTGAGCGTGCCTCCCGAAGATGATTCCATAAAAATGGTGGTTTTGGGAGTCAATGAGCACATAATTGACGGCACAGAAGACATTATTTCAAATGCTTCCTGCACTACAAATAATGCCGCGCCTATGTTGAAGATCGTAAACGAACTCGCGGTAGTAAAAAAAGCCTATATCACTACAGTGCATTCTTACACCACCGATCAAAGCCTGCATGACCAGCCTCATAAAGATCTGCGTCGTGCCCGCGCCGCCGGCCAGTCCATCGTACCTACCACCACGGGAGCTGCAAAAGCCCTTACCAGGATATTCCCCGGGCTGAGTGATGTTATTGGCGGATGCGGGATAAGAGTACCGGTAGCCAACGGCAGCCTTACCGATATGACGCTTCATGTAGAAAAGAACACAAGTATCGAAGAAATAAACGCAGCCTTTAAAAAAGCTGCCGCAGGAAGTCTTCATAATATTCTGGAATACACCGAAGATCCTATAGTGTCTATAGATATTAAAGGCAATCCTCACTCCTGTATATTTGATGCACAAATGACTTCGGTAGTGGGAGATACCTTTGTAAAGATCATAGGATGGTATGACAACGAGATTGGTTATTCCAGCCGGCTCATTGATTTAATTTCCCATGTATCAATTAAATAGTTATATTTATCCACAGTTATTTTGTCCCAATGAAGAACTTTACTCTTTTAATGGTGGCATTTCTTTACTTTTCCTTTTCCTATTCCCAGGGAAAAAGCCTACAGGAAGTAGATGAAATAAATACCACTATTGAACAACTGCTGGAAAACGCAGAAGAGTCAATTAACAGTATACATTTTGATCAGGCTCTACGCGAATTAAACACGGCACTTGAACTTTCAAGATCTATAGATCACCCAAGGTTAATTGCCCTTTCCAGCAGTATTCTGGCCCAGCTCTATTATGTACGTCATGAACATGACCGTGCAGCAACCGAGCTGCAACGGGCTATTTCCATACAGCGGGAAATAGAAGACGAAGAAGGCCTGGCTTATAGCTATCTTAACTTCGGAAAGATCTTTACTGCGAAGAAAATTTTTGATCGTGCCACCGAATATTTTGACCTTGCTGAAGCCCTCTATAAAAAACAGGAAGACACCGAAGGAATTGGAGCTGTAGAGCTCAACCGTGGTATTCTCTACCTCAATACCGCCGAAAGACCACATGCGGCCCTCTCTCTGCTAAATTCAGCCGAAAAAAAATTGCGAATCCAAAACAACGAGTACGAACGTACCAGGGTTCACTACTACAAAGCACGTGCCTACCAGGCTTCAGGACAACTGGCTGAAGCCATGGAGGAAGCTGAAAAAAGTTTGGAGACTGCCCAACACAATAATTTTGCCGGTATGATTCAGCATACCAGACTGGTACAGAGCCAGCTCCAGGAGGAAATGGGAAATTACCAGGAGGCTTTAACGCTGCTTCGTGAGAACAACAAAATACAGGATTCTTTATACAATTTAAATGCTGAAGCCCTTGCCGTAGATGCCAGTGCCCGGTATGGAGTAGATTCTATGAAGAGTACCATGAGCGAGTTGACCCGTAAAAAAGAAGAAGCTGAACGCACCCTTAAGGTCAACAAACTCACCACCATTCTTAGTGTGGCTTTGATCACCATCCTCTCTCTTTTAACGCTCTCTCTATATAAGAATAACAATCTTAGGGCCCGGGCGAACGATCTATTGCAAAAAAAGAATTCTGAGTTAATTACCGCCAAAGAAAACGCCGAGAAAGCATCACTGGCCAAAGCCCAGTTCCTCTCAACCATCACCCATGAACTAAGGACTCCTCTTTATGCTGTAACAGGCCTTACTCATTTACTACTGGAAGAAAGCCCTACAGAAAATCAAAAGGAACACCTCAATTCCCTCAAATTTTCAGGGGAATACCTGCTTTCCCTTATCAACAACATTCTTGACCTCAACAAGCTGGAAGCTAAAAAAGTGGAAATGCTTGAAAGTTCTTTTAATCTGAAAAAGAGGATTACAGATGTTTTAATTGCCTTAAAAAATTCGGCCGAAGACAAAAAGACCAAACTTCACCTCGAGTTTGATCCCGAAATTCCGAAGAAATTGAAGGGCGATCCGCTTAAGATCTCTCAGATCCTTATCAACCTTATAGGTAATTCTATCAAGTTTACCGAAGATGGTGATATTTGGGTGCGGGTTAAACGCTTAAGCCAAAAGGACAATAAGGTACTGCTAAGATTTGAAGTACAGGACACCGGCGAAGGAATTAGCAAGGAGAAACAAAAAGCCATTTTTGAGAACTTCACACAGGGCTCACTACAAATAAACCGGAAGTTTGGAGGCACCGGACTGGGGCTTTCAATAGTGAAAAACCTGCTCAATTTAATGGATAGTGAAATTCACCTGGAGAGTGAACTGGGAGAAGGTTCTCTCTTCCATTTTGAACTTAACTTCGAGGCGATGGAACCAGCCAGCCCTCAGGATCAAAAGAGTAACGACGAGATTCCCGAGCCGCTATCGAACGACATTATGCACGATAAAAAGATACTTATTGTTGAAGACAACAAGATCAACCAAATGATCACCCGAAAGATCCTGGAAAAGAATAAGGTGATTTGTGATGTTGCCGACAATGGAACCACTGCCATTACAAAAGTAAAGGACAATGAATTCGATCTAATTTTAATGGACATCCACATGCCTGGTATTAGCGGGATTGAAGCGACCAGAGAAATACGAAAGTTCAACGAAAGCATTCCTATTATTGCTCTTACAGCGGTAACTTTAGAAGAGAGCCTTGATGAATTCTACCTCAACGGCTTCAATGACATTATACCCAAACCTTACAAAACTGAAGAATTCTTTCAGAAAATAAACAAATATTTAAGTCAGCAAAAAGCCACAATTTAAAAATGTGGCACAGGGTTTGAGTACAGGTAGATTCAAGTTATTAAGATGATAGTTTGAATTAGCCAAAAAAAGATAAAAGTGAGACCTTACCAGGTCTCACTTTTTTTTCACATACTCCAAAATAAGTTCGTCAAACTCCTCTTTCCTTTGAAGGAAACGGCTTTGAATAGGCAGATAGAAAATTTTCTCCCTTGAAATCTCATTTTTGAGCCGCATATAATCCTTTTCGGTAGTGAGTATAAATTCCTCATGTTGCAGCTCCCGCAGTTCGGCTTCAGTAAAATTGTGATGATCTTTAAACTTCTTATGTTCAAATTTCAGCCCCAACTCTTCCAGGTGTTCAACCATAGGCTGCGGATTTGCAATACCGGTTACCAGTGTAAAAGGGGTTTTTTGAAGATCCTTTAAAGCATAAGATCCGTTTCTGCCCATCACTTTTTCACTGTATGCAATAGTCGTAAAGAAAACTTCCTGCCCCGCTGTGGGTTTCAGTTTTTTTACGATCTCCATTTGCTCTTCCACAGAGAGGTTAGCAGGGCATTTGGTTACCACAATAACCCTGGCCCTTTTTGCACCCGATGCAGGTTCTCTCAGGTCACCTGCCGGAAGTACAAGTTCATTCCGGTATAATTTCGAATATGAGGTTAATAGAATATAGAAACCGGCCTTTACCCTTCGGTGTTGAAAAGCATCATCGAGCAGCACTACTTCAGGCTTTGGTTTTACATTCAAAAGTTCTTCTATTCCATGACTTCGGTTCTCATCTACAGCAACCGTTACTTCAGGAAATTTGTATTTAAACTGCAGGGGTTCATCTCCAACTTCCGAAGCTGTTTCGGTGCCGGTAAGCAGGATATAACCGCTGGTTTTTCTTCTGTATCCGCGGCTAAGGGTGGCCACCCTGTGATTTGCCTTCAGCAGCTGGGTCAAATATTCTACCATGGGAGATTTACCGGTACCGCCCATACTTAGGTTCCCCACCGCAATAACAGGCAGATCAAAACTGTGAACAGGTAAGATTTCACGGTCGTACAGCTGGTTTCGAACCCGCATCACAGTACCGTAAAGAATAGAAAAAGGATAAAGAAATTTTCTTGCCGACATGAATGCGAAGGTAATTTTTTTCCTGAAACGTAAAAGATCATTTTCAGCCACTTCAGAAAAAAAAGATAGTTAAAATTTGCCATTTTTGACACCCTGGTGCAACCGACTTTGCCCCTGCTGAAATCAAAATAAATTTAATCTGAAGAGGAAGACTGAATAAGGTAGCCTGGCCAGATAATTTTTATCTTTGACAAACTCAGCAAAAAAGGAAAAATGTTAGTTAAGGAAATAATTAAGGAGTTAGAAAAATTTGCTCCTACCGCTTATGCCGAAGATTTTGACAATGTAGGTCTGCTCACCGGTTCTCCCGGCAGCGAGGTTTCAGGAATTCTTGTAACGCTTGATACGCTGGAAACCGTGGTAGACGAAGCCATAGAAAAGAACTGCAATCTTATTGTCGCTTTTCACCCGATAATATTTTCGGGACTTAAAAAGCTTACCGGCAGCAATTATGTTGAGCGGACTATTCTAAAGGCTATTAAAAATGATATTGCTATCTATGCCATCCACACCGCGCTGGACAACAGTTTCAAGGGAGTTAATGATATGATTTGTGAACAACTGGGATTAACTGAGAGGGCAATTCTCATCCCCCAGCCCGGAACCATTAAAAAGCTCGTCACGTTTGCACCCAAAAAGAACGCTGCAGAAGTAAGAGAGGCATTATTTGCCGCAGGCGCTGGTACAATAGGAAATTATGACCACTGCAGTTTTAATGTAGCCGGCAGCGGATCTTTCCGGGGAAATGAAGAATCCAATCCCGTGATAGGGAGAAAAGGCGAAACCCATTACGAGGAAGAAATGCAGATTGGAGTGACCTTCTCGAGGCATCTGGAAAAGAACATTCTAAATGCTCTTTTTGACAATCATCCTTATGAAGAAGTGGCGTATGAAGTGACTACCCTCGAAAATCCAAATCAGCACATTGGGATGGGAATGACGGGGATACTTCAGGAAGAAATGGAAGAAAAGGCATTTTTGGAACAGGTAAAAAAGACCTTTGGCAGCGGGTGTATCCGCCATTCGGCATTACTTGGAAAACCCATTAAAAAAGTTGCTGTGCTGGGTGGTAGCGGAAGCTTTGCTATTAACCAGGCCATCGCGGCCGGGGCAGATATTTTTATCACTGCCGATCTCAAGTACCACGACTTCTATAAAGCTGAGCAAAGACTGGTATTGGCTGATGTTGGGCATTACGAAAGCGAACAGTACACAAAAACTCTTTTGACTACTTATCTTAAGAAAAAATTTGCTAATTTTGCAGTCGTTTTATCAAACACAGAAACCAATCCTATCAAGTATTTTTAACTATGGCAAAAAAAACCGATGTTACTGTAGAAGAGAAGTTAAGAGCATTATACGATCTTCAACTTATAGATTCCAGGGTGGATGAAATAAGAAATGTACGAGGTGAACTTCCGCTTGAGGTAGAAGATTTAGAAGATGAAGTAGCAGGCCTTAATACCCGTTTGGAAAAAATGGATGCCGACCTTGAAGTGATCGATCAGGGGATCAATACCAAAAAAGTTTTGATAGAAAATGCGCAGGCATTGATCAAAAAATATAACGAGCAGCAAAAGAATGTACGTAACAACCGGGAATTCAACGCCCTTTCTAAAGAAGTTGAATTTCAGGAACTGGAAATAGAACTTGCCGAAAAGCAAATCAAAGAGTATCGTGCTCAAATAGACCAGAAGAAAGACGTTATTGAGCAAACCAAAGAGCGATTAGCAGAGCGCCAGAAGCACCTTGATCACAAAAAAGGGGAACTGGATGAAATACTTGCTGAAACCGAGAAGGAAGAAAGAGCTCTTATCGATAAATCGAAAGAGTTTGAAGAGCAAATCGAAGAGCGCCTGGTAAATGCTTACAAGAGAATCCGCAGCAGCGTGAAGAACGGTCTTGCAGTTGTTCCTGTTGAAAGAGGAGCCTCTGGAGGTTCTTTCTTTACCATCCCACCGCAGGTGATCATGGAAATTGCAGGACGCAGAAAGATCATCACCGATGAGCACAGTGGCCGTATTCTTGTAGACGAAGAACTGGCACAGGAAGAAAGACAAAAGATGAATGAGCTTTTTCAAAGCTTCTAAATTTCATCATATCAATTTTAAAAACCCTTCACGAAAGTGAGGGGTTTTTTATTGGACTGTAGCTGGGAGTCGGTAGTTTGTAGACCGTAGACGGTAGTTCATAGACATCCCGCCTTCTTTTAAGAATGTAAAAAATTGAATTTTAAATCAGTGCTGCCAATTTACAGGAGCTAAGGAAGTAAATAGTAATAAAGAGCATAGAAAGTCATTGTTAATCAATAGTGGAAAAAAGTCTCGGTTCCTGGTTCTTTTCCGTTAACATCTGTTTCACAGAAATCTATTTTGGATGGCTTATCTTTAAAGACCAAACCTACAACTATGAAAAAGTTACTTTTCATGCTTATTGCGGTGGTTCTTTTTTCCTGTAAAGACAGAAACAACGCTACTTCGGAAACTTCAGAAAGAATAGATACCGAAACAATTTCTGCCGACACTCTGCCGCCCGAAAATCTTCAGAAGGAACGGGATGCCCTGCAAACAGAAAAAGAAACAGCACAGGCATCGGCTTTACCTGCCACAGGATTTTCAGGAAAATATCGAAAGTCAGACAGCAATAAGGGCACAGATTGCAACTGCAGCTGCATAGAGGTATCTTATGATAGGTCTACAGAATGGTGTATAGATAAAGATAAAATGTATATAAGCGCCAGGTGCGAAAAAACTGGAGAAAATACTGCAAACGTCTATTTTGTTGCGGCATCAAGAGAAAGTTCCCCCGACAAACCTTTGCCCTGGGACGAATTTGACACCAATACTCCCGTTGCTACCCTCACCTTTCAACCCGATGGCAGCACTGAGCTGGACTGGCTTGGTTTTTCTAAAGATGGGGAAATCATCACAGAATATGCCCTCTACGGAAAAAAATCACTAGAAGGAACCTACACAAAAGAATAGAATATTATGAAATACCTGCTTCTCACTCTTATTTTTAGTCTCACTGCCTGCGGAAATTCTTCGGGAGAAACAGTGACCCTGCCCGAAATTGCCAATGCCGAACCCGTGGAAGCTCCTGTCCAGAACGGTCTCAAAAAAGCCTATTTTGCAAGTGGTTGTTTCTGGTGTGTTGAAGCTGTGTTTGAAAGCGTGGTGGGTGTAAAAGAAGCCATTTCGGGATATTCGGGTGGTCATACTGAGAATCCGACCTATGAAGAGAGCAATACAGGCCGTACAGGCCATGCCGAAGCCGTAGAAGTAATCTACGACCCCGAAATCATTGACTTTGAAACCCTTGCCGATGTGTATTTTGGATCTATGGATCCTACTCAAAAAAATGGACAGGGACCCGATATGGGTTCGCAATACCGTTCGATCATCTTTTACCAAAATGCGCAACAAAAAAAGATCATTGAACAGAAATTAAAAGAACTGGCAGAACAATATAAAAAAGCGATTGCTGTAGAGGTCTTGCCTTTCCAAAAGTTCTGGAAAGCTGAAGATTACCATCAGAATTACAAGAAGTACAACCCCAACGATCCATATATCCGAAATGTTTCGGTACCAAGGATGAACAGGTTTAAAAAGAAATTTCCGCAGCTCCTCAAGGAGAACCAACCTGACTAAGCCTTTAAAAAAGCTAAATTTTGCTTTTCTTTACGCCATCGGAACAAGCCTTCAATAAATGGATATTACCACAGAGAATGTACTATTAATTGGTTCACTTTTACTTCTTATAAGCATCCTGGCGGGAAAAACTTCATATAAGTTTGGCGTCCCCACGCTTATACTTTTCCTCTCGGTAGGTATTCTCGCAGGTTCAGAAGGCATTGGGAAAATTGAATTTGACGATCCTCAACTGGCCCAGTTCATTGGTATAGTTTCGTTGAATTTCATACTCTTTTCGGGGGGGCTTGACACCAACTGGCGCAGTATTAAGCCCATTCTCTGGCACGGTATCTCACTCTCTACCCTTGGAGTACTATTTACAGCACTCTCCCTTGGAACCTTTGTCTGGGCAATAACAGATTTTACTATTTATGAAGGCCTGCTGTTAGGAGCCATTGTATCATCAACAGATGCCGCAGCCGTTTTCTCTATACTGCGATCTAAAAACATGGCCTTAAAAGCAAATATAAGGCCCACGCTGGAGCTTGAAAGTGGCAGTAACGACCCTATGGCCTATTTTCTTACTATAGCCTTTTTAGGGCTGGTAGTAAACCAGGATCAAAGCCTGCTTTCTATAATTCCACTTTTCCTTCAGCAAATCCTTATAGGTGCTGCGCTCGGTTTTCTCTTCGGAAAACTTAGCAAGATCATCATCAACAAGATCACGCTCGATTTTGAAGGGCTTTATCCTGTGCTGGCAGTTGCACTTATGTTCCTGGTATTTTCGGCTACAGACAGGCTGGGAGGGAACGGATTCCTTGCCGTTTACCTGGCCGGGGTTTATTTGGGAAATCAGGATCTCATCCACAAAAGAACCATTATGCGCTTCTTTGATGGGGTAGCCTGGCTTATGCAGATTGTGCTTTTCCTTACCCTGGGGTTACTTGTTTATCCAAGTGATATCGTGCCTATTGTTGGCCTGGGAATTTTGATTTCGGTATTTCTCATTTTTATAGCACGGCCCATTGGAGTGATGCTTAGCCTTGCACCTTTTAAGATGAAAATGCGCCGCCGCTGGTATATTTCATGGGTGGGGCTAAGAGGTGCAGTTCCCATTGTTTTTGCTACTTACCCGCTTTTAGCCGGAATTGAAAAGGCGCACATGATCTTTAATATTGTATTTTTCGTTTCCCTCACCTCAGTTCTGGTACAGGGAACAACCCTTTCAAAAGTAGCGCACTGGCTACATGTTGCCCTTCCAAAAAAGGCAAAAAAGATCTCTCCTGTTGATGCATTCCTTGCTGATGGCACAAAATCTCTAATTAGAGAGATCACCATTCCTTCAGAAAATTTTTCTGTCGGGAAGAGAATAGTAGATCTTCATTTCCCCCGAAATGCCATTATTGCCATGATTTCCCGCAACGGAAAATTCCTTACCCCAAACGGGGCAACTCAAATAGAAGAAGACGATACGCTTATTGTGCTCATGGAAAATCAACGCAACATAGAAGCGGTTTACAACAGCCTGCACCTAACCTATGATCCTGAGACAGAAGATGAAAACAATTTGTAACATCCATTCCCACCCGGGCATAAAAAAAGAGCACCTAAAAATGCCCTTTTTGAATGGTATGAAGTAATGACTTATTCTTCTTCTTCGTCGTCTAGCATAAGGTTAAGAGTAACATCAATGTTATCTCTCGTAGCTCTTGAATAAGCACAAATCTCATGCGCTTCGTTTACCAGTTTCTCTCCTGTTTCAACATCCACCCCCGGAATATAGGAATCGAGAACTACTGAAAGTTCAAGGTCACCTTCTTCGGTTGTACCCAGTTCTACTGAAGCGGTAACTGAAAAATCGCCGAGATCTACCTTATGTTTTTTTGCCACAACCTGAAGTGCACTGCCATAACATGCAGAATATCCGGCTGCAAAAAGTTGTTCAGGGTTTGTCTTTTCGGCACCTTTTCCGCCCATAGATTTAGGCATACTTAGGTCCAGATCAAGAATTCCGTCGTCACTTCTCACATTTCCTTCTCTTCCGCCTGTTGTGGTGGCAACACCAGTATACAATGTCTTCATAATGATCTTTTATTTTGTTATTTTAGTAGTTCAATATACAAATAAGATCTCCACCTAAAAACTAATCCCGGTTTGAAAAATAAATCTGCTCTACACGAATCTGAGGGCACTCATCCCTCTTCAGAAGTTAATGCTGTAATGGCAAAAAAGATAAGGGATTCTAGGAGAAAGGAAACCTCTATAGATGAAATCTTCACCCGCCTTAGGGCAGGCGACAAATCGGCTTTAAGCCAGGGAATTACGCTGGTGGAGACCAACCAGCCAAAGCAACAGGAAAAGGCTGCACAGCTTATCGAAAAATGCCTTCCATACGCCAACAATTCTATAAGGATTGGGATCACCGGTGTGCCGGGAGTTGGAAAAAGCACTTTTATAGAAGCCTTTGGGGTTCACCTGGCCGATGCCGGAAAAAAAGTTGCTGTGCTTGCTGTAGATCCCAGCAGCAGCATTTCGGGCGGAAGTATTCTGGGTGATAAAACCCGTATGGAGACGCTGGTAAATCATGAAAATGCTTTTATAAGGCCTTCGCCATCGGGAGATTCCCTTGGAGGGGTGGCAAAAAAAACACGGGAGACCATCATTTTATGCGAAGCAGCAGGCTTTGATACGCTGCTTATAGAAACCGTGGGGGTTGGACAAAGTGAAACCACCGTTCACAGTATGACCGATTTCTTTTTACTACTGAAGCTTGCCGGAGCCGGAGATGAGCTACAGGGTATTAAACGCGGAATCATGGAAATGGCCGATGCTATTGTGATCAATAAAGCCGATGGCGAGAACAGGAAACCTGCCGAAAGAGCCCGTGCAGAATTCAGGAGAGCGCTTCACCTCTATCCAGCCAAAGAAACGGGATGGCAACCCAAGGTATTGCTCTGTAGTGCCTATTATAAGGAAGGTATTTCTGAAGTGTGGGAACTCATTGCAGACTATGAGCAGAAGCTAAAAGAAAATGGAAACTTCAGCAAAAAGCGACATGAACAGAATAAGTTCTGGCTGCTACAAACCATTAATGAGCACCTTAAAAGCAGGTTCTACAATGAACCCGAAATCAAAATTCTGCTTAAGCAACAGTTAGAAGCGCTTGAAAATAATGAAACTACGCCTTTTGAAGCGGCAGCTTTTCTGCTACAGCGTTACAGGGAATTATGAATAAATTTTTTATACCACTCCACCTGCTGGCGCAAGCCTTCTTTTAAAGTAGTTTTGGGTTCATACGCGAGCATTTTTTTCGCTTTTTGAATATTGGCCAAAGTCCTTGACTGGTCTCCCTGCCTTTTTGGCTTTACCTCAAGCTTAATCTTTTTCCCCAGGAGCTGCTCAACCATTTCAATTCCCTGCTGGGTTTTGTGCTCATCTACCGCACCCAGGTTGATGATCTCCCCATCCAGAATTTCATGTTTTTGAATTGCTTTAAGTATGCCTTCTACAATATCCCCCACGTAAGTAAAACTGCGAAGATGCTTTTCACTCCCTTCAAAAATAGGAAAAACCTCATCGTTCATTCCGCAGGCGATAAGCTTGGTATAAAGCTTTTCGGGTCTTTCACGCGGGCCGTAAACCGAGAACAACCTAAGGGAAGAAGCCTTTAATTCTTTAGCGCGGCTCTTTGCCAGTACCAGTTGTTCTGCTGCAAGTTTTGAAACTCCATACCAGGAAGCCGGCTTTGGAGCGACAGTTTCAGGGAAAGTTGCCTCCAGGCCATAAACTGAAGAAGTTGAGATATTAAAAAAATGCTTCAGGTTTGGATTGTGTTCTGCAAATTCGAGCAAATGCTGTGTAGCGATCACATTATTGCTAAAATATTCATCAAAAGTACTTTCAGAAGAAATACCGGGCTGGGCTGCGAAGTGTAGTATGAAATCAAAATCTGAAGGCAAAAGCTTATAATCACCGGCCTCCCGAAGATCCATTTTTATCACCTCAATACCTCTTTCATGGAGGGATTCCGTATTAATTTTTTTCAGGGAGACATCGTAGTAATCAGAAAAATTATCCACTCCAATGACCTCATAACCTTCTTGTTGTAAACGTTCTGCAGTGTGAGATCCTATAAAACCTGCAGCACCCGTTACCAGTATTTTCATTCTCAAAAAAATTTTCTCCCTAATTATTCCAGGTATTTTACCTCTGCAAAGAAACAAATATTATTTCAAAGAGACTTCTTCCCCATCTACCTCACGGGAAATGTAATATTATTACCTTTGCGCCGCATACCTCATATTTAATGAAATACGAATTTACCATTCTGGTCCCTCTGTACAACGAAGAGCCAAATTTGCTTAGAGTAGAGCAGGAACTGGATCTCTATATTAAAAAGGCACCGGTTAAGACCTGCGTGCTTTTTATCAACGACGGCTCTACAGACAATAGTCTGCAGCTTGTACAGGAGATTTCCCGCAGAAATGAAGCCTTTAAATTTATTTCTTTTGATCGCAACTACGGATTGAGTTCGGCTATCAAAGCAGGGTTTGATCATGCAGATACTCCTCTCATAGGTTATATAGATTCTGACCTGCAAACAGATCCCGATGATTTTAACCTGCTCCTGAAGCACATTGGTGAATATGACCTGGTGACGGGGATGCGCACCAATAGAAAAGATTCGGTAAAAAAGAACCTGTCTTCCCTGATCGCTAACGGCATAAGACGCAGTTTCACCCAGGATGGGATGGATGACACCGGCTGCCCCCTCAAAGTGATCAAGGCCGATTATGCAAAGCGAATCCCTATGTTCAAAGGGTTGCACCGATTTTTGCCTGCCATGGTTTTACTGCAAAATGGCAGGGTGAAACAGGTTCCTGTAAGGCACTATGCACGTATAGCCGGAAAAGCAAAATTCCACCTTCTTAACCGGTTGGCAGGCCCACTTGTAGATTGCTTTGCTTTTTTGTGGATGAAAAGAAGTTACATCAACTACAAAGTAGCCGAAAAAAATGAATAGCTGGCTAGTCTACAGCATTGGGTTTACAGCGCAGATCCTATTCTCAACCCGGCTCCTGCTACAGTGGATTGCTTCTGAAAAGCAAAAAAAGGTGCTTACCCCTGCCCGTTTCTGGAAGGTTTCACTCTTTGCCTCTTTTTTGCTTTTTGTTTATGGCTACCTCCGAAGTGATTTCTCAATTATGCTGGGGCAGGCACTTACCTATTTTATCTATATAAGAAACATGCAGCTGCAGGGAGAATGGAAAAAAATGGCAAAATGGTTACGCCTTTTCCTCTACTTCTTTCCGGTTTTATTGTTTATGTATTCATACAACAACAACACTTATGATATAGAGAAGTTGCTCTACAACGAAAATATCCCGCTATGGCTACTGGTGCTGGGATCTTCGGCACAGGTAATCTTTACATTTAGATTTGTATATCAATGGGTTTATTCTGAAAAGGTCAAAGAATCTGTTTTGCCTTTGGGATTTTGGCTGCTCAGCTTTTCGGGTTCAGTCCTTATCCTTATCTATGCGGTTCTTCGAAAAGATCCCGTACTTTTTGTGGGCCATATAGTGGGCAGCGTAATCTATGTTAGAAATATGGTTTTAATAAGGAGAGAACATGACTAAAAATCAGCAATACCTGCTTTACATCCTGCTTGTATGGGCATTAATCTTCGTGGTGCACCTTGATGTAATCTACATTAATATCATGGAAGCCCGCAATTTTATTACTGCCCGCGAAATGGTGACCAACGATAACTGGATTCTCACTACGCTCAATGCAGAAGCCCGATATGAAAAACCCCCTTTACCCACTTGGCTTACGGCCATAAGTGGAATACTCTTTGGCTTTACCAGTGTATTTGGCCTGCGCCTGCCGGCGGCACTGGTCACCTTGCTGCTGCTGTACACCTTCTACAGGTTCTTGCCAAAACTGGAAATTAGCCTAAAACAATCCTTTTTAGCTACTTTGATTCTCGCCAGCTCATTCTACATAATATTTATGGGCCGCAACGGGCAATGGGATATTTTCACCCACTCTTTTATGCTGGTAGCCATATACTTTCTATGGAATTTTTTCGGCAGTGAAAAAAACCTTTTCAAAAATGCCATTTTTGGAGGGATATTTCTGGGCTTCTCCATAATGAGCAAAGGCCCCGTTTCCCTTTACGCGCTGCTCCTGCCATTTCTAATTGCCTATGCAAGTGTCTATAAATTTAAAGGTTTTAAAAAGAAGTGGAAATCTTTCTTAATTCTCCTGGTTTTGGCCCTGGGAATTGGCGGCTGGTGGTTTATTTACGTAAGGCTGGCTGATCCTGTTGCTTTTATAGAAATTACCTCCCGGGAAGCCACCCGCTGGACGAATTACAATGTGCGGCCTTTTTATTATTACTGGAGCTTTGTTGTTCAAAGTGGCATTTGGACCATCCCTGCCTTTGTTGCCTTGTTATACCCATACTTAAAGAACAGAGTCGCAAATAAAAAAGCTTACAAATTTGCCCTTTTCTGGACCCTTGCAGCCGTTGTCTTGTTGTCAATTATCCCCGAAAAGAAGTCCCGATACCTCCTGCCGGTGCTTATCCCCATGGCCCTCAATACCAGTTTTTATATAGAATATCTTTTCCGAAAGTTTAAAGACCTTTCAAAAAAGGAGGGCTATGTTGTGTACTTTAATCACGGACTCATCGCTGTAATTGGACTGGCTTTCCCTATTGCAGGATATTTTATGCTGGAGCTTGAAGGGCATTGGTTCTGGTATATTTCGGCTTCGGTGATACTGGTTGGGGTGGCCGTAGCTTTATTGTACTTCCTGAAAAAGAGGAAATATCCTAAAGTCTTTTTTCTAACAATAGCCTTTATGTGCGGAATTATGAGCTTCGCCTTTCCGCTTTCAGATGCTTTTCTGAAAAACCCCAACTTCAGAAATTTTGATGAACTTCAGAAGTATGCTGCAGCTGAAGAATTTCAGGTGTATGAATATGTTTCAGAAACACCCGAAATTATATGGGAATATGGAGAACCAATTCCGAAGTTACACGCTGACGAGCTACGTTTACCCGAAGCAGACAGATTTGGCGTTATACTTCAGGAAAAAGATTCGGCTTTTATAGATACTCTAAAAAGGGATTTTAGAGTGCTGTCTTCCAGGAGATATGACCTCAACTATGTAAGCCCCGAAGCCTCTACATACAAAAGCAGGCTTATCAGGATGTTCTACCTGCTGGAGCGTCGCCGGGAGTGAAAAACCTGCGCAACAGGAACAGGAACAAACGATAGAAGGCATATCCAATTACGATCCCAAAGAACCAGCCGGTAAGCACATCGCCGGGATAATGCACCCCAAGATAAATGCGGCTGTAGGAAACCAGTAAACCCCAGAAAATAAGTACCGGAAAAATGTGCTTCCAGTAATTTTTAAGGATCATCCCTAAATAAACCACCAGGGCTGCCGAACTTGCCGCATGCGCAGAAAAATACCCAAACCTGCCACATCTCACAGCAACAAAGCGGGAATATTCCATAATACCTGCCTGCCTGCAAGGCCGGGGGCGTTCAAAATAGTGTTTAAAAAGGTTTGCAAGTTGATCAGTACAGGTGATCACTAATGCGACAAGCACCAGGGAAAGCAAAGTTTTCTTCCACCCTAAAGCCCTATAAAGGAAAAACACCAGCAGTGCGTAAAATGGAATGGAAGCCCATTTATTGGTAATAAAATTCCAGAAATTATCCCAGGCAGGATCGCCAAGATTGTTGAGAAATAGGAAAAGTTCGTGATCTAGTTCTACCAATTGCTCCATAGGCTATTCATCATATCTCGAAATTTCGCGATCATAAAAGTCGTTAGCCTGTTGAATGAGGCCTTCGGCTTCAGAAGCGAGTTCCTTTTCATCGGAGGCATCAAAATCTTCCAGCCACTCTACTTCATCGTCTTCAAGATTTAATATAAAACGCGGAAATTCAGTATGAATTATAAAAATAGCGTCGGGATAATCGGTATTATCACCTAAGAGGAATTTTGGAAAATCCATAGTTATTCAGATATTTTTTGTTTCTCCGGCTGGTTGGCAACAGCCGATAAAAGTAATTTTTTGCTCAAAGAATTAAATCGAAGATACAACATAAAAGCAGATGCGCTAAGCCCGGCGAGTAATCCGAACCAAATTCCCATACTGCCAAGGCTGGTTTCCTTTCCCAAATACCAGGACACGGGGAAACCGATGATCCAATAAGCAATGAAGCAAATTACGGTGGGAAATTTGACATCCTGCAAGCCTCTTAAAGCGCCCAGGATCACCACCTGCAAACCATCGCTTAACTGAAATAGTGCGGCTACGACTAAAAGTTGTGCTGCCAGTAAAATCACTTCTGCATTATCTATGTACAGCGTGGGCAGCCAATCTTTAAGAAGTATAAAACCTACGGCAAACACTGCTTCAATGAAAAAGACCAGTAAAAATGTGGATAATGCTATACGACGAAGGTCGTGATAATTTGCTTTTCCCTTTTGATTCCCCACCCTGATTGTGGCGGTAACCCCAAGACCCACTGCGACCATAAAGGTCATAGAGGCAAGGTTGAGCGCAATCTGGTTTGCCGCCTGAGGATTTGTTCCCAGGGTACCGGCAAGAAAGACTGTTGCCGTGAAAATAGCCACCTCAAAGAGCATTTGCAGGGCCGTGGGAAAACCAAGGGCAAATAACCTCTTAAAAATGTCAATTTTGAGGAGGCCTTTCTGGGACCAGACAAAATACTGCCGGAATTTTTTCTTTCTTCTTAAGATCTCCCAGATAAACCAGATCATGAAAAACCTGGAGATCAAAGTTCCCAGGGCAGCACCTTCAAGTTCAAGGCGCGGAAAGATCCAGATTCCATAAATCAGCAAATAATTGAATACAATATTCACCACATTGGCTATCAAGGTAGCATACATGGCATAACGGGTTTGAGACAGGCCGTCGGCAAACTGCTTATAAGCCTGAAACAGCATAAGCGGGATCATAGAAAAAGCCACAATCTTGAGATATGGTATTGCCAGGTCTACCACTTCGGGTGGCTGGTCAAGATGATAAAGTATTGGTTTTGCCAGCAGGAGCAGGAGAAAAAGAAAGATCCCATTGATCCCACACATGATAATGCCGTGGTGAAAATAGCTTTTTCCGGTTTCGATATCCCCGGCCCCATCAGCTTCAGCAATGAGTGGCGTGATGGCAAAAGAAAACCCGATTCCCAGGGAAAGCGCAATAAACACTAGGCTGTTGCCCAGGGAGACCGCTGCGAGAGGTGCAGCACCCAGCCGGCCAACCATAATATTATCGGCCAGCCCAACCATCACATGCCCCAACTGGCCCAGCATTACGGGATAGGCAATGTTTAAATTCTTTCCAAATTCTTTTGTGTAGGCAGTAAGTTGCACCTTTGTAGTTTAAGGCTGCAAAGATAGAAAGTTTAGTTACCAGACAGCGTTAGCCGACCATACTTTTATTTAAGGATTTCGGGATCGTTCTTAATATCGTCAAATCCGTATTTATCTACAAGGTAAACCAGGGAAGCCATAGTGGCCGCTCCAAGTTCAAGTTCGCGTTTATTTACCGATTCAAAAGTATCGGTAGCTGCATGATGGTGATCAAAGTACCTCTGAGAATCGGGTCTTAGTCCTGCCAGCACCGTGCTTTCATTCCTAAGGGGGCCAATATCTGCCCCGCTGCCTCCTCTTGCAAAATAGTGAATAAGATAAGGTTCAAAAAGGGGTTTCCAGGATTCAATTTTTTCAAACTGTGAATCTCGTGCATCAAATGAAAAACCACGAGGCGTAAACCCGCCAGAATCACTTTCAAGCGCAAAAATGTGGTTTTCGGCATTCTGTTTGGCTACTTCAGCATACTTATTTCCACCTCTTAGTCCGTTTTCTTCATTCATGAAAAGCACCACCCGAATAGTTCTCTTAGGCCGGACTCCTGCTTCCTTAAAGAGCCTTAAAACTTCCATTGACTGCACCACCCCGGCACCATCATCATGAGCTCCGTCGCCTACATCCCATGAATCGAGATGTCCGCCAACTACAATGTACTCATCTGGGCGTTCACTACCTTTTATCTCACCAATAACATTGTAAGACTCTACATCTTCAAAATTGCGGCAGTTCATTTTATAGTAGAAATCGAGATCTTTGTTCAGCTTTAGCATACTGCTAAGGTATTCGGCATCTTTAGTGCTAATTGCAGCTGCAGGAATCCTTTTACTGTTGGGCAGGTCTCCATAACTCATTGAGCCTGTATGAGGATAATCATCTATTTTATGAGAGAGCGATCGCACAATTACTCCTACAGCACCATATTTTGCAGCCTCGGCCGCGCCAGAATAGCGTTGATCTACGCAACCCCCGTAGGCTTCAAAAGTGTGAATAAGATCGGTTCGCATAGGCCGGTTATAAAAAACGATCTTTCCTTCAATCTGTTCTTTTCCATATCTCGCCAAATCTTCAATGCCCTGCACTTCAATCACTTTAGCTCTAAGACCTGTATCGGGAGTAGCGACAGATCCGCCCAGGGCAAGTATATTTACAGTATTTGAAGGAGAACCGGGAGATTGGATATAGGCATATTCGGGATTACCGCGCGTCCACTTAGGAACCATCACCGGCTGTAACCACACCCGGTCAAGTCCCAGCTTTTCAAGTTCGGCTTTAGTGTAATCTACAGCGCGC
The DNA here is from genome assembly GCF_050750585.1 of Salinimicrobium sp. WS361. Classification (NCBI taxonomy): domain Bacteria; kingdom Pseudomonadati; phylum Bacteroidota; class Flavobacteriia; order Flavobacteriales; family Flavobacteriaceae; genus Salinimicrobium; species Salinimicrobium sp. WS361. The sequence continues at coordinate 23,224 of NZ_JBOJLM010000022.1, forward strand.
TGTGCATTCACAGAACCCGATAACCGGCCTCCAATCTTGTTTGACAGGTGATCTAACCATGCGTAACCCTGTCCCTGAAGTAGAGCCACATCATAAAGTTTGCGAATATTGAGAGAATCTGCTTCGGAATTGGACTGCGCTCCTGCATTTAAAGCCAGAAGTAGAATAAGGAAAAACGGAATTTTTTTCATAAGATTTTTACTGATCAAAAAACAAATGTAAAAAACCATTCCAAAACAGCTTCAAAATGAAAAAATAATTAAGATTATTCTCTGAAGCTGTTTTCTTCGGGATTGAATTTTATTCTTCCGAAGAAGCCAAACTCAGGTCATTTTTCTATCTTTCGGAAAAATTTAACGTCCTTGAACAAGCAGAAAATAATAGACAACGTCTCTACTCTTTTACAGGAAGTCCCTACCTCAATGGAGATCGTTAAAGACGATAACAAACGGGAAAAGAGATTTCACTACCTGGCAACTTACATGGTAGAAAAGGCCATTGAAAAAGATGCGCTTATTACCTCTCCCGATGAAAAAGGCATAGCTATTCTTTTCAAGACAAACAGCAATGACAAGAATTTCTGGAAAGATCTTATTATGGATCTCAAGCTGGCCATTAATGTGACCGGCATTAAAAAAGGACTTGCCGCAATGAAGGTGCAGAAGTATGTAAAATCTCAGCGGCCAAAAGAAGGAGATTACCTCTACTGCTGGTTCTGGGGAATATTGAGTGATGCCCGTGGAAGTGATGATGCAAAAATAGCGTATGACATGAAAAATAAATTTTATGCCATTGCGCAGGAACTACAACTTCCTATTTATGCTGAAACCAGAATAAAACGTATAAGCCTGGCTTACCGCCGGTACGGCTTTGAATTATTCAATGAATGGGATCACCCCAGTGGAGATAAGATGTACTTCTTAAAATATACTCCTCCTCCAAAAGATAATTCACAAAACTAGAGCTTCCCGGCTCCTGAATTTTTTAATTAAAATTTTAAGAACCCAGGGGCACAGAGAGCTCTGCCTTTAACCCTTTTCCTGAAGTGTCAAAAATGGCATTTCCTTTAATGGTTTTTAGCCGTTCCTTCAGGTTTTTAATGCCATTTCCGTTTTCTAGGATTGATGCATCTACCCCTACTCCATTATCGGAATAACTGATCTTAAGACATTTTTCTTCCGTAGAGAAAATAAGGGCTATGAGTTTGGCTTTGCTGTGTTTTCTCATATTCACCATCATTTCCTGAAGAACGCGATACACTACTATTTTCGTTTCACGGCTTAGGTTGCGCCAGTTGATGGTGTTCTCGCCACGTACAATTAAACGGGTTCCGGTTGGTACTGCACCAGAGAGCATGTTGAGCAGACCCGATAAATATTCTTCTCCTGTTGCAATCTCACTGTTTTCACGGGAAAAATCGCGGGTGCGCTGGTAAATATCCTCCAGCCGGTCTACCACCACCGCAGGAGCCACCGGCTCAATAGAACTCATTACATGGTAGATGTCATTTGCGAGTTCATCATGGATTCTCTTTGAGATCCTGCTTTCGGTAAGATATATTTGCTTTATTTTTTCCCTTTTTCCGCGCTGCCTCACATTATAAAAAAATGTTCCGGAAATTATTAAGATCAAAAGGGCAGCAAGAGAACTAATGATATTGCGGGTTCGCATTTTCTCTGTTTGCAAGTGCTGCGTAACGTTTTCAGCTTTTAAAAGGTGTATTTGTTGCTCCTTTTTCTCTTCGTCAAATCTTATTTTTGCAAATTGGAACCTCAACCTGGTATCAGCTTCTTCAAGACTGTCATTAAGAAAAAGGAACCTGTCAATATATGCTTCTCTGGTTTTCCCTTCAGTTAGCGGAATGAGCCTTTTTAGAGCATCAACCTGCGCTGTGGGATACGAAAGCTGAATGGCCTTATCGTAATACTTTTCGGCATAATATTTTGCTTTGCCGCTGTTAATATTCCTGAAGTAATCTGAAAGGTGAAAATAACTTGCTATTAAACCTGAATGGTCATTTATTTCCAGCCTTTTCTGCATCACCTCTGTAAGAACGGCCTCTGCGTTGGTGGTAGAATCCTGTAACCACTTTGTATACGCATGATTTTCACGATATCTCAATCGGGAAAGTTCGTCAATCTCATCAGATTTTAGAATTTCTTCAAAAATCTCAATTGCTTCAGAATAGTCTTGTTGATCTTTATGTAAGAGAGCAATATTGTGAAGATAGCTGATACTGTCCTCCCTATCTACAGCATACCTTAAGGCCTGTTTGTATTCTTTAAGCGCTTCAGAAAAAAGCCTTTGAGTACCATAGGATAACCCCAGTACATTATATGCAGAACTCACATAATTCGCATCCCTGGTGTGGTCCAGATATTTTATAGCTTCGGTAGCGGTTTCCTGGCTTCCCACAATATCTCCTAAACCAAGTTGTGCATTAGCCATGTCAAGAGACCGCCTGCCTGCCATGCTTGTATCGCCATATTTAAGGTACAGGTTACGGGAATAAAAGGCATTTCTGAATTGTTCTTCAGGATTATTATTTCTGAAAATCTGGGATTTCCTGAAATAGCCTTTAGCTTCATAAAACAAATCTCCCTGAAATCGTGCCGTTGTGATAAGGCTATCTATCCATAGCGGGACACTATCCATTTCGCCAAGGCGAAGAAATGCAAACACCTTCCCATCCAGCAGCGCAACCAGTGAGGTATCTTTTTTATCTGTAACGGCATCAAGGCCTTTATTGTAGAATTCCAGCTTCTTATGAGGATCTGAAGTATCCAGGCCCATTAGATAAAAATGGCCAGCGCTACCCGGTGCGGGCCCGGGCTCCTCCACTTTCCTATCTTCCTCCCCACAACCACTAAAGGCAGCGAAGCAAAGAATGAGTAAGAGACTGAAGATCTGCGCTTTTTTCATAACACAAACATAGTAAAAAGCATTAACAGAAGTTTAAGATTTACCCGAAAAACCTCATCACACTTTCTAAAAAAAGAAAATTTGTACCAGGCCATTAACTTTATCCTACTGGAATATCAATCTTACCCATTTCATCTGATTTGCCACAGTTTACACAAGTTTTCAATTTAGCTTCTCCTCTCAAAAACTTTCCCGCACCAAGCTTTACCTTTCTCTTTTTTTACCTGAAATCACAAAAAATTCAGACATCTATAAATCATTCTAAAGAAGAAGTTAAACACCTGATATTTATGATTTTAAATCAAAACGTTTATTAAATTAAAGCTACGGCTACTGGGGGTTATGTAGCTTCCTGCCCAAACTCAACAAGGGGCAGAATTTTAAAATAAAGATCATGGACACAGAAAAAAAATTCGAAACAGGGAAGTCATCCACCCTGCCAAAAAAACCAGGAGTGACAACTAAGGAATCAAGAAGAAGAGACTGGGGCTATACAGATCAATATCGCCGAATGATGCAAAGAGACTCACGAAAAAGAACTGAGTCTAAAGAGGAAAAATAATTCTTCACTTCTCTTGTAGAAAAAGCAGCAGTATGGTTTTTGGAGCAGGCATTTCTGAGCCAGGACCTAACCCTACTATTTAAAAAATTCACTTAAACTCAGCTTCCGTTGAACTGGAAAGTTTCGGAAGGTGCAGAAAGAATCTCTTATTTTTGAACTACCAGAAATAATAAAGGGTAAGATTTCTGAAAAATCTTACCCTTTATTATTGAATTCAAAAGAAGTTGCTATACGATTTCTGCAGACAGGCCTTCTTCTAGAAGTTTTCCGCAGCGCGGCTCCAAATCTTTGTAAGTTCCGGTTTTAACAGTACACTTACCTTTGTAATGCACCAGGAGAGAACACTGTTCGGCCTGCTCAGGTGTATGCTCGCACACAACAATAAGCGTTTCTATTACATGATCAAACGTATTGTAATCGTCATTATACAGGACGATCTCATAAAGTTTTGATTCTTTTGTTTCAACTTTCTTCTTTTCAAGAACTTCTTCTTGTGTACTCATAGTCAGACATTTTCATTTGAAAAAACAGGATCAAAGATAAGAATTTCTTCTCAGTTTTTATGCTTTGTAAATTTTAAAGCGACCCAGTCTTCCCGTTCTTTATAATCATTGTATTCTATCCCGTACTTTTCACATTCCTTTTTGATCACAGGAATATCTTTTGAATAGAATCCGCTGAGATAGAGTTCCCCGCCCTCATTAAGGCTATTATTGTAGGTTCCCATATCCTCAAGCAAAATATTCCTGTTAATATTGGCAATGATCACGTCATAGTGACGACCCTGCAGTAGCTCTGCCCCGCCTTCAAAAGTTTCGATTTTGTGGCAGTCATTACGCTCCACATTCTCCAGCGTATTTTGGTAACACCAGTTGTCTATATCAATGGCATCAAGCTGAGAGGCACCCCGTTTTTCGGCTACAATAGCCAATACTCCGGTGCCGCAACCCATATCCAAAACTTTTTTTCCCTGCAGGTCCTGCTCTAGAAGAAACTCAATCATCATGTGAGTAGTAGCATGATGCCCGGTACCAAATGACATTTTAGGCTCAATCACGATGTCATACTTCACATCTGGCTTGGGGTGAAACGGAGCTCTTACCCCACATTGATCATTAACAACAATGGGGTGAAAATTCTTTTCCCACTCAATATTCCAGTTTACCTGTTCAATTTCTGTCTGGGTAAAGGAAATATCAAATTCATTAGACTGGAGTATGTGTATTCCCGCCATTGACTCTGCATCATATTCCTCTTTGGGAATGTAAGCAGTAATTCCGTCTTCATTCTCTACAAAGCTTTCAAAGCCTGCCATGCCCAGTTCGGCAATAAGGATCTCTGATGCCGGTTGTAGAGGTTCAATTAAAAATTTAAACTCCAGATAATTCATACTATTCTCTAATTAAAAAGCCTCTACAATCGCTAAGAAGTCTTCGGCTTTAAGGCTCGCACCTCCAATTAGGCCACCATCCACATCTTCTTTAGCAAATATCTCCTGCGCATTTCCGGGTTTTACGCTGCCTCCATAAAGAATTGCAACATTATTAGCCAGTTCACTTCCAAACTTTTCAGCAATGGTTTTTCTGATAAAACCATGCATTTCCTGCGCTTGTTCTGGAGAAGCAGTTTCTCCGGTTCCAATTGCCCAAACAGGTTCGTAGGCGATCACTATCTTGTTCCACTGCCCTTCAGAAACATGAAAAATGCCTTTTTCCAACTGACTTTTCACAACGTCAAAATGTTTTTCAGCTTTACGTTCATTCAGTTCCTCTCCGCAGCAAAAGATCACTTCCATATCATTTTCAAGAGCGGCATCAACTTTCTTTGCAAGCAGTGCATCTGTTTCTTTATAAATTGCACGGCGCTCGCTATGACCAAGAATAACGGTTTTCACACCAATGCTGGTAAGCATAGACGCAGATACCTCGCCGGTATAAGCCCCATCACTATTCTCATTCATGTTTTGTGCAGCAACATCTATAGACGAATCTCTTAAAGATTCAAATGCGTGGTGTAGATTTGTGAAAGAAGGCGCCACGATAACGCGCACGTCCTGATCTTTTTTATATGATTTTTTGATGTTTGAAAGCAAATCTTCGGTTTGTGCCAAATCATTGTTCATTTTCCAGTTTCCGGCAACTATTTTGTCTCTCATAATGGTTGTTTTAGGGGTAAATAAGTATTTGTAATTAATAGATTGGCCGAAATTTTTCTCATTGCCCGGCCTGAACTACAAATATAACATTGCCACGGCTAAGAACCTGCGGAAAAACGAGAAAAAGCACAAAAATAAGGTGTCAAAAATGCCTTTTTTTAGTACCCTTTTTTCTTCGGAAGAAATTCGGAATATTTCGAATGAACTAACTTCGGAAAATAAATACTTCAGAAAATACCCTTCAAAAATGCCATTTTTGGAACCCTCTAAAACTGAAGTTTTTCAGCATCACTCCAGTGCAGCTTTTCTATAATAGTTCCTTTGTGAAGCTTCACCAGGCCGGGATTGCTCCGGATTATTGTTTTAAGTGCGGTTTCATCGCTGAAATACCAGTCGAGATCAAGATTGTATTTCTCATTTATTTGCTCCTTGAGCTCTTCCCCTGAAGCCGAAAGGCCAATCACCCTATAACCATTGCTGCGGGCACGCTTTATTACTGCATCGAGCTGCTGTAAACCGGGCGCTTCGCTGCGCCTAAGACTGTAAGCCACAACCATGAGCAGTTTATCTTCAGCCAGAAGAGAAGAAATTTGGTTTTCGCCGTCTTTTTCAATAGAAAACTCGTGAATTGGCGGCTCATAACCTTTTTGCACGAGCTGGGTTTCTACCTCGATAAACTCCCCGTCAACATTGGGGTAAGACCCCTGGGTGGTATAAACTTTTTCTTCGCCGTTTACGCGGAACTTCCAGTTGTAATCGTATACCGCCTGGGGCGCACCCTGAGGTACGGTCATGGCCTGGGCAATATTTGTACCTTCTTTATAAGCCCTGAAGTCGAAGACCGGCAGGTGCATCAAAACATAATAGGCAAAAATAAAACACAGCATAAAACTCAAAAACACGATCCATCTATGAGATGCCCGGGCAAAATAGTGTGTAAGGTACTTCCTGTTGAAAAACAGGATAAGAATGAGCACCAGTAGTATCATATCCTTATAAAATGACTGCCAGGGCGTGAGAGGAATTGCATCGCCAAAGCAACCACAATCGGTCACCTTATTGTAGTAGGCGGAGTAAAAAGTGAGAAAGCCAAAGAAGATCACCATAAGCAGTAGTGCCCAGGTAGTAAATTTTGGCAGGTAGCCAATGAGCAGCATGATTCCCAGTACAAGTTCAAAGACCACCACCAGGATGGCGATGATAAGTGCAAAGGGCGCTAAAAATTCAAGATCGAGTACCGAAGGGCTAAAATACTCTTCCAGTTTGAATGAAAAACCTATAGGGTCATTCAGCTTTACAAATCCGGAAAAAATGAACAAGAGTCCGACTATCCAACGGGAAACCTCTACCAGAATTTTCATAGTATATTGCTTAAGTTTGGCTTAATTCGCTTTTTTCATGAATGTGTATAAGGGCAAAAACCGCATAGTTGATCATGTCTTCATAATTTGCTGCTATGCCTTCGCTCACCAGGGTTTTGCCTTTATTATCTTCAATTTGTTTAATGCGAAGCACTTTTTGAAGAATAAGATCGGTAAAAGAACTTACCCTCATATCGCGCCAGGCTTCGCCATAATCGTGATTTTTATTTTCCATGAGTTGCTTTGTACGGGCGGTAGTGCGCACATAAAGCTCCTCGACCTCCTCATTTGAGAGATCGGGCTGGAGGGCGACTCCTTTTTCAAGCTGAATCAAAGCCATCACCGAATAATTGATGATGCCAATAAACTCTGGCACCTCACCTTCATCTACTTTACGCACTTCATTTTCCTGAAGCCCCCGAATTCGCTGTGCTTTTATAAAAATTTGATCTGTAAGGGAAGGAAGCCTTAAAATACGCCATGCACAACCATAATCTTTCATTTTTTTAAGGAAGAGACTGCGGCATTCGGCGATCACAGCATCATATTGGGCGGAAGTATCCTTCATAGAAACGGGTAATTTGTGTAAATTTCGCTGATTTTATTCTATTCGTCAAAGTTAATTTTTCCAACCAAAAAACAGCAATTTTTAAGATGTATATCAACTGTAAAGGACGCCTTATAGATCTCTCTGTTCCAAAAATTATGGGAATTCTCAACATTACGCCCGATTCGTTCTATGATGGAGGACGCCGCACAAGCCTTGAGGAACACCTGGCACAGGCTGAAAGAATGCTGCTTGAGGGTGCCGATTTCATAGATATAGGTTCTTATAGCAGCAGGCCCGGTGCCAAAGATATTTCGGAAGAAGAAGAACTTCAGCGAATACTTCCGGTAGTAGAAGCCCTGGTCGAGAAATTTCCAGACATTCTTATTTCTATAGATACCTTCCGAAGTGAAGTGGCACGACAAAGTGTTGAAGCTGGAGCAGCCATTATCAACGATATTTCCGCAGGAAACCTTGACGATAAAATGATGGAAACGGTAGCGCAACTACAGGTACCTTATATCATGATGCACATGAGAGGTAATCCTAAAACCATGAAAGACCTCAACCAGTACGAAGATCTTACCCAGGACGTACTCCAGTATTTTTCTGAGAAAATTGACCTGACGAGACAGCTGGGCATCAATGATCTAATTATAGATCCGGGATTCGGATTTTCTAAGAATGTAATACAGAATTTTGAATTACTGTCTCACCTGGAGTTATTCGAAAACCTGAATTTACCAATTTTATCTGGCCTCTCCCGGAAATCACTTATCTACAAAACTTTTAATACCACACCCCAAGAAGCCCTTAACGGAACTACTGTTCTCAACACAGTATCTTTGATGAAAGGAGCCCACATTCTTAGGGTGCATGACGTAAAAGAAGCGGTAGAATGTGTGAAATTAATTGAGCGGCTGAAAAACTAGTTTATAATTTTTTACATTTACCAAAAAGCACGCCCACTTGGACTTTCTCGATCTACGTATTCTCGATATTGTTGATATCATTTTTATTGCAGCCTTGCTGTACTACATCTACAAGTTGGTTAAGGGCACGGTAGCCGTCAATATTTTTATTGGAATTGTGATTATTTACTTTGTTGGTAAACTCACCCAATTGCTGCGCATGGAAATGCTTAGCAGTGTACTGGGGGAATTTATTGGCGTGGGAATGTTTGCTCTTATCGTGGTTTTTCAGCAGGAGATCAGAAAATTCCTGCTCATGATTGGCTCTACAAACTTTGCCAGAAGAAGGCGCTTTTTACAAACTTTAAAGCTGATCAAGGACGATCTTGAAACCCCCAATGATGTTGAGGCAATTGTAAAAGCCTGTGAAAACATGGGCAAAACAAACACCGGTGCCCTAATTGTGATACAGAGAAATACCAGCCTGGACTTTATAAAACAAAGCGGGGACCCCATGAAGATCCTGGTCAACCAACCCATAATTGAATCTATTTTTTACAAGAATAGTATTCTGCATGACGGGGCTTTGGTCATTGAAGACAATTACATTACCGCTACAAGGGTGATTCTACCCGTTTCAAATGACCGCACCATACCGCTACGATTCGGATTAAGACATAGAGCAGCTGTTGGTATTACTGAAAAAACAGATGCCCTGGCCCTGGTGGTAAGTGAAGAAACAGGACAAATCTCTTATATCAAAGATGGTGAGTTTGTGATGTACGAAGATCGCGAAGACCTCATCCAGAAATTAAAGGCAGATCTTGTTTAAAGGCTTTGTTCTTCCTGCATAAATTGCACCTCATACAAATTCTTGTAGTACCCATTCTCTTTCTTTAGCAGTTGAGCATGTGTTCCCATCTCCACTATTTTCCCGGCATCCATTACCAGGATCTTATCAGCTTTTTTCACTGTAGCCAGCCTGTGGGCAATCACGATGGAAGTGCGGCCCTGGGTGATCTTTAACGTAGCGTCCTGTATGAGTTGTTCGCTATAAGAATCGACTGAAGAAGTAGCCTCATCCAGCACCAGAATACTTGGATTGCTCACGTAGGCTCTCAAAAATGCGATTAATTGACGTTGACCTGAAGAGAGCATTACCCCGCGCTCCTTCACATTATAATCATACCCCCCCGGAAGACTGGCAATAAAATTGTCGACACCAATATCTTTGGCTGCCTGTATTACCGTTTCCTTTGTAATACTGGGATCGTTTAGTGTGATATTGTTAAGGATGGTATCGGCAAAAAGAAAAACATCCTGCAGCACAATCGCGATTTCCCCTCTAAGGGATTTAAGGGTCATATCCTTAACATCTATACCATCAATAAGAATGTGCCCGCTGGAAATTTCGTAGGAACGATTCAGCAGGTTAATTATGGTAGATTTTCCAGCCCCTGTAGCTCCTACAATTGCAACTGTTTCTCCGGTTTCTGCCTTAAAAGAGACTCCCTTTAGCACCTCTTCATCACCCACGTAGCTAAATCTCACATCTTTAAATTCAATTTCTCCTTTTAAATGATCTACAGCAATTTTACCATTATCGGGAATAGAAGATTGAGTATCGAGCACGCCAAAAACCCTGTTTGCGGCTACCATTCCCATTTGAAGGGTATTGAACTTATCGGCAATTTGTCTCAAAGGCCTAAAAAGCATTTGGCTTAACTCAACGAAGGCCACTATTACCCCCAGGGTAATCGCTTCACTGCCTTCAACAACTCTTAGCCCTCCATACCACACAATTAAACCTATGGTGATAGAAGTGGCCATTTCGGCAATGGGAAAGAATATGGAGTTATACCACACAGTTTTAACCCAGCCTTTACGGTGTTTATCGTTGATCTCTTTAAAATTCTCGTATTCTTTTTCCTCCCGGGTAAAGAGCTGCACGATCTTCATTCCTGTAATTCGCTCCTGCACAAAAGTGTTAAGGTTTGCTACCTGCGTACGCACTTCTTCAAAAGCCAGCTTCATCTTCTTTTGAAAAACCCTTGTCGCATAGAGGATAAATGGCAGTACCACAAGTACCAAAAGTGTGAGCCTCCAGCTTTGATAGAACATAAAAGCCAGGATAACTGTCATTTTTAAGAGGTCACTAATAATCATGAAAAGCCCTTCACTGAAGATGCTTGCAATAGTCTCGATATCGCTCACCGCCCTGGTTACAAGGCGCCCCACAGCAGAGTTATCAAAATACTTCATCTTAAACTGAAGCATGTGTTTAAAGAGGTTCACCCTTAGATCGCGAATTACCTCCTGCCCCAGCCAGTTGGCGAAATAAATAAAACAAAACTGGAAAAGCACCTCGAGCACCAACACTCCCAGCATGAGACTTATATAAAAGAAAAGCTGATCATTATCTTGTGGCACTATAGAATTATCTATAGTAAGTTGCAATAAATAAGGCCGCATCACCCCCAGGAAGGAGAGCAAAATAGCGGCTATAGCTACAAAATAGAAGGCGCCTTTGTAAGCAAAGGCATAATTAAGCAATCGCTTAAATAATCTAAAATCGAAAGCATTTCCTGTTGTTGCTGCCATTAAATCAAAATACTTTCAGGATACACGATCCTGGTTAAATATAATCCGTGCGCAGGCACCGAAGCTCCGGCCTTACTTCTGTTTTCACTTTTAATTACCTGATGCATATCTTCTATTTCGCGTTTGGCCAATCCTATCTCCACCAGAGTACCTACAATAGCCCTCACCATATTCCGAAGAAAACGATCTGCCGTAATATGAAATATCAACAGGTTATCCCGTTGTTCCCACTCTGCTCTTGTTATTGTGCAGTTGTAGGTAAAGACATCGGTCCTGGACCTGGAAAAACACTTGAAATTTGTGTACTCCAATAATATCTGCGCAGCTGCATTCATATTTTCCACATTAAGTTCTTTCTGTAAAAAATACGCTGTCTCTCTTTCAAACACATTCTTTTTGGTTGTAACATGATATTCATAAGAACGGGCTACAGCATCAAAGCGCGCATGAGCATCGGGACGTACAGCAACGAGATCTCTAACCGCAATATCGTTTGGCAACAGCGAATTTATCCTGAAGATGAATTCCTGCCCCAGGATAGTTTCAGTATCAAAATGTGCAAAGATTTGCTTTGCATGTACTCCTGCATCTGTTCTTCCGGCACCCAGCACTTCAATATTTTCCTGAAGCAAGGTGCTTAAGGAATTTTCGATTACCTCCTGCACGGTTATCGCCGTAGGCTGTCGTTGCCAGCCGTGGTAGGCTTTTCCGAAGAATTCCAGCTCCAAAAAATATCTCAACCTAAATTTTTACTTTTGCAAATTAAAGAAACAAAGATAAGCCATTAAAGGCAACTGCTCATTCTTCCCGGCGGTAGATTATTAATCTTGTTATAATTATTCCCTATGAAAAAGATCTTACTACTAAGTGACACCCATGGTTATCTTGATGACCGCATCCTGAAATATGCTGCTGAAGCTGATGAGTTGTGGCATGCAGGAGATATTGGCACACTGCAGGTAAGCGATTCTCTAAAAGAAGTAAAACCATTAAAAGCCGTATACGGGAATATAGATGGCGGGGGCATAAGAAAGGAATTTCCCCTAAACAACCGGTTTATGTGTGAAGAAGTAGATGTGTGGATTACACATATTGGGGGCTACCCCGGCCGTTACTCCCCTGCCGTAAAAGAGGAGATCAAAACCAACCCACCCCGGATCTTTATAAGCGGGCATTCCCATATTCTAAAAGTGATGAACGACAAGAAGCTCGGTTTACTTCACATGAACCCCGGCGCAGCAGGAAAACAGGGTTTTCACCAGGTAAGAACAATGTTAAGATTCAAGATTGACGGGAAGGACATCAAAGATCTTGAGGTGATTGAACTGGGGAAAAAGTAGTGATTGGGAAAATAGTGATCAGTGATCAGTAGTCAGTGATCAGTAGCTAATAGCTATTGATCAGTAGTTGATAGTTCTGTTAATTGAAAATACTGCTTCAGAAATACCTCCCAAAAATGCCATTTTTGGAACCTTATCCTTTAATCCAGAAACCAAAAAACCCGGAGCTTTCACTCCGGGTTTTTACGCACTAATACTACTAAGATGAAAGGTTTATCGCAGTCGGTCTACAGATTTTACAAGATCTTCATCCTTTTTTATAGCCTTATTGGCCAGCACTAAAAAAACGATAGAAAATACAGGAGTCAGCATCCCAATACCTTTCTCTGAAACCGAAGTTTCTCCAGATACAGTTAGAGACCAATAGACAAATAATCCTAGTAAAATTAAGTTTAATAAGATATTGACACGCCCCAGCACAAACTGAAGCTTTCTATTCCTAAACAAAAAGATCGTAATTATTGAAAGTAAAGCCGAAAAGAGTGTTAACCCTAAAGCCGAATAAACATCCTCGATGTATACCGGATTTCCAGCCAAATCATTCCACAGTTCAAATATAAAAATAAAACCTGCATTGAAAAGGGCGGCAATTAATAAATAAACTGTCTGAATTCTTTGTAACATTTATCTTCAATAGAGGCACAAAAATAAAAGATTCTTTTTAGAAACCATATTTATAATCTGAAAATAATATCGTATAATTGCAGTATCAATTCGTAACCAATTCAATAAAGGTTACTTAGACTCCAAAAATTTTTTCGATTCTTCCTCGAGAAGGTTAATTAAACCAAAGACCAATTTTATTTAAGAACATTCATGTTTGAAATTTCAGAATTAAAGGCTAAGAAGCTGCCTGAACTTCAGGAAATAGCCAAAACGCTACAGGTACCAAAATACCGTACGCAGAAAAAGCTTGACCTGGTATACAAAATCCTTGATTATCAGGCGGCCAATCCGCAAAAAGTTCAGGAGGTACTGACAGATGAAGAGGGAAAACCTCAATCCCAGGAAGACCAAAATACTGCCAGGAAACAGCGAAAAACCCGCCCCAGAAAAGAAAAATCCAGTACTGCAAAAAATCCTGCAGACCAACGACCGGTCTCTGAGAAAAAAGCAGATCACAAAGGAGAACAAAAAGAAAAGTCACAGGAAGCAAAACCTTCTTCTGACAACAGGAATGAGCAGAAAGGAAAGAAAGAAGATTCTTCCCGCCCGCAAACTTCTAAAGATTCTTCTTCGCGAAACCAACAAAAAGACCGCAAAGATCCCAGGCAGAAAGATGCACGGGATAACCGCAACCAGAATCGTGACAGTTCCCGCGACAATAATAACCGCGACAACAACGGGAACAGAGACAACTCAGGCAACCGCGACAGCGGGAACAGAGATACTGGAAACCGCGATAACAGAAATCGTTATAAAGAACCCGATTACGAATTTGATGCAATTATAGAAAGTGAAGGAGTACTTGATATCATGCAGGACGGATATGGCTTCCTTAGGTCATCAGACTACATGTACCTTTCTTCTCCAGATGATATTTACGTATCTCAATCCCAGATAAGACTATTTGGACTTAAGACCGGTGATACCGTTCTTGGCCAGGTAAGACCTCCAAAAGAGGGAGAGAAATATTTTCCGCTTATCAAGATCAGCAAGATCAATGGTCTTGATCCACAAGTAGTGAGAGACAGGGTTTCTTTTGAACACCTTACTCCACTTTTCCCTCAGGAAAAATTCAACATTGCCGAAAGACAAAGCACAGTTTCTACCAGGGTTATTGACATGTTCTCTCCTATAGGAAAAGGACAAAGAGGAATGATCGTTTCCCAACCAAAAACAGGTAAAACTATGCTCCTAAAGGATATTGCAAATGCAATTGCTGCAAATCATCCTGAAGTATATCAAATTATCCTGCTTATTGATGAACGCCCTGAAGAGGTAACCGATATGCAGCGTAATGTAAAAGGAGAAGTAATCGCTTCAACTTTTGACAAAGAAGCTCACGAACACGTACGTGTTGCGAACATTGTGCTTGAAAAAGCCAAGAGAATGGTAGAATGTGGTCATGATGTAGTGATCCTTCTGGATTCCATCACCCGTTTAGCCAGAGCATATAATACAGTACAACCTGCCAGCGGAAAAGTCCTTTCTGGAGGTGTTGATGCAAATGCGCTTCACAAGCCTAAGAGATTCTTTGGGGCAGCACGAAATATTGAAGGAGGCGGATCTCTTTCAATAATTGCCACAGCACTTACCGAAACAGGTTCTAAAATGGACGAGGTGATCTTTGAAGAATTTAAAGGTACCGGTAACATGGAACTTCAATTAGACAGGAAAATTGCCAATAGAAGAATTTTCCCAGCCATTGACCTTACCTCTTCCAGCACAAGGAGAGATGACATCCTGCTTGACGAAAACACACTTCAAAGAATGTGGGTAATGCGTAAGTACCTGGCCGACATGAACCCAGTGGAAGCCATGGAATTTATCAATGGCCGTATTACACAGACAAAGAACAACGAGGAGTTTTTAATCTCCATGAACGGCTAAGGATCATACCTTCCTAAAATGACAAAATCCGGACATCTTTTGATGCTCCGGATTTTTTATACCTCTTCGTCCTGCGCCCCCTCCTCGGGGAAAAGGAGAGCTGTTTGTGGTTCCTGAAAGTGATTTGGGAGTCGAGCACCTCCCCGTCCTGCGGACACCCCTCCTCAGGGAGGAGGGGACCTATTTAAAATTTCAAAAGAAGAAAAACGAAAGAAAGAACTGTCCACCAGGGTACGTCCACCTGAAAGATGGCAACCTTCAAAAAGCATCCTCCTTGTTTTAAGGAGGGGTGTTCGCGGTAGCGGACGAGGTGGTTAAACATACGAAACCCCACAGGTTTTCACCTGCAGGGTCTTTCTCAATTTTAAAAGTAAATTTCTCCGGGGCAAGCCCACGGAGCATTTTAGTGGAACACGTTTTCAAACTTTACAACATTTACTAACGAGGCAAGCCTCGGGGTATTTACCCTCCTATGAATAAAAAATGCCTCTCGTTTTACACGAAAGGCATTCCTATATAAATTGAACACTATCTTAATTAAAGCGCAGCTACGTGCTTAGCTAATCTTGATTTAAGATTAGAGGCTTTATTATCATGAATAATGTTTTTCTTCGCTAATTTGTCAATCATAGAAGCTACAGTAGGGTACAAAGTCTCTGCTTCCTCTTTTCCTGCCTCACGTAACTTTTTGATGGCATTCCTGGTAGTTTTATGCTGGTAGCGGTTTCTAAGACGTTTTGTCTCGTTGCTACGGATCCTCTTTAACGATGACTTATGATTTGCCATTATACTCTTATTAAATTAATTCTTTTTCTGTAGTCCGTAGGGGAATCGAACCCCTGTTACCAGGATGAAAACCTGGCGTCCTAACCCCTAGACGAACGGACCAATTTACTATTTCAAAGATGGCTTACACGACTTGTAAACCTTTGTAGTCCGTAGGGGAATCGAACCCCTGTTACCAGGATGAAAACCTGGCGTCCTAACCCCTAGACGAACGGACCATTTATTTTCAAATGCGGATGCAAAAATACAACTATTTTTGAATGCCGCAAATGTTGAGGAATTTTTTTTAAAAAAATTAATAAGCCTTTGCAAATAGCACCCTCCCCACCGATGGTTTCCCGGTGAAAACACAAACGCCTTCCTCTTTTTCATTATCAAAAGGGATTAAACGGATAGTAGCCTTTGTAAGCTCTTTGATCCTATTTTCTGTCTCTGCAGTCCCATCCCAATGTGCTGAAATAAAGCCTCCTTTTCCTTTAAGCACTTTCTTGAACTCTTCAAAATCGTTAACCTCCGTAATATGTTCGTTACGAAAAGCCTTCGCTTTATTGTGAAGATTCTCCTGAATCTCGGTCATAAGCCCTTTTACCTGCTCCACAACCTCGTTTTGCTGAACAAACTCTTTGCTCAGGGTATCTCTTCTCGCTAACTCCACAGAACCCTTTTCAAGATCTTTAGGACCAATAGCTATTCTTACAGGAACTCCCTGCAGTTCATACTGTGCAAATTTCCAACCTGGCTTTTGAGTATCGCGATCATCGTATTTTACCGAGATTCCCTGCGCCCGAAGATCGGCAGTAAGCTTATTGGCAACTTCCGAAATTTGATCTAATTGCTCCTGTCCTTTGTAGATTGGCACAATTACAACCTGTATTGGCGCCAGATTTGGAGGCAGCACTAACCCATTGTCATCACTATGCGTCATAATCAACGCCCCCATCAATCTTGTAGACACTCCCCATGAAGTAGCCCAAACATGCTCCAGTCCTCCTTCTTTTGTAGCAAATTTCACATCAAATGCTTTTGCGAAATTCTGCCCTAAGAAGTGAGAAGTCCCGGCTTGTAAGGCTTTTCCATCCTGCATCATTGCTTCTATACAGTAAGTTTCTACAGCCCCGGCAAAACGCTCACTCTCTGTTTTTCTTCCCTTTATTACAGGCATTGCCATGAAATTTTCGGCAAATTCTGCATAGATATTATTCATTTGTTCTGTCTCGGCCAATGCCTCAGCCTTAGTGGCGTGTGCGGTGTGACCTTCCTGCCATAAAAATTCGGCTGTGCGCAGAAAAAGCCTGGTACGCATCTCCCAGCGCACTACATTGGCCCATTGGTTTACCAGGATGGGCAAATCGCGGTACGACTGTATCCAGCCTTTATAAGTATTCCAGATTATAGCTTCAGATGTTGGCCTTACCACCAGTTCTTCTTCCAGCTTTGCATCAGGATCTACTATTAATTTTCCGGCATTATCGGGATCGTTCTTCAATCGATAATGAGTAACTATAGCACATTCTTTAGCAAAACCTTCAGCATTCTTTTCTTCAGCTTCAAACAGGCTTTTAGGAACAAAGAGCGGGAAATAAGCATTTTGATGTCCTGTTTCTTTAAACATTTTATCAAGTTGTGCCTGCATTTTTTCCCAAATTGCATAACCGTAAGGTTTAATAACCATACAGCCTCTCACAGCAGAATTTTCTGCCAGGTCGGCCTTCACAACCAGTTCGTTATACCATTTTGAGTAATCTTCTTTTCGGGTAGTTAGGTTCTTTGCCATCTCCAGTCTTTTGGCACAAATGTTGTACCTTGTTAGTGAAATAAAGTTAGCGCAAAACTAACTATTTTTATCTTTGTTCAATAAATAATTCAACGTCATGAATCGATACTACAAGCTTTTAAACGTGAGAAGCCTGGTTACAGCACTAAGCTCTCTGTTTTTATTAGCTTCCTGTAGTTCTTACCAGTATGCCGGCTATGACAACGACGGTATTTACAACTCCTCAGAAAATGAAGAGGCGTATACTGCTAATGATTACGAGGAATCTTATGAAGACGCCCTTTATTATAAAAATCTCTTTGGAGAAAAAGCCGCACAGTTTGATGCTGTTCCTGAAGATGGAGCCATATTTACTGATGTAGAAACATACTCATCTGGCCAATATGATGAAAATATGTTTGGAGCCGAAGGTTTGGAATATGAACCCGGCCGTGCCGCATGGGGAACTGATCCCGATGAGATTGCAGTAAATATTTATAACAACTATCCGTTTTACAGCCCATACCACTATGGGTATGGATTTGGCAACCCTTACTATGCCGGTGCTTATGGACCGTATTGGGGGGCAAATTATTATCGCTACGGATTTTACGATCCTTTTTACTTCGGACATACCTATGCGTACCCTTCCTGGAGATGGAATATTGGTTGGGGATATGGCTGGGGCGGATATTATGGTTACGGCCACAGGTACTCCCCCTATAACCCTTATGGATACTACAACAACTACCGTTCTTATAATACACGTGAAGTGGCTTATAATGCAGGACGCAGAGACAGCTATTCTAATCGCTACCGGAATACCGAAGCTTCAGAAAGCCGTGTTTCCAGAGTACAGGGATATTCTAACACCCGTAACGTGAGAGCTGCCGCAACAAGATCTAATAATGACAGAACCTATCAAACCCGTTCTACCAGGACAAGATCTACAGTAAGTCGTAGCAGTGATTCTTATGAAACTTATAGAAGTAGAAGCACAACCTCACGTAGTAGGTCTACACCTGCCGTAAGAAGTAGCACTTCAACAGATTCAAGACCTGCAGTGAGAACAAGTCGTTCTTCAAGAAGCAATAACAGTTCTTACCGGTCTTCTACGCCATCAGTAAGGTCCTCTTCAACAGTAAGATCTTCTTCGGCACCACGAACCAGTTCATCATCAACCAGGTCACGTGGCGGCGGTAGATAAATTCCCCCTAAAACAACTTCATAAATGAAAAGATTAATTTTTGCCTTCACAGCCATGATCTCCATGACTGTGGAGGCTCAAAATATAACAGATGCTGTAAGATATTCGACAACAGATCTTAATGGAACAGCACGATATCGCGCTATGAGTGGTGCTTTTGGCGCCCTGGGAGGCGATCTTTCCTCACTTAATGTGAATCCTGCCGGTTCAGCAGTATTTCTTTCAAGTTTCGCCTCGCTTAGTCTCAACGTGGAGAACAGTAACAACGACTTGAACTTCATGAACGGCTATAATTCCAGTTCCGACTCTAATGTTGATCTTGGGCAGGCCGGAGCCGTTTTTATCTTTAACAATAGAAATGAGAACGCAAACTGGAAAAAGTTTTCCCTCGGTTTTAATTTCAATAAATCCTCAAGTTTTAATAACACCTATTCGGCCAGGGGAAATAATCCCAATTCAATAGACCAGTACTTTCTCGCTTATGCCAATGGTACTCCCGTTGAATATCTTATCCCTTATAGAAATGAATCTGACGGCGAGGCTTATGCCAGGCTGGGAGAGACTTTGGGGTTTGGAGCTCAACAGGCTTATTTGGGCCTTTGGGGCGGAGTGATTGGCGTAGATAACCCGAATAACCTTCCAGAATCAGATCCTGGTTTTCTGGAACTTGACTCTTACAGCAGTATCTTATCACCGGGAACATACGATCAAATTTACACTTATACCGCAACGGGACTAAATGGAAAACTGAGTTTCAATTTCGCTTCTCAATACCAGGATTTCCTGTACCTGGGAATTAACCTGAATTCACACTTCATCAACTATGAAAGAATGACTTCTATTGATGAGGAAAATCTACAGGCACCCGATGAGTATGTATATTTCGAAGATCAATTAAATACTTTAGGATCTGGATTAAGCCTGCAACTAGGGGCCATCGCCAAAGTAGGTCAAAATTTAAGAGCAGGATTAGCCTATGAATCTCCTACCTGGTACACAATTTCTGAAGAAACAAGCCAGTATATCGAGACCGACATTGACTATGTAGAACCTAATATCGTAAACATTTACCCCGATTATAAGCTGCAAACTCCTGCCAGCTACACGGGAAGTTTGGCATATCTCTTTGGTGCATCGGCACTTATTAGTTTTGATTACACCTATAAAGACTACTCCACTACAAAATTCAAACCTACAGATGATCCTGCTTTTATGGAACAAAACAATATCATCTCCAATGAATTGGGAGGGGCTTCAAAATTTAGACTTGGAGGTGAGTACAGAATTCAGAATTGGAGCCTTAGAGGTGGATACAGGTTTGAGGAAACTCCTTATGCAAATGAACTACCCATGGGAGACCTTGAAGGTTATTCGGCCGGGATTGGATACAGCTTTGGAAATATCAAAATTGACTTTGCTTACGATCATTCTTCACGCGAAACAAACCCACAATTATATCAGGCGGGATTAACAGACAGAATGGGAATTTCAAGAGACAATTCAAATTATGTGCTCACCATAGGTTTTGGCTTGTAGCACATAGTTTTTTAATATAGAAAACAGCCTTCGGGCTGTTTTTATTTTTTCTCCTATTTCAGCCATTGAACTTGCTGCAACAGACTTCCAAAAAAGGGTTTAAATATGTATCTTTGCAAGCTTACTTACCAAGTGTTTTAGACGCTACTTTATATAGAATTATGAAAAAAGACAATATAGACGAGGCTATTGATGAAATGGGAGATGCTTTTGTAAGCCCCAATACAGACACTCCTATGCGTAAAGATGCCTTTGAAATAAGTGATGAGGAAAAGATTGAACGCATCCAAAAAGACGTACAGAGCATCCTGGACACCCTGGGCCTTGATCTTACCGATGATAGCCTTAAAGGAACTCCAAAAAGGGTAGCCAAGATGTTTGTTAAAGAAGTATTTGGCGGGTTGCACCCTCAATTGAAACCAAAGGCTTCAACCTTTCAAAACAAGTATAAATACGGGGAGATGTTGGTAGAAAAGAACATCACCCTCTACTCTACCTGTGAGCACCACCTGCTGCCAATAGTAGGACGAGCACACGTAGGATATATTTCCAACGGTACCGTTGTAGGGCTTTCAAAAATGAACCGCATTGTAGATTATTACGCCAAGCGCCCACAGGTACAGGAGAGATTGACCATGCAAATTGTAAAGGAGCTCCAGGAAGTATTGGGCACCGAAGATGTTGCCTGCGTGATTGATGCCAAGCACCTTTGTGTAAACAGCCGCGGAATTAGGGATATCGAAAGCAGTACCGTTACCAGCGAATACGGCGGAAGATTCAAAGATCCCGAAGCAAGACGCGACTTTTTAGACTACATCAATCTGGAAACCGAATTCTAAATCTGTACATTTTTTATGGCACTCTACCAGCAGCAGGAATTAAAGATCTACAACTCAATATCGGGAGAAAAAGAAGTTTTTAAACCTATCAATGAAGGTACCGTGGGCATGTATGTTTGCGGCCCTACGGTTTACAGCAATGTGCACCTTGGCAATTGCCGCACATTTATCTCCTTTGATCTTGTTTTTAGATACCTAAAACACCTGGGTTACAAAGTGCGGTATGTACGAAATATTACCGATGCCGGGCATTTAGAAAATGACGCCGACTCAGGGGAAGACAGGATCGCTAAAAAAGCACGCCTTGAGCAAATTGAGCCTATGGAAGTTGTGCAGCGGTACACTGTAGATTTTCACAATATTCTGCAGAAGTTCAACAACCTCCCACCCAGCATTGAGCCTACCGCAACCGGCCATATTGTTGAGCAGATAGAGATTATCAAGGAGATCCTTGAAAAAGGCTATGCATACGAAGCTAACGGTTCTGTTTACTTTGATGTCATCAAATTCAACGAATCTCATGACTATGGCAAATTAAGCGGAAGAAAGCTGGAAGACATGATTCCCAATACCCGGGAGCTGGCTGCACAAAGCGATAAAAGGAATCCGCAGGATTTTGCGCTCTGGAAAAAAGCCGAACCTCAACACATTATGCGCTGGCCTTCGCCATGGAGCGATGGTTTTCCAGGATGGCACCTGGAATGTACCGTGATGAGCTCAAAATACCTGGGAGAGGAGTTTGACATTCACGGCGGCGGAATGGACCTAAAATTTCCGCATCACGAATGTGAAATTGCACAGGGAGAAGCCGCTACAGGAAAAACTCCGGTAAATTACTGGATGCATGCCAACATGCTTACCCTTAACGGGAAGAAAATGGCTAAAAGCACCGGTAATAACATCCTTCCCAATGAGATCTTTACAGGAGACAATCCAAATCTCGAAAAAGGATTTGCACCTACAGTAGCACGGTTCTTTATGTTGCAGGCGAACTACCGCAGCATACTCGATTTCTCAAACGAAGCTCTTGTGGCCAGCGAAAAAGGTTTTCAGCGATTGATGGATGCGTATCATGCACTTGATCATCTTGAAACCGCAGCAACTTCCGATTTTGATGTAGCTGAATGGAGACAGAAGTGTTATGACGCTATGAATGACGATTTTAATAGCCCCATTCTCATCGCACAACTTTTTGAAGCTGTAAAGCAGATCAATATCATTAAAGACGGAAAAGCTAAGATTACAGCTGAAGACCTCGAGGTGCTAAAAAAGACAATATCCGACTTCATTTTTGACGTTCTCGGACTCATAGATACTGCTGAAGCTGCCGATAATGACTTCGGAAATAAACTTTCGGGCACGGTAGAACTGCTCATCAAATTAAGAGCAGAAGCCAGAGCTAACAAAGATTTTGCTACCAGCGATAAGATAAGGGATGAACTCCTGGAGATTGGGATTCAGCTGAAGGATGGCAAAGACGGCACCAGCTTTGCCATAGAATAATAAAACCTTCTTGTGAAAAAGTGGCTTACATATCCGCTTATAGGCTTGGTGAGGATCTACCAAAGGTTTATCTCGCCATTCACGCCTGCAAGTTGCCGCTACACACCTACCTGTTCCCAGTACACTGTTGAAGCCCTGCAACAGCACGGTGCTTTAAAGGGAAGCTGGCTCTCCATAAAACGAATTGCCAGTTGCAATCCGTGGGGAGGACAAGGATATGATCCTGTTCCAAAGAAACTTCAGGAGGAAAAATAATCAGGAAAGGCGCCAAATATGTATCTTTACCTTCCAACAATAAAACAATTTCATGCTTTTCAATAAAATCTACTGGAATCCTTCCGAAGGAATTGATCTGGGATTTTTCGTCATTCACTACTACAGTTTAATGTTCGTGGTTGCCTTCACCATAGGCTGGTACCT
The DNA here is from genome assembly GCF_050750585.1 of Salinimicrobium sp. WS361. NCBI lineage: Bacteria > Pseudomonadati > Bacteroidota > Flavobacteriia > Flavobacteriales > Flavobacteriaceae > Salinimicrobium > Salinimicrobium sp. WS361. The sequence continues at coordinate 46,220 of NZ_JBOJLM010000022.1, forward strand.
CATGAAGAGCATTTACGAAAGAGAAGGAATTGCTATTGAAAAACTGGATTCACTTTTTATTTACACCGTACTTGCTACGCTGATTGGCGCCAGGCTGGGACACGTTATTTTCTATGACTGGGACTATTTTCAAAACCACCTTCTTGAAATATTCCTACCCGTAAGATTTGAACCTGAGTTTGAATTCACCGGTTTTAGAGGTCTCGCAAGTCACGGGGCGGCAATAGGTATTATCACCGCCATGTACCTGTACTGCCGCAATATACTGCATAAGCCGGTTCTTTGGATCCTTGACAGGATTGTTATTCCCGTAGCTTGTGGAGGTATTTTTGTACGGATTGGCAACTTCATGAATTCTGAAATTATAGGAAAACCTACCAACAGCGATTTTGGAGTGGTTTTCACTAAACTGGGTGAGGATTTTGCCCGGCACCCGGCTCAATTGTATGAATCTGCATGTTATCTCGTGGTGTTTATCATTCTTTGGTACACTTACTGGAAAACTTTAAAAAGGGAAAAACTGGGTTATATTTTTGGACTTTTCTTAGTACTACTATGGTCTGTACGATTCTTTGTAGAATTTGTAAAAGAACCACAAGTAGGCGAAAGGGTCAACTGGGTATTAAACACAGGTCAATGGCTGAGCGTTCCGTTTATAATTGCCGGTTTCTACTTCATGTATAGGCCCTCGACTAAAAGTCGCGTAAAATGATAAGGAAAAGCACTTTTTACAGCATTTTTCTGGCTGCAAGCGTGCTGCTGAGCTGCAAGGACAACAAAGAACCTGTACAGCAGGATATCGCTGAACCTATTACTTTTACGAAAGAAGCCGAAGCTTATCTCACAAAAGAAACAGGTGACACCATCCAGCACCTGCAATTGGAAATCGCCGATGACGATTACCAGCGAGAAACTGGTCTCATGTACCGCTCCTCTATGGAAGATAATCAGGGAATGATCTTTATCTTTGAAGATGAAGCCCCACGTGGGTTTTACATGAAAAACACGAATATTCCCCTCGATCTCATCTTTCTTGGTTCAAATAATAAGATTGTAAGCATTCAGAAGAATGCCCACCCAAAGAGCCTGGAGACAATCCCTTCAGAAAAGCCGGCTCAATACGTTCTGGAAGTCAACGCAGGGCTTTCAGACCAATGGAACCTGGCTGTGGGCGACAGTCTCATCTTAAACAG
>NZ_JBOJLM010000023.1:0-41004 GCF_050750585.1 Salinimicrobium sp. WS361
AGAAGGCCGTCGCCCGAGGATCATGGTGGCCAAAATGGGACAGGATGGTCATGACCGTGGCGCCAAAGTAGTATCTACAGGTTATGCCGATGTGGGTTTTGATGTAGACATAGGACCATTGTTCCAGACTCCGGCAGAAGCTGCAAAGCAAGCCGTGGAAAACGACGTGCACATTTTGGGAGTTTCTTCTCTGGCTGCAGGACACAAAACCTTAGTGCCACAGGTAATTGAAGAACTCAAGAAATACGGCAGAGAAGATATCATGGTGATTGTTGGAGGGGTAATCCCTTCACAGGACTACCAGTTCCTCTTTGACGCAGGTGCCGTAGCCGTTTTTGGCCCCGGGACAAAGATCAGTGAAGCAGCGATAAAACTTCTGGAAATTCTTATTGACGAGCCTAGTTAAGGTTTAAGGTTTAAGGTTTAAGGTTTAAGAAAATTAAATTTCAAATTCCAAGCACCAAATTCCAAGCGCTAATATCAAAATATTAAATTCCGGACACCAAATTCCAATACCAGACATTGAATAATATATAGTAATTTGAAGTCTTGATTCTTGACTCTTGGTTCCTGAATCTAATTAAATATTTAAATTCTAAAATCTCACATCTAATGGATTACACTCAAAAAATGCTTCGGGACGATGCGCTTAAAGGAAAAGTAATTGTCGTAACCGGCGGTGGCAGCGGCCTTGGAAAGGCGATGACAAAGTATTTTCTTGAACTGGGAGCAAAAGTGGCGATCACTTCGAGAAACCTGGAAAAACTGCAGGGTACCGCTAAAGAGCTTGAAGAGCAAACCGGGGGCGAATGTTTGCCAGTACAGTGTGATGTAAGACATTACGAGCAGGTTGAAAACATGCTGCAACAAACCGTAGAAAAATTTGGTTCCGTAGATATTTTGCTGAACAACGCTGCCGGAAACTTTATTTCTCCCACAGAACGATTAAGTGCTAATGCCTTTGACACCATTATTGACATTGTTTTGAAAGGCAGCAAGAACTGCACTTTAGCTTTTGGAAAACATTGGATCGACAAAGGTGAAAAGAACAAAACGGTATTAAATATTGTCACCACTTATGCCTGGACAGGCTCTGCTTATGTAGTGCCAAGTGCCACAGCAAAAGCCGGAGTGCTTGCAATGACCCGGTCGCTTGCCGTAGAATGGGCTAAATATGGTATAAGAATGAATGCCATTGCACCCGGACCTTTCCCAACTAAAGGCGCATGGGACAGGCTACTTCCGGGAGACCTGAAGGAGAAGTTTGACCTGGCTAAAAAAGTGCCGCTAAAGCGGGTTGGAGAACATCAGGAACTGGCGAATCTGGCTGCCTATCTGGTTTCCGATTTTTCAGCTTATGTCAATGGAGAAGTGATCACAATTGATGGCGGTGAATGGCTTAAAGGTGCCGGACAATTCAATCTTCTGGAAGCAATCCCGGAGGAAATGTGGGATATGCTGGAGCAAATGATCAAGGCTAAAAAGAACAACTAAACTTTGGCTTCTTCCGAAGAAACCATTAAGAACAATTAACAGGATGAACCCTTTAAAGTGCTATTTTTGAAGGGTTTTTTCTTTACAGGCTATGCTAAAAACCTGTTAACAATTTACCTTTCGTAAACCTATAATAAATTGTATTTTTACCCTTTAAATCCAAAATAACTGAATGGGTAAGATCATTGCCGTTGCAAATCAAAAAGGAGGTGTAGGTAAAACTACAACTTCAGTAAACCTGGCGGCATCTCTCGGGGTGCTTGAAAAAAAAGTTTTGCTCATCGATGCCGATCCGCAGGCGAATGCCACATCGGGTCTGGGAATAGATGTTGAATCGGTCGAGTTAGGAACTTACCAGTTACTGGAGCACTCTATTAAGGCTGAAGAAGCCATCATGAAAACTGAGTCCCCAAACCTCGACATCATCCCGGCACATATTGACCTGGTGGCCATAGAGATTGAGCTTGTTGACCAGGAAGAGCGGGAGTACATGCTGAAAAAGGCTATTGGACACCTTAGGGAACAATACGATTATGTGATCATTGACTGTGCGCCATCTCTGGGTCTACTCACACTTAATGCCCTCACTGCAGCCGATTCGGTAATTATTCCTATTCAGTGTGAATATTTTGCTTTGGAAGGTCTGGGGAAACTTCTCAACACTATTAAAAGTGTTCAGAAAATACACAACGTAAAACTGGATATTGAAGGCCTATTACTTACCATGTACGACTCCCGCCTAAGGTTGTCTAACCAGGTGGTGGAAGAAGTACAAAAGCATTTTGACGAAATGGTGTTCAAAACAATCATTCAGCGAAATGTTCGTTTAAGTGAAGCCCCCAGTTATGGAGAGAGCATTATAAACTATGATGCCGGTAGTAAAGGTGCAAGTAACTATCTTAGTCTTGCACATGAAATTATAAAGAAAAACTCATAGGAGCAGATGGCGAAGGCGACAAAGAAACAGGCTTTGGGAAGAGGACTTTCAGCATTACTGAAGGATCCTCAAAATGATATAAAGTCGGCAGAAGATAAGAATGCAGATAAGCTGGTTGGGCACATTGTAGAGCTTGACCTTGATGCTATTGAAGTAAACCCTTTTCAGCCAAGAACAAGTTTCAATGAAGAGTCGCTGCGCGAACTCGCTTCTTCGATACGGGAGTTAGGAGTTATTCAGCCTATTACGGTTAGAAAACTCGATTATAACCAGTATCAACTCGTTTCGGGAGAAAGACGTTTTAGAGCGTCAAAACTGGTAGGCCTGCAGACCATTCCTGCCTATATTCGTATTGCCAACGACCAGGAATCACTGGAAATGGCCCTTGTAGAGAACATTCAGCGGCAGGACCTTGATCCTATTGAGATTTCATTGTCTTACCAAAGACTTATTGATGAAATCAACCTTACCCAGGAACAATTAAGTGACCGAATTGGTAAAAACAGATCTACTATTGCCAATTACCTTAGACTGCTGAAATTAGATCCTATTGTGCAGACGGGAATGCGCGACGGCTTTTTAAGCATGGGGCATGGAAGGGCACTTATTAATATTGAAGATCCACAGGTGCAGTTGGAGATCTATGAAAAAATCCTTGCCAACTCTCTTTCGGTGCGGGAAACTGAAAAGTTGGTTAGAAACCTTCAGGAAGGAAAACCTGAAGTTAAAACAACCACTTCTACCTCGAATATTTCCCGGGATGTAAAGAAAAGCATCAAAGAATTTTCAGAAAAACTGGGGGCCAAGGTTGATGTTAAGGTGTCAAAAAAGGGAAATGGAAAGCTTATTATTCCTTTCACTTCCGAAGAAGATCTCAACCGCATTAAAAAGATCATTCAGGGTGAAGATTAAAAATCTCATAGCGTTCTTTACCACCTGTTTATTTTTCCTGCAAGCCTCGGCACAGGAAGATTCCCTGCTGGTAGACCCGCAGCTGGTGATTGAAGAACCTGCCTACAAACCTTACGACCCGCTCTCTCCTGCCCGTGCTGCATTTTATTCGGCAGTACTTCCAGGATTGGGCCAGGCATATAATGGCAAATACTGGAAAATTCCAATAGTCTATACTGCTCTTGGAGTGGGTATTTACTTCTATTTTGATAATGACCGGCAGTATGATCGCTACCGAAGCGCCTACAAAAGCAGGCTTGCCGGAAATACCAATGACGAATTCTACGACGAGAACGGGGAACCGCGGGTATCGACAGACGGACTTATTGATGCACAACGTTTTTACCAGCGCAACAAAGAGGTTTCTATAATGGTTACCTTGGGACTCTATGCCTTAAATATTATTGATGCCAACGTTGATGCCCACCTGCAACAATTCAATGTAAGTGAAGATTTGTCACTTAAGCCAAATGTGGATTACGATCAATTTACAGGAACCACAGGCTATGGCCTTACATTAAACTACAATTTTTGATGAAAATAGCTTTACTGGGTTACGGAAAAATGGGTAAGACCATTGAAAGACTAGCTGTAGAACGTGGCCATGAAATAATACTAAAAGTTGATAATGATATTGATAACGCCGATCTTAGCCAGGCCGATGTTGCCATAGATTTTAGCGTTCCTGATGCTGCATTTAAGAACATCACGGCTTGTTTCAAAAAACAAGTCCCGGTGGTTTCGGGAACTACAGGATGGCTTAAACGATACGATGAAGCCGTTGAGATTTGCAAAGAACAAGAGGCCGCTTTCATTTATGCTTCCAATTATAGCCTGGGCGTCAATCTCTTTTTTGAACTCAACAGGAACCTCGCGAAACTCATGCAGAGGTTTTCGGAATACAACGTGGCGATAGAGGAAGTTCACCACACCCAGAAACTGGATGCGCCAAGTGGCACGGCAATCACTTTAGCTGAACAGATCATTGAAAATTCAGATAAAACCGGATGGCAGCTGGATAGTGCCCTGCAGAACGAAATTCCTGTAACAGCCAAAAGGATAGAAAATGTTCCCGGCACCCATACAATCTCCTACAATTCGGAGGTTGACACCATTAAAATAGAACATGTAGCCCATTCCCGTGATGGTTTTGCCCTTGGTGCCATCATAGCAGCTGAGTGGCTTCAGCATAAAAAAGGAGTTTTCAGCATGAAAGACGTGCTGGGCTTGTAACAGAATAGTACTACGGCAGACCAATAAATAAACTACGCTCATGACTTTTACAAACTGGCTTTTGTTTGTTCTTCTTATTCAGCTTATCCATTTCGCAGGAACCTGGAAACTTTATCAAAAAGCAGGACGCAAAGCCTGGGAGGCAGCAATACCCGTATACAATGCGGTAATCTTAATGAAGATCATTAATAGGCCGTGGTGGTGGGTACTTCTGCTTTTCATTCCTATTGTTAATCTCATTATGTTTCCTGTGATTTGGGTGGAAACCGTGCGTAGCTTTGGGCGTACTTCTACTACAGATACTGTACTGGCGGTGGTTACCTGCGGACTTTACATATATTACCTCAATTACCTGAGCGACGTTAAATACAGGGAAAACCGCAGCCTGCACCCGGGTACTGCTGCAGGAGAATGGATAAGTTCAATTCTCTTTGCCATAGTCGCTGCTACTATAGTACACACTTATGTAATGCAGCCGTTCACTATCCCCACTTCTTCTCTTGAAAAGACGCTGCTGGTGGGAGATTACTTGTTTGTAAGTAAGTTTCATTACGGGGCCCGTACGCCAATCACTTCAATTGCTTTTCCTATGGTGCACGACACCATTCCTGTACTGGGGCTAAAGTCATACTGGAACAAACCTCATATTCCATATTTCAGGATTCCGGGGTTTCAGGATATTGATCGCACTGATATTGTGGTCTTCAACTGGCCGGTAGATACGGTGAGAAAGTTCCGGGATCAATCGGGAATACGTTATGATAAGCCTATAGACAAGAAGTCTAATTATGTAAAAAGGGCTGTTGGTTTACCGGGAGATTCTCTTGAAATTATTGACGGAAGGATTCATATAAACAACCAGCCTCTTGAGTTACCCGACAGGGCAAAGCCACAATACTCTTATGCCGGGACTACAAAAGGCCAGGGCTTTGATCCTTATACAATGTATAAGATGTATGATATTACCGATGCGTTTTATCAGGATCCTAATACCAACCAGTTTTACATACAGTCTTTAACCGAAGAAAACTACCAAAGACTAAAGAACCATCCCAATGTTGCCTCCCTGGAAAGGATTACAACTCCGGCAGGTCAAAAGGATGTGAAGATCTTTCCAAACAACAACAGGTTTAACTGGAATTCTGACAACATGGGGCCTCTTTATGTCCCTAAAGAAGGAACTACTGTAACGATCACACCCGAGACTGTAGGTCTATACCGCTTAATCATTGAAACTTATGAAGGCCTCGAAATGGGCCGGGAAAGGAAGATCTCCCTTAGAGACGATAAGGTACTTTTGAATGGCCAGCCCTTAGAATCCTACACATTTGAGCAGGATTACTACTTCATGATGGGAGACAACCGGAATAACAGTGAAGATAGCCGCTACTGGGGTTATGTTCCCGAAAATCATATTGTTGGGAAACCTGTTTTTATATGGATGAGCCTGGATCCCAATGCTTCAGGTCTTAGCAAAATAAGATGGGAGCGTATGTTTACTACTGTAGGAGGACAGGGAGAACCAGTTTCTTACCTACCTTACTTCCTGGTAGTAATAGTCGGACTTTTTGGATATAGCTTTTTCAGAAAAAAGAAGACCAAATAAGAATTTTTAATGCAGAAGTTGCTTTTACATCCTGCCTATTTTGGCCCTGTCTCTCAATTTGTGGCCATGGTCAATGCCGATGAGCTTGTTTTTGAAAATGAAGACAATTATCAAAAACAAACCTATCGCAACCGCATGTATATTTATGGTGCCAACGGAAAGTTACTGCTTAACATTCCTATTAAACACACCGGCAACAAATCTGGACATCAAAAATTTAAGGATATAAAAATTGAGAACGATTTCCCCTGGCAAAAGCAGCACTGGAAATCTCTTGAAACCGTTTACCGCACCTCCCCTTTCTTTGAGTTCTATGAAGATGAGTTCTACCCGCTCTATCACCGTGAGTTTGACTATTTAATGGATTTCAATTACCATTGCCTCCAACTTGCTCTGGATTGCCTGCAATTAGACCTTAACTATAAAAAGACGGAAGAATACTTTAAAGAACCGAAAGACCTTCTTGACGGAAGATCGCTGATTGAAGCTAAAAAAAACGAACCTCAGTCATTAGAACCCTACTTCCAGGTTTTTAAAGAAAAATACGGATTCTTAAATGATCTTAGTATTGTGGACCTTATTTTTAATGAAGGCCCAAACGCTCTTAACTATTTACAGAGCCAGAAAATCTCATTTCCCTAACCTAAGCTTAGCGGTAATGGGAAAATGATCTGAATAAGGAACCATATGGTTCTGAAAAGTGAGGATCCCCATTGATTCCTGTGGCAGGATAAAGTCTATGCGAAGAGGTAAGATCTCAAATATTTCGAAGGTCTTTCCAAAGCCATTGCCGGCTTCTTTATAAGCATCGTTAAACCCAATGTCTCTTAGTTCACGATAAATATAGGAATACGCCGTATTATTAAAATCTCCAAGAATTATTGCGGGATAAGGACTTGACAGCACCGACTCTTTTACCAACTTCATTTGTCGCTCCTGTTTTACAAAGGTCTGCCCCATTCCAAAAAGCACTTTTTTAGAATGCTCTTTCTCGATATTGTTCAGGTTTGGTTTTATACCAAACGATTGAAAATGTACATTCAGAACCCTTATGGTGTCCCCGTTCTTTACAATATCAGCATAAATTGCATTGTTGTTACTAGTAGTGGGAAAATCTAAAGAACCGGAGTCTATAATAGGATATTTCGAAAAGAGTGCAAGACCGAACTCAGCATTCTTCTCTTTCAGCTTAATATATTCGTAAGGGAAACTTTTTGCTATTTCCAGCTCCCCTTTATAATACTCCTGCATTGCCACAACATCGGGATCCTGCTCTTTCATGAATGCCGTTATCTTCTGCGGAATATCCACATCATCGGCCCAGCCGTACTGATTAAACTGCCGTACATTATAGGTCATGATCTTGAGCACATTGTCTTCAACCATGCCATCTTCTTCCGAAGAAATCTCGTAAACAGATGTCACATGGTTAAACCCCAGCAAGAGCACCACGAGGGAAAGGATTGCCTGCCGTTTTAACCTGAATAGCCACAACAGCAAAAAAATGATATTGATAATGATCAACAGGGGTACTCCCAGGCTAAACACTGAAAGCAGGGCGAACTTTCCAGGCGGTATGTAGGGTAACAGATAAGAAAATAGCAATGCCAGCGCAAAAAGGATGTTTAGCAAGAACAGGAACCTGTCAAACCAGTTGAGACCTTTCATCAATTGTCTTTTCCTGCGTTGAACAAATAGTCCTTTTCCTGCTTGGTAAGGCTGTCATAGCCGCTTTTACCAATCTTATCTAAAATAGCATCTATTTTCTCCTGTTCCTCCTTTTTGTTGCGCATTCCGCCACTATAACGGCCAGATGTACTTCCTGCCGACTTTCTTTTGTGAACGGTCTTTAAATTACTCCTTTTACCGGAAGCATTACTTGATGAGAACATGGAGCCAATCCAGTCCAGCAGCTTTTCAAAACCACTTGCAATATTGTTTCCTTTCCCCAGTTGTTTCGCGTATAAATAACCAAAGCCGGCACCTCCCAAGTGCGCCAGGTGGCCTCCGGGATTTGAGATTGGTATCTGGATCACATCCAGAACTACCAAGAAAGCTGCAATCCACCATAATTTTATACTACCAAGCAAAATAAGCCGCACTCTCATGTGAGGAATATGCGTGGCAATTCCCACAAGGATTGACATTACTGCAGCCGAAGCGCCTATTAAATAAGACCTTCCCGTTCCCTGAAAAGCAGGAAATAAGTTATAACTGGCCATATAAACAAGGGCCCCAAATATACCTCCCAAAAAGTAGAAATTCAGAAGCTTTTTTGGAGAGAAATAGGTGAGGAAATAGACACCCGAAAAGTACAAAATCAACATATTTGACAGCAAATGCCACAGGCCGCTGTGAAGAAAAGCATAGGTGATAATAGACCAGGGCTTAAATAAAAATTCCCCCGGCTCCTTTGGGAACACCAACCACTCCAGAATAGAATCTGCATCAAAACTAAACAGGAAGGCAAGGGTTTTAAAGAAGAAAAAAAGCACAAAGGCAATAACGTTGACAGCGATGAGTTTTTCGCTCACCGTAGCCATTGCAATCTTTGCTCTTATGTTATCCCTACTTCTCATTAATCCCAACGGTTTTGGTTAAACTGGTTCTTTTTCCAGTACCACATCATGATAAAACCAAAGAGAGCGCCACCCAGGTGTGCAAAGTGAGCAATCCCTCCTCCAAATATAGAATATCCAGTCAAACCGGAAAAGAGGTCAAGTGCAATTAATGCCGGAATAAAGAACTTTGCCTTTATGGGTACCGGTACAAAAAGCAGGAACAACTCCACATTTGGGAACATCATTCCAAACGCTACAAGGATTCCATATATTGCACCCGATGCTCCCACAGCAGGTGTAAGGTAAGTCTGGAACATCGTCCTCAAAACATCCTGATCTACGCCCTGAGGGATCCTAAACTCGCCACTGCTGGCAATAGAAGCATAAGACTCCCGCAAATACTGTTCTACCTCCATAGTGCCAAACCCGGCATCGAGAAGAGCACTGTACCCGGCCTGAAAATGATAATAATTAACCAAAGTGTGAATAATGGCAGCTCCAATTCCTGCCGAAAAGTAGAAGAAAAGAAATTTGTTCTTTCCCAACACCTGCTCTATAGGACTTCCAAATGCCCACAGCGCATACATATTAAAGAGGATATGAAAAATACTGCTGGGGTCATGCATAAACATGTGCGTAACCACCTGCCAAAACTGGAAATTATCATTTTCAATAAACCAGAGGGAAAACAATTGATAGGCCTGATCCCCCAAAACCTGGCTCCCTATATAAACTATGACATTAATAATCAAAAGAACCTTTACGGTTTCGGTCATTCTTCCCATTTACATGAACTTTTTATCTAATTCGTCTACAGTTAAGGTAATAAACACAGGTTTATTAAAAGGCGATAAGCTTGATTCTTTACAGGCAAACAGACTATTCACAATATTTTGTTGTTCTGCAATATTTAAAGCGGTGCCCGATTTTACAGCCATTCCTCTCGACAGGGATTTTGCCAGCGTATCTACCTGCGAAAAAGCCGCTCCCGGCACTTCATTTTCCAGGTCTAACAACAGCTGCTCAAGTAAAATCTCCACCTCGCTTTCTGAAATAAGCGTTGGAATTCCGCTGATCTCTACGCCATCTTTCTTTACTTCTGAAAAAATAAAACCGGTTTGCTCCAGGGAATCTTTGATCTCCTTGAGCAACTCCATCTCATTAGTTGAAAACTGGATAGATAACGGGAACAATAACTGCTGGCTAACGGCCGAAGTAACCGTAATATTCTTTAGCAACTCTTCATACAGGATCCTGGTATGGGCGCGTTGCTGGTCAATAACGAGAATTCCGCTTTTTAAGGTAGTGACTATATATTTTTTATTAAGCTGAAAAGTAGTTCCTCCGGCCTCTCCTTCATCTTTCATCCCAAAGAGGTTGCCTGTGACCTGGTCACTTTCAAACTCTACCTGTGTTCTTTCAGAAAAACTTTCGGTTCCTTCACTCCGTAAACCGTTGTACAGGCTTTGCCAGCTGCCGGCCGACTTTTCGGTTCTGTAGTTTGGGGAAGCGTATCCTCCACCCGACCTTTCCGTTTTAAACGGATTAAAATTAGGATCTACCTCTACCTTTGGAGGAGTGATCTCCTTTTGAGAAAAATCATAAGGCGTATCAAGGCTCGAATCCCGGTCAAAATCAAGTACCGGTGCTACATTGAACTGTCCCAGGCTATGTTTTATTGAACTGCGCAAGATGGTATAAAGCGCATGCTCATCATCAAATTTTATTTCAGTCTTTGTGGGGTGTATATTGATGTCAATACTTTTAGGGTCAACATCAAGAAAGAGAAAATAACTGGGGTAAGCTTTATCTTTCAGAAGTCCTTCAAAAGCTGCAGTCACAGCATGATTGAGGTAAGGACTTTTAATAAACCTGTCATTTACAAAAAAGAACTGTTCTCCCCTGCCCTTTTTGGCAAATTCGGGCTTCCCTACAAAACCATGTATCTTTACTATTGCCGTGTCTTCCTCTACCGGCACAAGTTTTTCATTGGTCTTTCCGCCAAAAATATTCACAATGCGTTGCCGGTAATTGGCTTCAGGTAACTGGAAAAGTTCACTACCGTTGTGAAAAAGGGAAAATTGTATAGCAGGATGCGCCAATGCAACTCTTTGGAATTCATCTATGACATGACGCAGTTCAACCGTGTCACTTTTAAGAAAATTCCTGCGGGCAGGAATGTTGTAAAAAAGGTTCTTAACACAAATGGTAGTTCCAACCGGGGTAACGCAGGCTTCCTGCGAAGTGACTTCACTGCCTTCAATTTTAATACAGGTTCCCACTTCGTCATCCTGCCGCCGTGATTTGAGTTCAACATGCGCAATTGCGGCAATAGATGCAAGCGCCTCACCTCTAAACCCTTTAGTTTTAAGACTGAATAGGTCTTCGGCCGAATTGATTTTGGAAGTTGCATGCCGTTCAAAACACAATCGTGCATCGGTGACGCTCATGCCTTTCCCGTTATCGGTAACCTGAATAAGTGTCTTGCCTGCTTCTTTTACAAGGATCTTTATATTGGTACCGCCGGCATCAATTGCGTTTTCCAGCAATTCCTTAATAACAGAAGCCGGCCTCTGCACCACCTCACCTGCTGCTATTTGATTGGCGACATGGTCTGGCAGGAGATGAATAACATCTGTCATTTAATACGGATTGCTAAAAATGGATAAATCAAAGTCTATGATCCACAGAAATATAAGAACAAGAATGGCAATGATGACAAGAACCGTTTTATTGATTTCCCTGTTTCCACGGTGGCGGCTACTTTCACGCGCCTCTTTCCACTGGGATCCAAAATCTACGGCATTGGTAGCCTGCCTAAACTTGTTGATCTTGGTATCGAAACTGTAAACATTCCCGGTATCCTTGCCTTTGTAGTAACGCGGAGTATAATTATACCGATTGTTCTTCTTTCGTGCTGAAAAAATGTTGAGTTTAAGCATTACTTCTTTTTATTTCCCGGAAATATCAAATTTACTGAAAATGCTCAAAATTTCCGAAGTTTAGATGAGCAAACTCAATAACACAAAAATAATGCCTTAGCAAAAATGGGTTCTAGATTCTGGAATCCTTACGCAGTTGTGCCATCTTAATAGCTGCTACAGCTGCCTCGGCACCTTTATTCCCATGCTTACCTCCAGATCTGTCTATAGATTGTTGCTTATTCTGGTCGGTCAAAACACAAAAGATCACAGGGATATCGCTTTGCACATTGAGATCTTTGATTCCCTGTGAGACAGCCTGGCATACAAAATCAAAATGTTTTGTCTCCCCTTCAATCACACTGCCTATAGCAATAACGGCATCTAACATGTCGTAAGATTCCTGCATTTTTTTGCAGCCGTATATGAGCTCAAAGCTTCCGGGAACATTCCAGCGTACTATCTTTCGTTCCAACACGTCGTGTTCCAGAAGCACCTCAATGGCGCCCCGGCAAAGATTTTCGGTTATTTCTCCATTCCATTCAGAAACAACAATCCCAAACCTGAATTCCTTCGCGTTTGGGATTTTGTCTTTATCGTATTCTGAAAGATTATTTCCTTCTGTTGCCATACTATGTTTTACTATTGCATTGTCTGTGCCTGCCCAAGATAAACTTTCACCCTATTTGCTTCTACAGATTCTGGATATTCAGTTTCTATTCTGGTAAGGTATTTTTCGGCAGCAGCACCATTTCCTAATTTAATTGCTGTCACTGCAGCTTTAAGTAGAAATTTTGGAGTAGTAAAGTTATTGTCTCTCATCTTGACAGCCTCTTCATAGTAACCCAAAGCTTCTTCGGGTTGGTCTAATTGCAAGAATGCATCTCCAATAGCCCCTTTTGCAAGAGGTGCAAGAATTTGATCGTCGCTCTCAAAATCGTCAAGGGCTTCTATCGCTTGCTGGTACTGGTTAGTATTAAGATACGCCATACCTGCATAGTAAAGAGCCAGGTTACCGGCATTTGTAGAACCATAGTTCTCAATAATATCCTGGAAACCGTACTTACCTTCTCCTCCTGTCAAAGCCATGTTAAAAAGAGAGTCGCTTTGTGCACCCGATGCCTGTAACGCATTGTCAAAATACTGCTGCGCCATAAACATTTCATTGGCAGCCTCTGCTTCTTTAGGTTCCTGAATAAACTCTTCGTAAGCAAGATATCCAAGGATAGCCGCTGCAGCAACTCCAATGATGATAAAAATATACTTTTGATTCCGGGCAACCCATGCCTCGGTTTTACTCGCACCTTCATCAAGGGAATTAAACACTTCTGCAGTTGTAGAATGATCCTCAACAGCAGCTTGTTGCTCCTCTTTGTTACTGGGCTTATATCCTCTTTTCTTGTAAGTAGCCATAAATAAACGTTAATTGAAGCGCAAAAATAGAATATTTCTTTAAAATTAAAAGGGAATTAAATTGTTTATTTATGCTAATTTGCACCGGCTTAAGGCCTCCTTGAGTGTAGCTATTACAGCACTGAATAACAGCTTCTTATGTTTCTCAAAACCCTCTCCTTACTAAATTACAAGAATTTTACCTCGGCCGAATTTGATTTTGACCGCAAAATCAATTGCATAGTTGGAAATAATGGAATTGGAAAGACCAATGTTCTGGATAGCATATATCACCTCTCTTTTGGGAAAAGCTATTTTAATCCTATCACCAGCCAAAACATAAATCACGACGCCGAATTTTTTGTTGTAGATGGCATTTTTGAGAAGCATGAACGGGAAGAGCAAATCATTGTTAGCGCCAAGCGGGGACAGAAAAAAGTCATTAAGCGCAACAACAAACCCTACGAGAAATTCAGTGAACATATTGGCTTTATTCCTACTGTAATAATTTCTCCGGCAGATCGTGACCTTATTATTGAAGGAAGTGAAACCCGTAGAAAGTTCATTGATGGTGTTATTTCTCAAAGCGACAATAAATATCTCAACAGTCTCATTGACTACGGAAGGATTTTGGCGCAGCGCAATTCCCTGCTGAAGTATTTTGCAGCCAACAACAGTTTTGACAGGGACACACTTTCAGTCTATGACATGCAGCTGAAAGATCTTGGGAACATCCTGTTTAAAAAACGTAAAGCTTTTCTTGAAACTTTTATTCCCATTTTTCAGAAGCGTTATACTATAATAAGTAATGGTCGCGAAAAAGTTTCCATTACATATAAGAGTCAGCTGGAAGACGGCGATTTCAAAGATCAACTGGAGCAAAACCTGCAGAAGGATATGGCCTTGCAATACACTGGTGTGGGCACACATAAAGACGACCTGGTTTTTGAGATTGAAGGGCATCCCATTAAAAAATTCGGTTCGCAGGGGCAGCAAAAATCCTTTCTGATTGCTCTTAAACTCGCACAGTTCGATTTTATTAAAGATTTGGCGAAGGTCTCTCCCATTCTGCTCATGGACGATATTTTCGACAAGCTGGATGAAAATAGGGTAGCGCATATTGTAGACCTTGTTGCTACAGATGAGTTAGGCCAGCTTTTTATAAGTGACACCCACGGAGACCGGACAGAAAAAGTGGTAAAAAGTACCACGCAAACCTATAAAATGTTTAACCTGTGAAAAATGCCATTTTTGGATTCCTTTTAGGAATGATCTTGCTCTCATGCAATACCGATTCTCCCCTTGAAAAAGTGGACAACCTCAACGGATATTGGGAAATAACAAAGGCCGAACTTCCCGAAGGGATCACCAAAGAATTCAAATATTCCGAAATTGTAGATTTTATAGAGGTAGACAGTCTTACGGGCTTCAGAAAAAAAGTGCGTCCACAAATTGACGGCAGCTTTATCACCACAAATGATGAAGAAGTATTTGAGGTTAAGCTTGAAAATGACAGCATTAATTTGTACTATACTACCCCCTACGCAAACTGGAAAGAAACTGTGATTTCTTCGGAAGAGAACGAGCTGGTGGTTATCAACCCCAGGGGAATTATCTATACATATAAACGATTTACTCCATATTCAGGAAACTATGGCAAAGAGGATTAACGAACATATAAGCATAAGTGAAGCTCTAAAAGAATTTGTGAGCGACAACAAATTGCAGAAGGGCCTTGATAAGGTACACGTTCGCGAAGTCTGGAACAGCCAGATGGGGCCTGCCATAAAAAAATATACCACTTCTATAAAACTTGACAGGGATACACTTTACGTACAACTGAGTTCTTCGGTACTGCGCGAAGAATTGAGCTACGGCAAAGAAAAGATCGTAAAAATGCTGAATGAAGAACTGGGACGTGACCTTATAAAGAAGCTTATTCTACGTTAGTTCAAGGTTTATGGTTCATGGTTCATGGTTTAATTTAAAAAACTAAAATCTGAATCAAGATTATCGTTCCGCTTAAGGAGAAATTTTCTCTTTTCCCTGATACGATCTGGACTTTCCACTTCCCTCTCTAGATTCTCCCCTCCCCGCTTTCCACTTCCCACTTTCCACTTTCTTTCCAAAAATGTCATTCCCCAACAACTTTTCACAACCCAGTTGGCGCGGATTTGTAATCCGTGCCGGCTCCTCCTCTTACGTCACCTCGAGCGGAATCGAGAGGCCTTTATTCTGAAAAAAACTCCTGTAATTCCCTCCAAAAATGTCATTCCCCAACAACTTTTTAAAACCCGTTGGCGCAGATTTGCAATCCGTGCCGGTTCCTCTCCTTCCATTACCTCGAGCGGAATCGAGAGGCCTTTCTTCTGAAAAATACTCCTGAAATACCTTCCAAAAATGTCATTTTTCAACACCTTTTTTAAAACCGGTTGGCGCGGATTTGTAATCCGTGCCGGTATCTCTCCTTACGTTACCTCGAGCGGAATTGAACGCTTTTTGAAATCCAATGTCATCTCGAGCGGAGTCGAGAGGCCTTTCTTCTGAAAAAAAACTCCTGAAATACCTTCCAAAAATGTCATTTTTCAACACCTTTTATAAAGCCAGCTGGCGCGGATTTGTAATCCGTGCCGGTTCCTCTCCTACGTTACCTCGAGCGGAGTTGAACGCTTTTTGAAATCCAATGTCACCTCGAGCGGAGCCGAGAGGCCTTTCTTCTGAAAAAAACTCCTGAAATATCCTCCCAAAAATGTCATTTCTCGGCACCTTCATTAAAACCCGTTGGCGCGGATTTGTAATCCGTGCCGGTATCTCTCCTTACGTTACCTCGAGCAGAGTTGTACGCTTTTTGAAATCCAATGTCACCTCGAGCGGAGCCGAGAGGCCTTTCTTCTGAAAAAAACTCCTGAAATATCCTCCCAAAAATGTCATTTCTCGGCACCTTCATTAAAACCCGTTGGCGCGGATTTGTAATCCGTGCCGGTATCTCTCCTTACGTCACCACGAGCGGAATTGAACGCTTTTTGAAATCCAATGTCACCTCGAGCGGAGTCGAGAGGCCTTTCTTCTGAAAAACTCCTGAAATACCTTCCAAAAATGTCATTTCTAAGCAACTTTTTTAAAACCAACTGGCGCGGATTTGTAATCCGTGCCGAAGCCCTTCCCACCCCTACCCAATTCCGAAAAAGACACGGAATTACTTTCCAAAAATGGCATTTTTCACTAACTTTTTAGAAATCTATCCAGGAACAGCATTATGACCGGAAAAGAAGAAATGATCGAACAACAATTAAAAGGACGCGGCATTTCTAATTCTGATGTTCTAAGAGCTATGCAGGAAGTGGATCGTTCTCTCTTTGTTCCCGAAGACAAACAGCAAAAGGCCTATGAAGACAGGCCGCTCCCCATAGGAAAGGACCAAACTATTAGTCAGCCATACATTGTAGCTTACATGGCAGAGCAGCTACAGCTGAAGAAAGATGAAAGAGTCCTGGAAGTAGGCACCGGTTGCGGGTATAATGCGGCGGTCATTTCACGCCTTGTAAAAAAGGTTTATAGCGTGGAAATAATTGAATGGCTGGCAAAGCTGGCCAAAGAGAATTTGGCAAAGACAGATTATAACAATATCACCACCAAACACGGTGACGGATATTCGGGCTGGAAAGAGTTTTCACCTTTTGATGCTATAATATTAACCGCGGCACCTCCTTCAATTCCACAGCCGCTTAAAGATCAATTAAAAGTGGGAGGCCGACTTTTGGCGCCTGTTGGCCGCTTGAATCAACAACTGGTAATGCTTTACAAAACCGGGGAGGATGAATTTGAAGAAAAGACCCTGCTCCCGGTGCGTTTTGTCCCTATGACAGGGCGGGCCGATAAAGGTGGCAGCTACGGAGGGTGAAAAATAAAAAAACCACCTAAAAAGGTGGTTTTTTGATCTTATTTCAGAAGTTACTTAGAACATTTCTCTTCCGGCGAAATGGAAAGCACCTTCAATTTGTGCATTCTCATCGCTATCACTTCCGTGTACGGCATTTTCACCTACAGAAGCAGCATATTTCTTTCTAATGGTACCTTCGGCAGCATCTTCAGGATTTGTAGCCCCAATAAGGGTTCTAAAATCTTCAACAGCATTTTCCTTTTCAAGAATAGCGGCAACGATTGGCCCGCGGCTCATAAATTCAACCAGCTCCCCGTAAAATGGACGTTCACTGTGTACTTCGTAGAATTTTTCGGCATCGCGACGTGTCATTTGCGTAAGTTTCATCGCAACAATTCTGAATCCTGAAGCAGTGATCTGCTCTAAAATAGCGCCAATGTGTCCTTTTTCAACTGCATCGGGCTTAATCATGGTGAAAGTTCTATTTTCTGCCATTACTTAGTTTTTAATTTTGCTGTAAAAATAATCAAATCAGGGCCATATACAAGGTACATAGGTTTTTATTCGATCTTCCGCAGATAAAGGCTGTCAAAAATGACATTTTAGGAACTGCAGTAAGTACTTTTTGAATCTTCAAATATTCAATATCTTCGCTCTCTATGACAAACGAAGATATTTCCAAAATAAAGGAGTTACTTGAAGGCAAAAAGAAGATCGTTATTGTTCCCCATAAAGGGCCCGATGGTGATGCGATGGGTTCTACACTTGCTCTTAAGATCCTGCTTGAGGGACTGGGGCACTACGTAAATCTTATCGCTCCCAATGATTACCCTAGTTTCTTAAAGTGGATGCCTTACGAAGAAGAAACGCTGCTTTATGACAGGGATACCGAAAAATGTGAAAAGATTATTGCTGAAGCCGATGTGATCTTCACGCTCGATTTCAACCACCTCTCACGAGCTGGCGATATGTACAAACCACTACAGGAGGCCACAGCTGCTTTTGTGATGATAGACCATCACCAACAGCCCGATGATTATGCCGATGTTACCTATAGCGATGTTACCATGTGCTCTACCTGCCAGATGGTCTATCACTTTATAGAAAATATTGGCCTGGCACAAAAGATCACTCCGCAGATCGCCACCTGCCTGTATACAGGTATAATGACCGATACCGGATCTTTCAGGTATAGATCTACCACCAGTCTCACCCACCGCGTGATAGCCGATCTTATTGAAAAAGGGGCCGACAATACTTCTATCCACGAAAATGTATTTGACACCAGTTCTTACGGGCAACTGCAGCTTTTGGGATGCGCACTGCAAAACCTGAGAGTAGTAGAAGGCCTGCGTACGGCATACATCACTTTGTCACAGGAAGAACTGGACAGGCATAACTTTAAAAAAGGAGATACTGAAGGTTTTGTAAACTATGGCCTCTCTCTAGAAGGTATAGTTTTTGCCGCCATTTTTATCGAAAATGAAGCCGAAAAGATCGTGAAGATATCCTTCCGTTCAAAAGGTACTTTTTCGGTCAATGAATTTGCACGGCGCTATTTTGAAGGCGGCGGCCACACTAACGCCGCAGGAGGTAAAAGTGATCTTTCCCTGCAGGAGACCGTCGAAAGATTTATTAGTATCTTGCCTACTTATAAGACAAACCTGGCACTATGAAAATGAAATATGTAATACTGTTTATTGGTCTGCTCCTTTTTTCGTGCAAGTCGCCTGAAGCCAGAAGACCGGTGACGCAGGAGTCGGGCTCCTATATTAATGAAGCTGTAGAGCGCAACCGGAAAATTGTAGCCAAAGAAGAAGCCCAGATCCAGAAGATCATCGAAACCGATACTATGCGAAATTACATTTCTTCGGCTAACGGATTTTGGTACTATTACAATAAAAAAGATACCACCGCTGCTAAGACTCCAAAATTTGGGGATGTTGTAGAATTCGATTACAACTTAAAAACACTTGGTGGCCGTGTTATTTATACCGATGATGAGATCGCTCCCCGCACCTATGCCATAGACCAGGAAGAACTTTTCAGCGGACTGCGACAGGGGCTCAAGCTTATGAAAGAAGGAGAAACAGTCACTTTTTTATTTCCTTCTCACAAAGCTTTCGGGTATTACGGAGATAAAAAACGTATAGGAGCAGATGTGCCGTTGATTTCGACGGTAACCCTCATAGATATTTCAGAAGCACCTGAAGCTAATCAGGAAAATAACAACTAAACAATTAATTTAAACATGAAGAAAATCAATTTTTTGCTTTTATGCAGTGTGCTATTTGCTTTTACTGCCTGTAATGACGAATATCCAGATCTTGAAGACGGAATGTACGCCCAATTCAAGACCAACCAGGGAGACTTTATCGCTGAACTTTATTTTGAAGAGACCCCAATGACGGTTGCCAGCTTTGTTTCTCTTGCCGAAGGTACCACTACCATGGCCGAAGAACAATATCGTGAAAAGCCATTTTACGACGGACTCGTTTTTCACCGTGTGATTGGAGATTTCATGATCCAGGGAGGTGACCCTCAGGGTACCGGTACAGGTGGCCCGGGCTATAAATTCCCAAATGAGATTGTTGACACGCTTACCCATGATTCTGCAGGGATTCTTTCTATGGCAAACTCCGGTCCTAACACCAACGGAAGCCAGTTTTTTATCACTCTAAAAGAAACTCCGTGGCTCAACGGCATGCACACCGTATTTGGTGAGGTTGTAAAAGGTATGGATGTGATAGAGGCAATTGGAAACGTAGAAACAGGAGCAAATGATCGTCCTCTTGAAGATGTGGTAATGCAGGAAGTAAAGATCATTCGTAAAGGCCAGGCAGCCAAAAACTTTAAAGCTGCTGATGTTCTTTCACAGGAGCTTGAAGATTTTAAGACTGAAGCCGAAGAAAAGGAACGTAAAATGAATGAGCAGCGTTCTGCTAACGCTCAGCGTTACGAGGAATTGAAAGCCGATTCAAAAGAACTTGAAAGCGGTCTCCAGATCGCATTTTTGGAAGAAGGTGAAGGCCCAAAGCCACAACAAGGTGATACCGTAAGGGTAAACTACAAAGGCTATTTGAGCTCTGGTGATCTTTTTGATACCAACATTGCCGAAGTAGCCGAAGAAGCAGGTGTACTTAATGAAAGAAGACAGCAAATGGGAGGATATGCCCCTATGCCAATGCTTTACAGCAAAGATGCACCTATGATCCCCGGCTTTAAAGAAGGCGTGCAGCAAATGCAGGTAGGAGATAAAGCAGTGTTGTTTGTTCCTGCTCATTTAGGATACGGAGAAAACGGTGCACCTCCAGTGATCCCACCATCTGCCGATCTTATTTTTGAAGTTGAGATGGTAGATATCCAGTAAAAGAAGTTACACCAATAAAAAAACTCCCAAAAATGTCATTTTTGGGAGTTTTTTTATTGGATCAATCCTGAAGAATTACTTTTTCTCCGGAATGTTCTTCAATACCTCGAGTACAAAGCTCCAGTACTTTTGAGCTGAAGATATACTTGCTCTTTCATCGGGCGAGTGTGCGCCACGAATGGTTGGTCCAAAAGAAATCATATCCATTTCGGGATAGTTCTTTCCTAAGATTCCGCATTCAAGGCCGGCGTGGCATGCAGCAACGTCGGGTTCGTCGGAATTCATTTTCCGGTAGAGTTCATCGAGCACCTTAAGGATAGGAGAATCCATATTAGGAGCCCATCCCGGGTATGTACCCGAAAGTTCTACTTCAAAACCTGCCAGTCCAAAACCAGCGCGAAGGCTGTTAGCGAGATCGGTCTTTGAAGAATCTACAGAAGATCGTGTCAAACAAAGCACTTCAATTTTGCCATTTTTGACAGTTACGCGCGCCACATTGTTAGAAGTTTCCACAAGGCCTTCAATATCGGGGCTCATCCTGTACACGCCGTTATGAGCAGCGTAAATTGATTTCAGAAATAACTCCTGCGCTCCCAGCTCCATCACCTTTTGAGGGACTTCAGTTTCTGAAACCTCAATGAGTAGCTTTGGCTCCAGCGATTTGAATTCCTGCTGAATCTCCTGGATAGCTTTCCCAATTTCAGCTGTAAAATCTTCCTTCTGAATTTTCTCAACCACTACTACCGCTTCACTTTCCCGCGGAATAGCATTACGGAGGCCGCCGCCATTTATTTCAGAAATTCTCATTCCGAAGTTTTCATAACCTCCGAAGAGAATGCGGTTCATGAGCTTATTTGCGTTACCAAGACCTTTGATGATATCCATTCCTGAATGTCCTCCCTGCAGGCCTTTCACCTGTACCCTGTACGCAATAGAATCTTCTGGCACAGGTTCTTCTGTATAAGTTCCGGAAGCAGTAATATCTACGCCACCGGCACATCCAATTCCTATCTCATTATCTTCTTCGGTGTCGAGGTTAAGCAGGATATCCCCTTTCAGCAGTCCGGGTTTTAAGCCCATGGCTCCTGTCATTCCGGTTTCTTCATCTATGGTAAAGAGTGCTTCTAAAGCCGGGTGTTCAATTTCCTTACTTTCCAAAATGGCCATCATGGTAGCTACACCAAGTCCGTTATCGGCTCCCAGGGTAGTCCCATTTGCCCGCACCCAGTCACCATCGACATACATCTCTATCCCCTGATTTTCAAAATCGAAATTGGAATCGCTGTTTTTTTGATGCACCATATCCAGGTGAGACTGCAGCACTACCGCCTTTTTGTTCTCCATGCCCGGGGTGGCAGGTTTACGTATAATGACATTTCCCACCTCATCAACTTCGGTTTCCAGCCCCAGGTCATTTCCAAAGTTCTTTACAAACTCGATTACCCGTTCCTCCTTTTTTGAGGGTCTGGGAACCGCATTGAGATCGGCAAATTTATTCCAGAGTGGCTTAGGTTCTAAAGCCCTTATTTCTTCGTTCATGATGTTGTTAATTTGAATTCTCACAAATATAAGAAATCGTAGAGCATTAGAGTTAAACAACCCACCCCGACCTTCGGCCACCCCTCTGGAGGAGGGGATACTTTGAAAGAGAAACAGAAAATCATTTGTGAATTAGTGGCTACAAATATCCGAGCACTGAACAAGCAATTACCACCCCGCCTTTCAGGCACCCCTCCGGAGGAGGGGACTCTTCAGGAGAAAAAAATAGCATAAAAAGCGTAGAGTTTACTCGAAAGCGGATTTTAAATATCAGGGGTTCCTGCTCCCTCCCTGTCTTTCAAATCCTCCTCCAGAAAAGTGTGCTTCACAAAAGAAATTCTAACGATTAGGATATATTTTCTTAATTTAATTAAATGATCAGGGATGAAAACGAAAAAAAGTCGGGAGGGTCCCCTAACTCGGAGGGGTGTCCGCAGGACGGGGTGGGAAATCGCACCATCCTTACTACAATAGATGCTATTCCCATATATCGCAGATCTTCTCCTTATTTACCGGCAGAAAAGAGTCTTCATACCAGGGCAAGGGCTTTGCGTAAAATGGGTAACCAACCGGAAATCGTTTTTTGGCAACAGGTTCATAAAGGAAAATTTTACAATATTGATTTTGATAGGCAACGTGTCATTGGACATTACATTGTAGATTTTTACGTTAAGGGATTAATGCTGGTCGTCGAAATAGATGGTTCCAGCCATAACGAAAAGCAAGAATATGATGATCGGCGGGAAAATTATCTCCGAAATTTGGGTTTACTGGTCTGGAAAGTGAGTGCTACTGAGGTAATGATGAATGTTGAACGGGTTATGGAGAATCTAAAGCAGTATATAATTGATAAGTATTCATAGATTGATCGTCTACTCCCACCCCGCCTTTCAAGCACCCCTCCGGAGGAGGGGACGCTTCGGAAGAGAAATTTTGATAAAATAGGTAAGGTGATATATAAAAACATAATTCAGGCATTGATACCACCCACCCCGACCTTCGGCCACCCCTCCGGAGGAGGGGACACTTTGAAAGAGAAATTCAGTAATAAAAGTATTATTTCTGATAAAAATTGAGATTCTGAAGACCATCACCCCCGGCCTAGGGTTACGCTCAGGAGAAAGAGATCGTCTGGAGATAATAAAAATCATTTGTGTATTTGGGGTCAAAATTATCTGAGTACTGAACAAGGAATTTTCCCCCGCCTTGCAGGCACCCCTCCGGAGGAGGGGACACTCGGAAGAAAAATTCAGTATAAAAAAAGTGTTACTTCTGATAAAAATTGAGATTTGGAACACCATCACCCCCGGCCTAGGGTTACGCTCAGGAGAAAGAGATCGTCTGGAGATAACAAAAAATAATTTGTGAATTCGTGGCTAAAAATATCCGAGTACTGAACAAGGATTTCCACCCCGCCTTACAGGCACCCCTCGGGAGGAGGGGACACTCGGAAGAAAAATAGTTCTACTCAAGTTTTCCCGGTTTCAACCAAAATACCGATAATTTTATTAAAGTCTTGGCTGCTGTCTCTTGCAGGTTGATCCCTAAAAATCCTATTTTTGAAAGGTGAAGAAAAAAGTTGCTTTAATTCTAGCCCTGTTCTTGCCTGTTCAGATCATCCTGATTAAGGTATTGGCTAACTACCCTCTATTCGTGGAAAAGTGGTACAGCAACGGCATTTATCCCATTACTTCGGCCTTACTGAGAAAAACCCTCGGATTCTTTCCGTTTTCTCTGGGGGATCTTTTGTACGCTTTACTGGTGATTATGCTTATTCGCTGGGTCGTATTGAGAATAAAGCAAAGATTCAAAGATCCCAGGAAATGGATATTAAATGCTCTTGCCGTATTATCTCTTATCTATTTTTGCTTTAACCTCTTTTGGGGTTTTAATTATTACCGGTTGCCGCTGCATGCTGCCCTGGAAATTGAAAATGATTACACTACAGAGGAGCTGGTAGAGTTAACGCAAGATCTTATTGCCACCTCCAACGAACTTCATCTTTCTATTACCGGCGATGACTCTGTAAAAGTGGAAATTCCTTATTCAAAATATGAACTCCTCAAATTGTCGGTAGAGGGATATAAGAATATTGAAGATGATTTTCCGGAACTTGATTACCACGTGCCCAGCCTAAAGCGTTCTCTCTACAGCGTTCCCCTTACCTATATGGGTTTTAATGGTTACTTAAATCCGCTAACCAACGAAGGGCAGGTAAACACGCAAATTGTGGCGTATAAGATTCCTACTACCGCGAGCCATGAAATTGGTCATCAGTTAGGTTTTGCTAAAGAAAATGAGGCCAACTTTCTCGCCTGTCTTACCACGATGAACCATCCTGATCCATATTTCAACTATTCGGGCTACACCTTTGCCTTAAGCTATTGCCTGAGTGAACTTTACCGCCGGGATCCTAAATTAGCCGAAAAGTTTGCCGCAGAACTTAACTTTGGGGTCAAGGAAAACTACCGGGAGGTGCGGGAATTTTGGGAAAGCCACAAAAATCCTTTCGAACCCATTTTTATGTTCACCTACAATTCCTTCCTGGTGGCCAATAATCAGCCACAGGGAATGAAGAGCTACAGTTACGTGGTGGCGCTGCTGGTAAATTATCACAAGAGCAGGGGGAAATTATAATAACTTTATAATTCTCGTTTTTTTGTTAACTTACCTGCTCAAAATTCCAATCCTATAACAATTTTATGAGAATTAAACTTTTATTCTGCCTGCTGTTTAGTGCCGTAACCGGACTGCAGGCGCAGGAGTATTTTCCTAAGAATGATGCCGTTAAGGCTCAGAAAAATACCAACTTCACAGTTCTTTCGAACGCCAACATTTATGTAGATCCTTCCACAATTATTCAAAACGGTATGCTGGCCATGCGCAATGGAAAGGTCACCGCCGTTGGAAAAAACATTAAAATTCCCGCAAATGCGGTAGTCATTGACCTTAAAGGAAAAACAGTTTACCCTTCCTTTATTGATCTTTACTCGAGTTTTGGGATTGAAAAACCGAAGAGCGAAGGCGGCAGCCCCTACAGCGGGAATCCGCAGTACGATGCCGGGCGTGAAGGTTATTACTGGAATGACCACATAAGGCCAGAAACTTCCGCTTTAGAAAACTTCTCCTATAATAAGGAAGAAGCCGAAAAGCTGAGAAAGCTCGGTTTTGGCGTGGTTAATACTCACATGCCCGACGGAATTGTTCGCGGTACCGGAATCCTTATCGCCTTAAATTCCGAAGGAACTGAAGGAGACAGAATGCTCGATGAAGAGTCTGCACAATATCTTTCCTTTGAAAAAAGTGCAAAATCAAAACAGGTCTACCCTTCTTCTAAAATGGGTGCCATGGCATTGTTAAGACAGACTTATCTTGACGCCGACTGGTACGCCAAGGGTAACGCCGATAATAAAGATCTTGCTCTTGAAGCTTTTAATGAGAACAAAAACCTCCTTCAGATCTTCAAAACCGACAATTTACTGGATGAACTTCGTGCTGATAAAGTGGGCGACGAAATGGGTGTGCAGTATGTGATTGTGGGCAGCGGAAAGGAATTTGAGCGACTTGATGCCATAAAAGCCACCAACGCCGCCTTTATTGTGCCTGTTAATTACCCAGAGCCATTTGATATGGAAGACCCGTACATGGCCAACTACGCCACATTGGGAGACATGAAAGAATGGAACCAGGCGCCGGCAAACCTTAAAATGCTTAGCGAGAAGAAAATTCCCTACACCATCACATCTCATGATGCCGAAAAGAATTTCAGGGAGAATTTACTTAAAGCAGTGGCTTATGGACTTGATAAAAAAGATGCCCTTGCTGCCTTAACAACCGTGCCTGCAAAACTTATAGGCCATGAAAATAAACTTGGAACCTTAAAAGAAGGCGCCTGGGCGAATTTTATCATTACCTCTGGCGACTATTTTGAAAAAGAAACTACTATCTACGAGAACTGGGTGCAGGGAAAAAGAGAAGTATTTGAAGATATTGGCCTTGTGAACCTCAACGGTACTTATGATGTCAAGGTCGGTGGCGATACCTATACGGTAAAGATCACAGGCGAACCTTCATCACCCAAGGCTGAAGTTAGCACCAATAATAGCAAGATAGGTTCAAAGATCAACTACAGCAACAACTGGGTTAACCTGCTGCTATCTTCTCCCGATACTACAAAAACTGAATACACCAGGCTTAGCGCCAGAATCTCGAATAACGCAAAAACCTTCAGCGGAAAAGCCATTTTAGGAGATGGTACAGTAACCAGTTTTACTGCAATCCGCACCGAAGATGCTTCAGAAAAGAAGGATGAAAAATCTGAAGAACACTCCGAAGTACTTCCTGTCACCTTCCCGAATATGGCTTATGGATTCCAGGAGCTTCCGAAGCAACAGGACGTACTCTTCAAGAATGCCACGGTTTGGACCAATGAAGCTGAAGGCATCATGGAAAACAGCGACGTGCTGGTAAAGAATGGGAAGATTGCTGCAGTTGGTAAAAACCTTAGCGCCCGTGGGGCGACTGTAATAGATGCTACAGGAAAGCACCTTACTACCGGGATTATAGATGAGCACTCTCACCTGTCGGCATCGGCCGTGAATGAGGCGGGCCACAACTCATCGGCCGAGGTGCAAATGGAAGATGTTGTAGATCCCGATGATATTGGAATTTACCGGAACCTGGCAGGGGGAGTAACTACTATGCAGCTACTACATGGATCGGCAAACCCCATTGGAGGACAGTCGGCCATTTTAAAGATGAAATGGGGAGCAACTCCGCAGGAAATGGTTCTTGACAATTCACCAAAGTTCATCAAGTTCGCTTTGGGAGAGAACGTGAAACAGGCAAACTGGGACAGCAATTCCCGTTTCCCACAAACCCGTATGGGTGTGGAACAGGTATTTGTAGATTATTTTACCCGTGCCCGGGAATATGAGCAACTAAAGAAGAGCGGCAAACCTTATCGCGAGGACATTGAAATGGAAACCATCCTGGAAATCATTAATGGCGAACGCTTTGTGACTGCTCACTCCTATGTTCAAAGTGAGATCAATATGTTGATGAAGGTAGCCGAGCAATTCGGTTTCAATATAAATACGTTTACTCATATTTTGGAAGGTTACAAATTAGCCGATAAAATGGCCGAACACGGCGTGGGAGGTTCTACTTTCTCTGACTGGTGGGCGTATAAATATGAAGTAAAAGATGCCATCCCGCAGAATGCTGCCATTATGCATAATGCCGGTGTAACAGTGGCCATTAACAGTGATGACGCCGAAATGAGCCGTAGACTAAATCAGGAGGCGGCAAAAAGTGTAAAATACGGGGACATTTCTGAAGAGGAAGCCTGGAAGTTTGTGACCCTCAACCCGGCAAAACTGCTTCACATAGACGATCGTGTGGGAAGTATCAAAGAAGGAAAAGATGCCGATTTAGTGCTGTGGAATGCCCATCCGCTTTCCGTTTACGCCAAGCCTGAAAAGACAATTATTGAAGGCGTAGTGTATTTTGATCTGGAAAGAGATCAACAACTTAGAAAGGAAGTGGAAAAGCAGAAAAACCTGCTCACCTCCCAGATGCTAAAGGCCAAAAACAATGGTCTTAAGACGCAGCCGGTAAAGAATTCCACCAAAGAAGAAATGCACTGTGACACCCTCTAAAAACTGAAGTATGAAAAATTTGAAAATATATATCCTGCCGGTCCTGCTCCTTTTTGCAGGTTCGGTCATAGCACAACAAACTCCGGCGCCACAACAGGACCGGGCAATAAGCATTGTTGGAGCCACTGCCCACGTTGGTAACGGAGAGGTAATCGAGAACAGCGTGATCATCTTTGAGAACGGAAAACTAACTACGGTGACTGATGCGGCTTCGACCAATCGACAATATCCCGGTACCGTGATCGATGCTAAGGGCAAACACGTTTATCCCGGATTTATCGCCCCTAACTCCACTCTCGGATTGGTAGAAATTGATGCGGTGGTACAGAGTGATGACGAAGATGAACTTGGGGAGCTTTTACCTCACGTTCGCAGTCTTATCGCTTATAATGCCGAAAGCCAGGTGGTGGAAAGTATGCGTCCCAATGGCGTGCTTGTCGGGCAAATCGCTCCGCGGGGCGGAAGGATCTCCGGTACCTCGTCTATTGTACAGTTTGATGCATGGAACTGGGAAGATGCCGTATTAAAAGAAGATGATGGCTTGCACATTAACTGGCCCAACAGCGTTCGCAGAGGCCGTTGGTGGATGGGTGAAGATCCCGGCATAAAACCGAATGATGATTATTCAAAAGACCTTCAGGAGTTGAGCTCATTTTTTAAAAATGCCAAAGCCTATCTCGCAGGACCCCAGGAAAAAGCGAATCTGCCTTTCCAGGCCATGGAAGCTGTATTTAACGGAAAAAAGAAAATTTACATCCACGCCGATTCAGAAAAAGAGATTATCGATGTCCTGGCTTTTAAAGAAGAGCATCAACTGGACAATGTAGTGCTTGTGGGCGCTTACGATGCTTTTAAAGTAGCCAATCAAATCAAGACAGCCAATGTCCCGGTACTTGTAGGCCGTGTGCACGAAACCCCGCAAATGGAAGATCAGGATTATGACCTACCCTACAAACTCGCCTACCTGCTTAACCAGGAAGGAATTCTTGTGGGGCTGGAAACCAGCGGTGACATGGAAAGAATGAACAGCCGAAACTTGCCATTTTACGCAGGTACAGTTACCGGTTACGGCCTCAGTAAAGCCGACGCTCTTAAAATGATCACTTCAAACACTGCAAAGATCCTGGGAGTTGACGACAGCCTTGGAACACTGGAGGCCGGTAAAGATGCCACTCTTTTTATTAGTGAAGGAGACGCGCTGGATATGCGTACCAATAAAGTTGCCCAGGCATTTATTCAGGGGCGTGAAATAAGTTTGGAAAGCCACCAGACAGAGCTGGCAAAAAGATATACTGAAAAATACGGCCAGCAGGAGAAAAAATAATCTCCAAAAATGCCATTTTTGACAGGAGGCTGATTGAAAAACTAATCCCGTTTAACCTGAAGGTTTTCAGGTTCTAACTACTTCTGAAAATTAGGATCGGTAGATTCTAAAACTTCCGAAGAAAAGATTAGTACTATTTCAATCAGCCTCTTTTTTTATACTTTAAAATCTTCCGAATTCAGTACCACCTGCGTAGAAGGCAGTACAGGTTTACTGTTATCTTCCGCAGTAATAAATATCCTTATAGGTTCATAAGGCGTATTGGTGGTCAATTTCCCGTTGTTCTTGCGATTGATATCCAGGCGGCCCAGGTTAATGGTTCCGTGTTTTTTAGTCACCATCCAAACCACATAATGCTCCCGCGAAGGTGTAAGCCTGTTGGGGCTTGCAAGGTTACTCACCTCAAGCTCGACTTCATAATTCTGGTTGTCATCTTTGTCGACCTTTACAACGGCTTCAGCAGCGGGTACTACATTAGAAACAGGGAAAGTGATCTTTTTACTGCAGGCAGTAATCAAAATAGCAGCAAAAATAAAGCTGAGAACCTTAAAAGCATCTTTTATCCCAAG
This sequence comes from Salinimicrobium sp. WS361, assembly GCF_050750585.1. NCBI lineage: Bacteria > Pseudomonadati > Bacteroidota > Flavobacteriia > Flavobacteriales > Flavobacteriaceae > Salinimicrobium > Salinimicrobium sp. WS361. Next base: position 29,438 of record NZ_JBOJLM010000023.1, read on the forward strand.
AGGCTTCTTTGTCGTGTTTTTCTTCTTCATAAGTCTGTTTTTCGTTTTCCAGTTAATTTACCTCTTTTTTTTCAATATTGAAAATCGGGGTTTAGCGTTCTCCCCTATCCCTGTACCAAACCCGAAGTTTTCTATCTTTGCAGCATGCAGAAATTTATAAGTAGTTTTCAAAATCAGGCGGTAAAGAGGATCCTGCAGTTACAGGAAAAATCCCGTGCCCGTAAAAAGGAACAAGTCTTTGTAGTAGAAGGCATCCGGGAAATAAATTTAGCGATAAAAGGAGGCTACCAGGTCACCGAACTGTATTATACATCTGATCTCTTTCCTGCTGAAAAAGCCGAAAATCTGCTTTCATTTATTTCAAATCCTGTTGATGTGACCGAACTTTCTTCGGAAGTATATCAAAAGATCGCATACCGCGGAAGTACCGAAGGTGTACTTGCCGTTGTAGCCTCCCGGGAACTCAGCCTGCAACAACTGACGTTTAAAACTGATAACCCGCTGATTCTCGTCGCCGAAGCCCCCGAAAAACCCGGAAATATAGGAGCTTTATTGCGCACCGCCGATGCTGCAGCTGTAGATGCCGTACTTATTGCCAATCCGCGGACAGATATGTTCAATCCAAACATCATTCGCAGTAGTGTAGGCTGCATCTTTACAAATAAAATCGCCACCGGCAGTACTTCCGAAATCATTGCTTTTTTAAAAGAACGAAAAATTGCCATTTTTGGAGCCGCACTGCAGGCCTCTGTTCCTTATCACAGTGTCGACTTCACTGGCGGCAGTGCCATTGTGGTAGGTACTGAAGCCACAGGGTTAAGTAGCGAGTGGCTGGAAAACACTACCCAAAATATTATCATCCCCATGGAAGGAGCAATAGATTCCATGAACGTATCGGTTGCTGCGGGAATCTTGATATTTGAAGCAAAAAGGCAGCGGCAATAATTAAATTTCAGGTTCTCTTTTTAATGTTGCGGGTTTCGGGTTGTAAGTTACGGTTGCAGGTTGCGGGTTACGGGTTGCAGGTTGCGGGTTACGGGTTGCGAGTTGCGGGTTGCGGGTCGCGGGTCGCGGGTTGCGGGTTGCGGGTTTGCTTTAATTGCCCACCACGTCTTGCAGGCACCCCTCCGGTGGAGGGGACGGTACTGAGAATGTTTATTTTTAAGATGAGATACTCTTGAAACCAAAGTAAACTTCAGCCTGTTCAACAGTGACTATCGCTGCTTCAAGTCACGGGAAGAAAGAGTTTTTAGTTAAACATATTATTTGTGAATTCGTGGTCTAAATTATCTAGCAATAAAGAGTAAAAAGATCCAAACCTCCCAAACTTACAATTCCGAACCAAAACCCACCCCGCCTTGCAGGCACCCCTCCGGCAGAGGGGACGGTACTGAGAATGTTTATTTTTAAGATGAGATATTCTTGAAACCAAAGTAAACTTCAGCCTGTACAACACAAATCATCACTACTCAAAGTCACTCAGGAACAAAGAAAGAGCTTTTAATTAAACATATTATTTGTGAATTCGTGGCCTAAAATATCTGGCAAGACAAAACCCACCCCGCCTTACAGGCACCCCTCCGCCGGAGGAAGGGACACTTTGAAAGAGAAACAAAAAACATTTGTGAATACGTGGCCAAAAATATCCGACAATAAAGAGTAAAAAGATCTTAACCTCCCAACCTTACAAATCCGAACCAAAACCCACCCCGCCTTACAGGCACCCCTCCGCAGGAGGGGACGGTACTGAGTATGTTTGTTATTAAGATGAAAAATTAGATTTCATATAAGTTAACTTTAGTGGTCATCTATATCCGGGACGTACAACTCTCCACTTCCCTCTTTCCTCTCTCCACTCCCCTCTTCCCTCTCTTCACTTCCCTCTTTCCCCCAAAAGTCCTGTCTCCTCAAATGTGATTCTTCAATAAAGATTCTGCTTATATTAGCCGAAAACAACAAATTTGACTGCAAATACTCTTTTTTGGATCATCGTAAGTATCATCATTATTGACTTTTTAGTCGATAAGATCCTGGATGCCTTGAATGCCAAACACTATAATGATCCTGTGCCCGATTCGCTCAAAGACGTTTTTGACGAGCAGGAATACGAGAAATCACAACGGTATAAGAAATCGAACTACAAATTCGGGATGGTTTCGTCTACATTTTCGGTGGTGGTATTGTTGCTGTTCCTTTTCCTCGATGGCTTCGATTTTGCTGATACTCTTGCACGATCAGTTTCAGATAACGCCATTTTGATAGCACTGATCTTCTTTGGCATTATTATGCTTGGGAGCGATCTTTTATCGCTTCCCTTCTCGTGGTACCACACGTTTGTAATAGAAGAAAAATTCGGTTTTAATAAAACGACTCCCAGAACCTTCATTTTAGACAAGCTAAAAGGTTGGGGAATGTTGATCGTCCTTGGCGGCGGCATACTGGCATTGATAGTGTGGTTCTACCAGTTCGCAGGTGATAGCTTCTGGTGGTACGCATGGATATTAGTGGCGGCTTTCAGCATCTTTCTGAATATGTTCTACGCCAGGTTAATAGTTCCGCTTTTCAATAAACAAACTCCACTTTCCGAAGGTTCCCTGCGGAATAAGATAGAGGCCTATGCCCAGAAAGAAGGTTTTACTCTCGAAAAGATCTTTGTGATAGATAGTTCGAAAAGAAGCACTAAGGCCAATGCCTATTTTTCGGGTTTTGGAAGTGAGAAAAGGGTCACCCTTTACGACACTTTAATCACCGACCTGCAGGACGAGGAGATTGTTGCGGTTTTGGCACATGAGGTGGGGCATTACAAAAAGAACCACATCATCATCAACATGGTAATAAGCATTTTAAGCACAGGATTCACCCTTTGGATTTTGTCTCTTTTTGTGGGCAACCCGTTACTTTCGGAAGCATTGGGAGTGGAAAATCCAGGGTTTCACATAGGATTGGTAGCCTTCGGAATTTTGTACAGCCCTATTTCTGAACTTACCGGGATCATCATGAACTATCTCTCCCGGAAGTTTGAATATCAGGCCGATAATTTTGCGAAACAAACCTATAAGGCACAACCTTTGATTAGTGGATTAAAGAAGCTGTCAAAAAACAGCTTAAGCAATCTTACCCCGCACCCTGCTTATGTTTTTGTACATTACTCTCATCCGCCATTGTACAAACGTTTCAGGAATCTTGAAAGGTAATTAAATTGCCTGTTTTCAATCTTAATTGTATTTTTAGATCATGACGGAAGCCGCTATAGAAAAAGAAAACAAAGACATTGCCCAGCAGTACAAGGAACTGCTGCGCATAAGCTACCAAACCCTTACCGATGATGATAAAAAGCTCATTCGGCAGGCTTTTGATGTGGCGGTAGATGCCCATAAAGATCAGCGTCGCAAATCGGGAGAAGCTTATATTTTTCACCCCATTGCCGTAGCCAAAATTGTTGCTTCGGAAATTGGGCTTGACGCAACATCTATTGCTGCTGCCCTTTTACATGATGTGGTAGAAGACACCAGCTTTACTCTTGAAGACATTCAGCAGACGTTTGGTGATACTGTAGCGCGAATTGTAGACGGGCTCACCAAGATCTCTAACCTTGAACATGATAAAGATGTTTCCCTGCAGGCCGAGAACTTCAGGAAAATGCTGCTTACGCTGAATGATGACGTGAGGGTTATTATTATCAAGATCGCCGACAGGCTGCACAACATGCAGACGATGGATTCCATGCGGACAGACAAGCAGGAAAAGATCGCTTCAGAAACACTTTACATCTACGCTCCCCTGGCCCACCGTATTGGTTTGTACAACATCAAAACCGAACTTGAAGACCTGGGACTAAAATATACTGAACCTGAAGTTTATAACGAGATCCTTCAGAAAATTAGGGAAAGTAAGGAAGAGCAGGACAAATACATTGCTGAATTCACTAAGGTGATTCAGGATTCCCTGGACAGGGAAAATATGAAGTACACCATCAAGGGACGTCCAAAATCGATCTACTCGATACGGCGAAAAATGAAGAACCAAAATGTCACTTTTGACGAGGTATACGACAAGTTTGCCGTAAGGATCATCTACGGCAGTGATGCCGCCAATGAGAAATTTTTGGCATGGAAGATCTATTCAATCGTGACCGATCATTTTAGGCCCAACCCTACCCGCCTGCGCGACTGGATCTCCTCCCCAAAGTCCACCGGTTACGAAGCCCTGCACATCACTGTAATGGGACCTAAAGGCCGATGGGTGGAAGTGCAAATTCGCAGTGAGCGGATGAACGAGATTGCTGAAAAAGGTTATGCCGCGCATTACAAATACAAACAGGGCAGTGACCAGGAAGACAGCCTTGATGAATGGGTAAACAAGCTTCAGGAAGCCCTGGAAAATTCGGAAGTAAACGCAGTAGATTTTGTAGAGCAGTTTAAGCTGAACCTTTATTCCAAAGAGATCTTTGTATTTACACCACAGGGGGAACTAAAACCCCTTCCGAAGGGAGCTACCCCGCTGGACTTCGCCTTCAGCATACATACAGAAATTGGTTTGCGCACTCGTGGTGCCAGGGTGAACAGTAAACTGGTCCCGCTAAGCACCACCCTTAAAACCGGCGACCAGGTAGAGATCATTACTTCAGAAAAAGCAAAACCCAACTCCAACTGGCTCGATTATGCCACTACGGCACGGGCAAGGGCCAAGATCAAATCTTCCCTCAAAGAGGAAAAGAAGAATATCGCCGAAGAAGGAAAAGCCATTCTTTCAAGAAAATTACGGGCCCAAAAGATCCCGTTTAATGAAAAGACCATCAATGAACTGGTAATCTTCTTTAAGCTAAAAACAAGTCTCGACCTCTTTTACAGGGTTGGTGTGGGCACTATAGACAACCAGAAGTTGAAGGACTATGCAGCCTCGCGCAGCAACGCCCTGGTAAGTTTCTTTAAAAATAAGATAAGGAAACAGGACACGGTTGAGGATATTGACCGCGATGAGATCACAGCAAAATATGACCAGCTGGTGTTTGGCCGCGATGAAGAAATTCTCGACTATAAACTGGCCAACTGCTGTAATCCTATTCCGGGAGACAATGTTTTCGGGTTTATTACGGTAAGTGAAGGTATTAAAGTCCATAAAAAAGACTGTCCTAATGCCATCCAGCTGCAGAGCAATTTTGCCTACAGGATCATTCAGGCTAAATGGAAAGATTCTACCCAGGAAGAGTTCAAGGCAGTGATCAAGCTAACAGGAATAGACAATATTGGCCTGGTGAATGACGTGACCCGTGAGATCTCCAACAACATGAATACCAATATTAAAAATATTAATTTTGATAGCCAGGACGGCATTTTTACGGGCAGGATCACGGTTGTGGTCAAGAACAACAGCCTTCTTAAAAAACTCATTGAGCACCTCAAAAAAATAAACGGTATAGATAAGGTGACACGTGAATAATCTTATACCTTTGCACCCATATCATGAGCAAGAAAGTAGTGAACAAAAATGACCAGGCAGTAGTAAAGAATGTCTTTACCAAATACCTGGAAGAAAAGGGACACCGAAAGACTCCCGAGCGCTTCGCCATCCTGCAGGAGATCTACAACAGCGAAGAACATTTTGACATAGAGTCGCTCTACATCAAAATGAAGAACAAAAAGTACCGCGTGAGCCGTGCTACATTATACAATACCATTGAACTGCTATTGGAGTGCGGACTTGTGCGAAAACACCAGTTTGGCAACAACCAGGCCCAGTACGAAAAATCATATTTTGACCGTAACCACGACCATATTATCTTAACAGATACAGGTGAGGTGATCGAGTTTTGTGATCCACGGGTACAGGCTATCAAGCAAACAATAGAAGAAGTGTTTGATATACAGATTAACAATCATTCCTTATATTTTTACGGAAACAAAAAAGCAACCGAATAACCTGAATTTTTATGGCAGTAGACTTACTTCTTGGATTACAATGGGGAGATGAAGGCAAAGGAAAAATAGTAGATGTTTTCACCAAACAATATAACATCATCGCCCGCTTCCAGGGAGGCCCAAATGCAGGGCACACCTTAGAATTTGATGGTCAAAAGCATGTACTTCATACCATCCCTTCGGGCATCTTTCACGAAGATGCGTTAAACCTTGTAGGAAATGGCGTGGTAATAGACCCTGTTATCTTTAAGAGAGAATTAGATAACCTGAGCAAAGCCGGGGTAGATTATAAAGACAGACTTGTAATCTCCAGGAAAGCACATTTAATCTTACCTACACACCGTTTGCTAGATGCAGCCAGTGAGGCTTCAAAAGGCAAGGCCAAGATTGGCTCTACGTTAAAAGGAATTGGTCCTACTTATATGGATAAGACCGGCCGTAACGGAATTAGAGTAGGAGACCTTGAGCTAAGCGACTGGAAAGAGAAATACCGCACCCTGGCCGACAAGCATGAGGCTATGATAAGCTTCTACAACGTAGATGTTCAATACAATCTTGGGGAACTTGAAACCGAATTCTTTAAGGCTATAGAAACCCTAAAATCACTACAGTTTATTGATAGTGAAGAATACCTGTACCAGGCGCAAAAAAGCGGAAAAACCATTCTTGCTGAAGGTGCCCAGGGATCTTTACTCGATATTGATTTTGGTACCTATCCTTTTGTTACTTCCTCAAATACTACCGCGGCAGGAGCCTGTACGGGTCTTGGAGTTGCTCCAAACCAGATAGGGGAAGTCTTCGGAATATTTAAAGCATATACCACCCGCGTTGGAAGTGGCCCCTTCCCTACCGAACTTTTTGACGAAGATGGAGAGACCATGGGACGTGTGGGTAAAGAATTTGGTGCAACTACTGGAAGAGCCCGCCGTTGCGGATGGCTTGACATGGTAGCATTAAAATATGCAGTACAGGTGAGTGGTGTTACCCAACTCATTATGATGAAAGCCGATGTTTTGAGCGGTTTTGACACCTTGAAGATCTGTACCGCATATAACTATCGCGGCGAAGAGATCACCCACCTGCCATACAATGTTGAACATGAGAATGTAACTCCTGTTTATACACATTTTAAAGGCTGGGAGAAGGATCTCACTCAACTAAGCTCGGCAGACCAATTGCCAACTGAACTCAAAGATTATATTTCTTTTATTGAAAAAGAACTGGAGATCCCGGTGAAAATCGTTTCGGTAGGGCCAGACAGGCTACAGACTATCGAACTTTAAAGGGTCTCAAAAATGACATTTTTGAAAGGTGTTGCGAAAGCAGCACCTTTTTTTATGCCTACACTCAACCAGCATCAATAACCGCTATTATAATACGACCCTAATTTTTGTCGGCACCGGTTTTCTGAGAAATTTAAAACAACAGCTCATACATTTTCCTCTTGCACATTTAAAATTATTCACTAACTTTGAAACTCAAAGTACTTTTTAAATGAAGAAGACTGAAGAAGATTATATGCAAGACCTTCGGGAGATACGGTCTATCATGGAGCGATCAACTAAGTTCCTTTCCCTTAGCGGGGTTTCGGGCGTACTGGCGGGTGTATATGCTTTAGCAGGTGTTTATTCTGTGCACGGTATTTTTGATCAACAAGAGTCTCTTATTTACAAAACTGCTTCAAATGAACAAGTGTTGAGCCTTTTACTAACAGGAACTTTAGTCCTGCTTTTGGCTATCACAACTGCAGTCTTTTTTTCAGTCAGTAAAGGCCGGGAACGCGGGGAAAGAGTATGGAATGCAGCTGCAAAGAGCATGCTTAAAAGTATGGCAGTTCCGCTGGTTACCGGCGGACTAATTGCATTAATATTTTTAGCTAAAGGTTTGCTGGCATTCCTGGCACCCGTTACACTGATTTTTTATGGCCTCGCGCTCTACAATGCCAGAAATTACACCTTCAACGATGTAAAGTATTTTGGTATTGCCCAGCTGGTACTGGGGCTGCTGGCAATATATTTTACCCAGTACGGCTTGATGTTTTGGGCTTTTGGGTTTGGGGTATTGCATATCATATATGGCATTTACGTGAACTACAAGTACGAAAGGTGAAAATATCTATAAATGGTTTGCATAAGGCTTTTGAGAGCAGGATACGGCTCGGCATTATGTCGGCCCTGGCTGTGAATGATTCGCTTGATTTTTCTTCTCTCAAGGATTACCTCGAGGTGACAGATGGGAATTTAGCCAGTCATTTAAAAGCACTCGAAAAAGAGCATTTTATTGAAGTGACAAAAGCATTTATTGACAGAAAACCCAATACAAAATATGCAATGACAAGATCGGGGAGAAAAGCCTTTGAAGAACACCTCACAGCGCTGGAAAACCTTATCAAATCACAAAAGTAATTTTTTTACCTATATACTTTGAGATTCAAAGTACTTTAAAATAACTAAAACCCTGAACATGATGACGACCACGGAAATTGATCTACATCTCTTTACAGCTGAATACTCCGATGAACAAGTTTGGCTGCACCGTTACAGTCTTTATAAGGGAAGAGATAATCTGAAAGACCGCTCTAATCAAAATAAATTCAGGAGTTTCCTAAAATAAAAACAACTATAAAAATCAGACATTATGAAAACCAAAAGACTAACTGTTATCTTACTCGCCGCCACATTACTTCTACTTCTTCCTCTCCTTGGCATGCAGTTCAGTCAGGAAGTGAACTGGGACCTTTTCGATTTTATCGTTGCAGCCATTCTCCTCTACGGCACCGGGATTATCATAGAAGTGATATTAAGAAAGGTGAAAGACAATCAAAAACGACTTATCATCTGTGCCATCATTCTGGGAGCACTCTTTCTTTTTTGGGCCGAACTCGCCGTAGGTGTATTTGGCAGCCCCTTTGCCGGCAGCTAATCAAAGGTAGAATACAGCATGAGAACAATCCTTATTTACTTTCTGCTCCTCGCCTGCTGTCTCTCCTGCAAGCCTGAAAATGACAAGAATTTTCTTGCTTCGGAAAAAATTGCTGAAACCCCTGCGATATCTTTTGATGCTGAAAAATGGCATTTCAAAGATGGTTTCAATTATCCTTACAGAAATAGCATGCTGAAGGATCTTATGGAAGACACAAATTTCAGAAAGCTGAAGAAGCCGGAAGTGTTGGACCTTCTGGGAGAACCAACCAGGGTAGACACAAATTATCTGTTCTACAGAGTCCGGGAAAAGCGATTTGGTCTTGTGCCTTTCCACACTAAAACCATGGTTATGAAATTTACAGTAGCAGATAGCATCGAATGGATCAGGATCCATGAATAAAGAGCTAATTTTAAAAGAATAAGATGATCTGGCATAAATACATATCGAAATTGAGCGGCTGGTTATTCGGTCTGCTGCTGGTCACTCTAGGTATCCTTAACCTCTTACTGGTACATCCTGTGACCGGCTTGATATATCTTTTTCTGGCCCTCATTTTCCTGCCGCCCATAAGCCGTGCTTTTAAAAAACATTTCAGATTGTATATTCCGGTTGCGCTGAAGATCATTCTTGGTATTGTCATTCTCTGGTTTACCCTAGGCATAAGTGATCTTGCGGAAATATACGGGCTATAATAAAGATGGAAAGTAGGCAGGAAAATTGCACAAAAGAGAGAAACGATGAGTCCTGAAGTATGGAATATTTTGTGAAGAAAGAATCGATAGTAAGAGAGATTTGGGGTAAGAGTGATACTATCCTGGTCATTTTTGCAGGTGCATCGGCCGAATTTGCTTTGAACAAAGCAGTAGACTGGCTGTACTTCACCGGAAAATTACCCGCCGATCCTTTAGGCCGGCTCTTTTCAACCGTAACCTATGCCCGGCAAATCGTGTTCCTTACACATTCCGAAGCCATAGGAGCTATCAACAGGATCAATGCCATCCACAGCGGAGTAGAAAATCAGCGGGGCAGCAAAATTCCGCAGTGGGCGTACCGGGACGTGCTTTTTATGCTTATTGGATATTCCATTCGAGCCTATGAACTACTGGAGCGGAAACTTTCGGAAGAAGAAAAACAAGAAGTTTTCGACGTTTTCCACAGAGTAGGAAAGACAATGGAAATCGAAGACTTACCACCAAATTACAATGATTGGCTATCACAAAGAAAACAGCACCTGGAACAGGACCTGGAAGAGAGCAGGTACAGCAAAGATCTCTACCGGCAGTACAAAAAGCATCTTGGCCCTGTGCGCTACTGGTTCCTGTTAAAAGTACAGGAACTGGTATGCCCACAAAAGGTCAAAGAACTACTCCACCTAACTTCAAACCCGGTCATACCAACTGCGTTAAGAGCATACAAGATCATGCGGCACTTAAAACTGGACCATATCGCCAAATCACTGCTGCTCCCCAATGATTATAAGGACCAGATAGAAGACCTGGACAGTTTTAAAAACACGAATCAAAAACCCACTGAAGTCAGTTTCTAGAAAGATTTCACTAAGGTTTTATTGAGTTTTTTTTACAAAATCTTGAACCTGCAGAAGAACCCCTCCCCTCACTTTACCACCACATCCTGAATAAAATAGGGTCGTAAAAAGAACAGAAAAACCTGTTGTTATCCCGCAACTTTAATATGATAAAACACTATATTAGTTTTCATATAACGAGTTGTGCTTCATTATTTCAGCGAGCAATATTCTATAGAACATAAAGTTTCCAGAATTATCTGATTGATTAAAAATCATATCTTTAGAAGAACTAATCAATACACTAATGATAAAATTCTTTAGAAAAATTAGACAAAATTTACTTTCCGAAGGAAAAACTGGAAATTATCTAAAATATGCATTCGGAGAAATAATATTGGTAGTAATTGGAATTCTGATTGCATTACAGATTAATAACTGGAACATAAGCCAAAGCAATTTAAAAGAATCCAATGAGTTTGTAGGGCGACTTAAAGCTGAAGTAAAAAGTAATATAGATTTTACCAAAGAAGAAATTGAAAAAAAAGAAAGCCAAAAAAGGAGTTCATTGGCCATTTTAAAGATGTTCGGGGAAGACATAACCAAACTATCTTCCAAGACATTCGATAGTCTAATTAATATTAGTATGGCAAATGGCAATATGGAATTTAAGAACGGAACCTTAAATGAAGGACTTAATACTGGAAAGGTAGCACTTATTAAATCCGATTCCTTAAAGACACTTTTATACGGTTTGCCATCTTTAGTTGAAGAAGTCAGAACAGGAGAAAAATACATGAATGAAGACCTTAACGAATATTTTTATCCATTTATATACGAAAATATCAGTTTCAGACAGATGGATTATAAAAACGCTGAACATGGAGAACAAATCGGCCCATCTAAATTTATTAACCACAACAATTTAGATGCGCTAAATAGCTTAAAGTTTGAAAGCTTAATAGACAATATTTTTTACAACTCTAATGTACAGGTTGAAAACTATCAAAAACTTAAAAATGAATTAGAAACACTATACGAATTAATGGAAAAATATGACTAAAATAACGAAAGCACAACATCGGTTAAGCGCAAATAGCGGGCAATCTGGTGAAAAGTGCTATTTTAGAGATCAAGTAATAAACAACTAAGCCGACAAGTTCGCGTTCCTACTCCACGCTACTTGCCTTAACCAAGAC
>NZ_JBOJLM010000024.1:0-28077 GCF_050750585.1 Salinimicrobium sp. WS361
TAACTTCAGAAATACTCTTCAAAAATGGCATTTTTGAAGAGTATTTTTTTCGTAATCCAATCCCCGGATCAATTCATTTTATTCTCTTTTTATCCCCGGCTCACTTGAGCAGAAAAGAGGACAGAAATCAATCTTTATTTCCTGATTTTATCGGTAGTCAAAAATGACATTTTTGGGTAGCCTGTAGGCAGGAAAGTCCATACCTGCTTAACTCTCACCTTCAGCAACAGAATTATGGCTTTAGGAGCGCCTTTTCAGCATAAAAAGAATATCTGTAACACACCCTTAGCTTTCTCTTCAGCAGAAGTATTTAATTTATCAGAGAGAAAACAGCTTTTCAGTGATATCAGCGAAAGCCTGTAACTTCTTTGAACCTTCAGAAGAAAAGACATCTTAAAAAGCCTGAGAAGAGACCGAACAACTGCGCACCACCCTCTCAAAAATGGCAAAAAAAAGAGCCTTTCCGAAGAAAGGCTCTTTTTATATAATATATTGGTGGTTCTTACTCCACAGTTTCTTTTTGCTTAAGCTTTCTTTTCTTAGTCTCCTTATTAAAGGTATCGTAAGTAATAGGAGTTGCAATGAAGATAGAAGAGTATGTACCCACTATCACACCTACAATAAGAGCAAACATGAATCCTCTAATGCTTTCCCCTCCAAAGATGAAGATCGCAAGAAGTACTACAAGTGTAGTTAAAGAGGTGTTCACTGTACGACTAACCGTACTGTTGATCGCTGCATTGATTGCATCTTTCTTGGTCCATGAAGGATGTTCATTGAAGAACTCCCTGATCCTGTCAAAGATTACCACGGTATCGTTAAGCGAGTAACCTACCACCGTAAGGATCGCAGCAATAAACGCCTGGTCGATCTCCATGTTGAAAGGCATGAACTTATAAGTAAGGGAGAATACACCCAATACTATCAGGACATCGTGAATAACTGCAACCACAGCCCCCAAGGAGAACTGATATTTTCTAAACCTCAATAGGATGTACAGGAAGATCACTAAAAGAGATCCAAGTACCGCCCAAATAGAGGCCTGCTTAATATCATCTGCTATAGAAGGACCTACTTTAATAGACTGCATGATACCAATCTCTCTCTCACCTTCACCTCCAACTGTAAAGTCTTCGTAAGTTGTTCCTTCAGGCAGGTAAGACTGCACAGCAGCAAAAAGCTTCTGAGTAATTTCTTCATCTACCTCACTGCCTTCTTCTTCTACCTTATATTTTGTAGTGATCTTGATCTGGTTTGCTGCTCCAAAGGTCTTGGCACTGGCACTTCCAAATTCGGTCACAAGCTCATCTTCAAGTTCGGTAGGATTTACAGCCTTATCAAATCTTACTGTATAACTTCTTCCTCCAACAAAATCAACACCCTGGTTCAATCCCTGAGTGAAAAGAGAACCTAAACTCACAAGAAGGAATACTCCTGAAACCACATAGAATGTTTTTCTCTTTTGCAGGAACTTAATGTTCAAACCAGAGAAAAGATTTTTAGTAACCCCTGTAGAGAATTCAAGACTCTTATTCGGGTTCTTGGCATAGTTGTCAATAAACAATCTTGTAATAAAGATCGCTGTGAAAAGCGAAGTTGCAATACCTATTAATAAAGTCGTGGCGAAACCTTTGATAGGTCCTGTTCCAAGAACCAATAGGATCAATGCCGTAAGACCGGTTGTAATATTCGCATCAAGAATTGAAGAAAGTGCATTACTGAAACCATCTCTAATGGCATCTTTTTGAACCTTCCCTTTCGCATATTCTTCCCGTATACGTTCAAAGATAAGCACGTTCGCATCTACCGACATACCAATGGTAAGCACGATACCGGCAATACCAGGTAATGTAAGTACTGCCCCAAGGCCTGCGAGTACACCAAAAATGAAAAGGATGTTAACTACAAGAGCGATATCGGCGAAGATACCGGCTTTTCCGTAGTAGAAGATCATCCATAGCAATACAAGAATTAAAGCAATAGCGAATGACATGATACCGCTATCAATTGCTTCCTGCCCAAGTGACGGACCTACGATCTCACTCTGTACAATATCTGCGGAAGCAGGCAGTTTACCCGCACGCAATACGTTTGCTAAATCCTGCCCTTCGGTAATAGAGAAATCTCCTGTGATCTCACTTCTACCACCTGAAATTCCTCCTGCCTGAGATACACCTGGCGCAGAATAAACCACATTGTCAAGAACAATAGCTATCTGGCTTTGATTTTCAGCAGCAAGAGCGGTCATCTCTTCCCAGGTCTTGGCACCTTTTCCGTTCATTTGCATAGTCACTGCAACTCTACCTACCTGATCGTAAGCCTGGGTAGCATCTGTGATCACACTACCAGATAATGGAGGCTCATTTTGTCTATTTCCTCTTATTGCGTATAGAGGGGCAACCTCGGCATCTTCCTCGGTAATTCCCCATACGAATTTTGTGTAGCGCTGCTCGCCTTCAAGAAGATTGCGCACCTGCGGCATATTAAGATACTGTCTAACTTTTGCAGTATCTGCGATATTAAATGTAGCCAGTACCGGCCCTCCCTGGAAACCAGGAGAAGCCATTAAGTCAAATAAAGGATTATTTTGTTCAGCTACCTGTGCAGTATCACTTGCCGATTCTAAAAGAGCATCGATCTCATCCTGCCCAGCCTGTGCAGTATCTACATCGGCTTCTGCAGTCTCTGCAGCTTCCTCTACCTCTATTTGCTTAAGCAGGTTATTTGCCTGCACAAAGAAGTTTTGGAATTCATTGCTCTTATAAACATGCCAGAACTCTAACTGAGCTGTACTCTGTAAAAGGTCCTGTACACGTTGAATTTCTTTAGCTCCCGGTAATTCAACAAGAATTCTTCCTGAAGATCCAAGACGCTGAATATTGGGTTGAGTAACCCCGAATTTATCGATACGTTTTCTAAGTACTTCAAACGCCGAAATAATAGATTCATCAATTTTTCTTCTAATGATAGGCTTTACCTCCTCATTAGTCATTTCAAAATTGATCTCATCGCTAAGATTTCTATTTGCAAAAATATCGGGAGAAGCAAGGCGCGCATCTGGAATCTCTTCAAAAGCTTCAAAGAAAAGGTCAAGATAGTTCTCCTGACTTGTTTTTTGAGCTTCGTCTGCTCTTAACAGCGCCTGGTTGAAAGCAGGATCTTTACTGTTATTGGCCAATTCCCGAAGGATATCTTTAACCGAAATCTGGAGAATTACGTTAATACCTCCTTTTAAGTCAAGCCCCTTGTTAAGCTCTTTTTCCTTAGCCGAATTGTAGGTGATTCCAAGAAAAACCTCTTCATTCCCAATGGAATCAAGATACCTTTGTTCTGCTCTTTCCCGCGCTGTAATGTAACCATCTACACTCTCGGGGACTTCCTGCTGTGCAAATTCTTCGGCATCTCCCTCAATGTTGCCAGCAATAAAGGTGAAAGACAACTGGTAGATACATACCAGGGCAAACAAAATTGCAAATACCTTGATTATTCCCTTGTTCTGCATTATTCTTTAATTTATGTTCATTTTTTAAAAACGGACAAATATAGGTTTTCAAGATAGAAATCCCAATTATATTTTTTGAAAAAATTAACTTTTAAAACCAAAAAAAGAAGCTTTCCAAGAGCACCTTACAATGGGAGGTTTCACCACGCCAATTCACTGTCGCGATGAAAGTTCCCCTCAAAAATGGCACTTTTGAGAAGCTTCTTTAAAAAATTTATTTGATCCTGATTTATTTCACCTCAAGAAGATCGTTGGTTTTTGAAACCCCTGATGCACTTTCTTTAAGTTTAGCTTTTTCTGCCTCGTCAAGTTCTACTTCAACAATTTTCTCGATCCCATCTTTACCAAGAATCACAGGTACTCCAATACAAAGATCGTTAAGCCCATATTCCCCCTCTAAAAGGGCAGAACAAGGGAACATTTTCTTCTGGTCACAAGCAATTGACTGTACAAGTGAAGAAACAGCAGCTCCTGGTGCATACCATGCACTGGTGCCAAGCATTTTAGTAAGAGTTGCTCCTCCTACCTTAGTATCTTCAGAAATCTGGTTGATGCGATCTTCAGAAAGGAATTCTGAAACAGGTACAGAGTTACGGGTGGCAAGTCTTGTTAAAGGCACCATTCCGGTATCGCTGTGACCACCAATAACCATACCGTCAACATCTGACGATGGGCAGTCAAGAGCTTCACTAATTCTGTATTTGAAACGGGCGCTATCTAAAGCTCCACCCATTCCTATAATTTTATTCTTTGGAAGTTTAGTGGTTTTGTGCACCAGGTAAGTCATGGTATCCATAGGATTACTCACCACTATCAAGGTAACATTGGGAGAATGCTTCAGAAGGCTTTCAGATACCGATTTTACGATATCGGCATTGATCCCAATCAATTCTTCGCGGGTCATCCCAGGTTTACGTGGCACTCCACTGGTAATTACAGCAATGTCTGAATTTGCTGTTTTAGAATAGTCATTTGTACTTCCGGTAATTTTAGTATCGAATCCAAGAAGGGAAGCAGTTTGCATGAGATCCATGGCCTTACCTTCGGCATAATCTTCTTTGATATCAATTAGAACTACTTCGGAAGCAAAATTTTTAATGGCGATATATTCCGCGCAGCTGGCTCCAACAGCTCCGGCACCTACTATAGTAACTTTCATTGTGAGTTAGTTTGATTAATAGTCCTGCTAAAGTACGAATTTCACAGGATTTTTCTCTCAAAAAAAGCCGGAAAAAGCTGTGATTATATACCTACAGAAAGACCTAAATTAGCATTAAAAAATTCTCCTGCCGTCATCATTGCGCTCAGTCTAAACCGGCTAAAATAAAGGTTCAAACCAAGATCACCTTTAAGCTGGGTCTGCCCTCCTTCTATCTCTCCAAGTTCCTGGTTTACACGAGGCAACGCAATACCGTCTCCTCCCATTTCATAATCAAAATTAGAGTTCATCACTCCTGCTGCAGCAAAAACTTCTAAATTATTCCATCTTTTGGAACCTATAACTTCAGCCAGGAAAAGGTTAGCATCTACAACAATGTGGTTCATCGTTAAGAAATTCTGAACCGAAATGGGATCAAATTCATAATCTACATTTAACTTGCTGTAAGAAGCCCCTACAGCTAACTGAAAACCTTCGGAATACGCATTCCTGAAATACTGACTAAGACTATGCTTTGCACCTATACCGTAAGTACTGGCAGAAACACCATCAATGGTAACTTCAGGCATTGCACGTACGGTAATTTCTGTACCTGCAGACACTCCTACAGATGCCTGTAAAAAAGCATGAGGCACATAATCTCTGTTGATACCATCAATTCCTTTGAACCGAACCGCTTCAGTAAGCACTCCACCTGTAATCGGGTTTTCAAAAGTGACATCTCCAACAAAATATTCTGATGTACTACCTCCAAATGCTGTAGGAAAAGTAGCAGAAGTGACCCCTTCCATTTCAAGCAATTCAAGATCGCTATTACTAAGGTTGAACGATTTTTTATCATTGGGCACAAAAAGAGCATTTCCATGCACCGAAACTCTAAAGCCCCATTTCTCAAGGGCTGCAGCCGAACTGAACCACCCGGCACCGGCCTGGTAAGAAGCTCCATCGGCAGCAGGTTGCGCAAAATTTTGGGCCAACACAAGCATATCGTTAATAAACAGCTGAGAATTATCTTCGGTTTGAGCAACTAAGGCAGATGGCAGAAGAAAAACAAGTAAGAGATAGGAAAGTTTTTTCACAATATTGGGTTTTGTAATCAGGTAAAAATAGCAAAAAAAGTATAGCTTGTTCAGCAGATTGCACCAAACAAAAAACCCTACTAAAAAGCAGGGTTTTTCAATTTATATAAAGCTTGTTTAAGCATCAATATTTGCATAAACAGCATTCTTCTCAATAAATTCTCTACGAGGTGGCACTTCATCTCCCATCAACATAGAGAAGATCCTGTCGGCTTCCCCTGTGTTATCAATAGTGACCTGGCGAAGAGTTCTGAATTCAGGATTCATTGTAGTATCCCACAACTGCTCTGCATTCATCTCACCCAAACCTTTGTAACGCTGAACGCTCACACCTCCACTAAAGGAATTGGCAATCTCATCACGCTCCTTATTATTCCATGCGTATCGCTTTTTACTTCCTTTCTTAATAAGGTAAAGTGGCGGCGTAGCAATGTAAACGTGGCCTGCTTCAATTAATTCTTTCATATACCTAAAGAAGAAGGTAAGAATCAATGTTGCAATGTGACTACCATCAACATCGGCATCACACATGATCACGATTTTGTGGTACCTCAGCTTTGTAAGATTCAGCGCTTTACTGTCTTCTTCTGTACCAATAGTAACTCCCAGAGCAGTATAGATGTTCTTGATCTCTTCGTTTTCAAAAACCTTGTGGCTCATGGCTTTTTCAACATTAAGGATCTTACCCCTTAGCGGTAAAATAGCCTGAAAATGACGGTCACGACCTTGCTTGGCCGTTCCTCCCGCCGAGTCTCCCTCTACGAGGAACACTTCACTCTCATGCGGATCTTGCGAAGCACAATCTGAAAGTTTTCCGGGTAATCCACCCCCGCTCATCACGGTTTTACGCTGCACCATTTCACGGGCCTTCTTAGCCGCATGACGTGCCTGCGCCGCAAGGATCACCTTTTGAACAATGGTTTTTGCATCATTCGGGTTTTCTTCAAGGTAATTTTCGAGCATTTCAGAAACTGCCTGAGAAACCGCAGCAGTCACTTCCCTGTTCCCGAGTTTGGTCTTGGTTTGACCCTCAAACTGAGGCTCTGAAACTTTTACTGAAACAATAGCCGTCAATCCTTCCCGGAAGTCATCTCCCGAAATCTCAAACTTCAGCTTATCGAGTAGTCCCGAAGCATCTGCGTATTTTTTTAATGTAGTAGTAAGCCCTCTTCTGAAACCAGCAAGGTGAGTTCCTCCTTCGTGGGTATTGATGTTGTTAACGTATGAGTGAAGATTTTCGTTGAAGGAAGTGTTGTAAACCATCGCAACCTCAACCGGGATATCATTCTTCTCTCCTTCAATAGCAATTACTTCGCTAATGATAGGCTCCCTGGTGCCATCAAGAAATTTTATAAATTCCTTTAGACCTTCTTCAGAATGAAAAACTTCCGCTACGAACTCTCCCTTGTCATCTTTTTCCCTACGGTCTGTAAGCGTAATAGTGATCCCTTTGTTCAGGAAGGCGAGTTCACGCATCCTGCTGGCAAGGGTATCATAGCTATACTCTGTAGTTTGCTGAAATATGGTAGCATCCGGCTTAAAGGTCACGATAGTACCATTAAGATCTGTAGTTCCTACCGATCTTACCGGATAAACAGGCTTACCTTTTTCATACTCCTGCTCCCAGATAGTTCCATCACGGTAAACAGTGGCTTTAAGTTGATCTGAAAGTGCATTCACACAACTCACCCCTACCCCGTGAAGCCCTCCGGATACTTTATAGGAATCTTTATCAAATTTCCCTCCTGCTCCAATCTTGGTCATAACAACCTCAAGTGCAGATACGCCTTCTTTCTTATGTAAATCTACAGGAATACCACGACCGTTATCCTCTGTAGTAATAGAATTGTCTTCGTTTATGGTTACTTTAATGGTATCACAGTGACCGGCAAGCGCTTCATCAATAGAGTTATCCACCACCTCATACACCAGGTGATGCAAGCCTCTTACCCCAGTATCACCAATGTACATGGAGGGACGCATGCGCACATGCTCCATCCCCTCCAGCGCCTGGATACTGTCAGCCGAATAACTGCTTCTTTTAACCTCTTCGCTCATATTTAAATTCGTTAAAATTTTATCAATTTCTATAACGAACAAATATACCAAAATCGTGCCTGTTAAACCACTACCCTCATTGTTAAAGCCTTGAAGTTATCAACAATTTATGTGGAAAAATCCTCTCTTGTAGCGGTTTGGAGAAGAGAGACCTCAAACACTTCCCTTCCTTATTTTTACTTTCAAAATTCTGGATAAAAGTGTTTTCAGGCATTTTACACCCGGACCAAAATTTACAGATTTATTCACAATTGTAGCGCACCATTATTCACGGCTAAATGATGAACCTTAAAAACCAAGAAATGAGCATTTTAATTTCTCATCTTTTTAACCGGATTTAAAGAAAACCTTAACTAATTATTATTCAGCATGGTTTATATTTAACCCATAATTCAAAAACACAAGAAATGAAGAAATATTTTATAATGTTTGCAGTTATGGCGGGGTCACTCACCATGCAATTATATGCTCAGGACACTACGGAAACTTTAAAAGATAATGACGGGCCCAACTTTTCAAAACTTGATGTGAGCCCAATGGATGTCGCTTTATTTAGAGGGGAAAACAATGAACCTATGGCCAGAGTTCTTTACAGCCGGCCTCAAACCCGCGATCGTGAAGTCTTCGGAAAATTGGTTCCTTTTGGCGAAGTTTGGAGAACAGGTGCCAATGAAGCCACCGAAATTACGCTTTACCAGGACCTCATGGTAGCTAACAAAACTATCAAAAAGGGAACTTACACCCTTTTTACCATTCCAAAAGAAAACGAATGGACAATCATTCTTAACAACAGCACAAATATTTGGGGAGCATACGACTATCATGTAGAAAAAGATGTTGCCCGTATCACTGTACCTGTAAGAAAATCACCTGTACCCATTGAAGCGTTATCAATGAGCTTTGCAGAATCTAATGAAGGCGCAAACTTGTTTATTGGCTGGGATGACCGCTATGTACAAATCCCATTCAAGCAACCAAAGTAAGAAATAACAATACAGGAAAAATATAATCTAAAAACGCCATTTTTGAAAGGGCGTTTTTTTTATGGAATGTTCAGGTATTTATGTGTTTGCAGCGACACCTTCCACCTGGGGTTCTGCATGACGTATTCTACAATTAGAGGCATCATCTTTTCCCGGTTGCTCCATTCGGGTTGTAGATAAAGGATACAATTCTCATTAACCTGCGCCGCCTGTTCCTCGGCAAACTGAAAATCATGTTTATTGAAAATTATCACCTTCAGCTCATTTGCAATTTGGTAGATCTCTGAAGTAGGAAGCTTGATTTTTTTCGGGGAAAGGCAAATCCAGTCCCATGTTCCAGTTACCGGGTATGCTCCCGAAGTCTCAATATGGATCTTTGCTCCTTTTTCCTTTAAACTACTGGTAAGCGGCTCCATATTCCAGGTAAGAGGCTCACCCCCGGTGACCACCACTGTCTTACTATGTTTTACAGCATTGCCAACAATAGTGTCAACTCCTGTTGGAGGGTGCAGCTTCGCATTCCAGCTTTCCTTAACATCACACCAGTGACAACCCACATCGCAGCCGCCTACACGTATAAAGTAAGCAGCAGTTCCCTTGTGAAAACCTTCTCCCTGAATGGTATAAAATTCTTCCATTAGCGGCAGCATCTTTCCCTGCTCCACCAGCTCGTTCATTTCCTGTTCTTTCATAAGCGGCAAAGGTACATAAAAACAGGATTTAGCAACCGGCATTAGATAACCAAATTCAATCTATTCCGGCAACCGATTTATTCTTTAAAACCTAATTCCGAATAATGAACCCATTCCTAAAATTGGAAGCCTCTCCATCAAGAGGAACAACAAATCCGTTAATGACTGCATAATGTGGTTTTCCTGCTTTTGTCAAGAAGAAAGTTGGGTTCATTCCCACCTTTATTTCTTCTGAAACTTTAAAATTTTGGCCTACCACTACAATTGGATAATTAAAATAGCTTCTGTCTTTTGGCAGGTTTTGAACCCTTACATAAGCTACGCCTTTTGAATGAAGATCTGAAAAATTCAACTTTTCCATAGCATCGAGATTGGGCAAAACTTCGGCATAGATTTTCCCAGGTTCAAAATCGAATCCTGAAGCATCCAGGGTATTATACCCGAAATTTGTTGAGAGATCCCCCTGATCTGCAATATAGCTTCTGTAAAAGAGTTGCTTTTCATTTTGCGAGTAAACTTCAGAATGATTTATTCCTAAGTCAAGAATGTATTGCTCTCCAAAAAGGGCATATTGCAAGCCCTTTATTTTGAGATCATAAAGTTTGCTGTCATTTTCAGGAATTTTGCTGTAATCGGCAATAGCCATAGACTCATATTCTTCTTTAGCAACAGAAAAGATGGCTGATAAAATTGTTAAGAAGTTCAATTTTCTAATTTCCTGTTTTTCCGGATCTCCTGGGAAGCCCCCAGATTCTATCAAAACAGTGCTGGTTCCCCATTTCTGAATATTGTCTCCAAAAGCCCGTGGTTCAAAATCATCATTGTACCTGCCTACATTTCCCGGAGCATATTCCTGCAGAAGTTGATTCATTTGAACAATAAGTTTCATAGCATTTCCACGAACATCATTAATAGATTTCTCATAGTTATAAGCAGGTGCCAAAAATGAGATTGTAGCCGGGTTTTCTGAACCCTCTGTATTGTAATACCTGCTTTGATCATGAAGATTAAATCCAAAGTCGGCTTCCAGGCTATCTCTAACCCGTTTTAAGGTCTTTGCTTCAGGTGATTGCAAACGCAAAGCATCGCGATTAACATCAATACCTAAAGAGTTTCTACGCTGAAATACCTCAGCTCCATCGGGATTGAGCATTGGCAGAAAATGTAATTTCACCTTCTTCAACATTGCTTCTTTTTCCTTCTGAAAGGAATCATGTGCGAGAAAATTGAGAATGTCAAAAACGGCCATTGTTGCCGTAGATTCATCGCCGTGCATCTGCGACCATAAAAAAACATCAGTTTCTCCTGAACCGACACTTATCAAATATAGGTTTCTGCCTTCTATTGACGTACCTACCTGATCAACTTTAAACAGATCGTCATTTTGCCATTTTTGAATGACAGGCATGATATCATTATGTTTAAAACGCCTTTCTTCAAAACCTGGTTCTTTATAATCCTGGTAATGATCTACAATTTCACGAACCAGAGAAAAGGTTTTATCGGGTGCAGGAGTGGGAACCGGTTTAAAAGCAAGATCGGCAGTAGCGCCCCTTACCTTTTCCATAAAATCATCTCCCGGATCTGATTTCTGAGTTCGGTAACCGGCATCTTTTTCAAGCCACAATTCGTGATCTTCAAACCTGGTGTATTCGTGATGACCAATTACGTACTCAATGTCATATTTTGTTTTTAGATATCTTACCAGCCAGATGTTTGCTTCAAGTTGAGCCTGAGTTAGCGGGGTCCCGGGAGTGCCTCCAACATTCTCCACTCCTATTGCTGTATGGTTTAATCCTATTACATGTCGCCCCATTATGGTTTCGGGCATTAGACGATAGATCGTTCCATCTCTGTCAACAAGAAAATGGGTGGAAACATTTAAGTCACTCGCCCCGGAAATTGCTGTTCTGCTGCCGGGAAGGTGAGGGTCTTTAAAGGCTGCAAAAGATCTTTCCAGGGTAGGAATAGCTGTCCAGTGAAGTACTACCATTTTAGGATCAATAGTGGGATCTTCCTTTTCAAGACCATACCTATCTTTCATATAAGCCAAACTTAGCGCCTCCCGTTCTTCATTGAAAACAATAGGTTTATCTATAATTCGGGAAGTACTTGTACCGGCAGTACCACAGGAAAGCAGTAAAAGGGAAACAAAAAGAACGAACGGGTGTCTCATAGTATGTAAAAAATAAAATCTCCCGACAATATCGGGAGATTTTAAGAATTATGGGAATGGATTTTTATTCATCCCACCATACAGTACCATAAATAGAATCTTCCCCTCCAAATTGTCGTTCTACAGCCTCATTAAAATTATCGGCGTTGTTGAAATCTTCGGTATCGGGGTAAGCAAGTCGGGTTGGCACCGGACGTCCTTCGGGCTGAACAAAATCATCTGGAAAACCTGTTCTTCTCCATTCGCTCCAGGCTTCGTACCCATTCATAAATAAATGGATCCAACGTTGTTCTGAAATTCTCTCTAATGCATTAGAGGGATCAAAAGCAACTTCAGGCTGACTTATAAATTCATCTACACCTTCAGTTGAACCTGTCCACTGAAGAATAGATTTTTCTATTGCCATGTTATAGTAAGTTTCAGCATCTTCGGTTATCCAGTCTCTTTCCGCAGCTTCAGCAATAGCGAACAACACCTGAGGGTACGTTACCAAATAAACAGGAGCATCCTGGGCGGTAATATCAGACCCCAGCAATGAATATTCTTCAGTCCCTATAGCTTCAGTCTCACCATACGGCATACCAATAAACTCCCCGGTTTCACGTGCAGGATTTCCATACACTTCAAGACGGGGATCACCAACCGGTTTCATATCTTCAACCAAGTTAACCGTAAGAGCCCACCACTCCCGATTGCTTTCTACTACCTGATCATACCAGTAGTTTTGATTGTTAGCATCGGCTAAGTGCTGAAAGACCAGGCTATCATCATTCGAGTTCATCACCCCATCGGAAATCGCAGCATTAAACTCATTCTGCGCCCATTGAGGATCTACTTCAGAAAGACGAAGAGCCATTAACAATCTTAGCGAATTACCCAACTTTTTCCATTTCTCCATATTGCCACCATAGACGAGGTCATTATCAATATCACCTGAGACTATTTGATTATTGGCCTCTTTTAGTAGCGCAAACAAATTTGAATAAATAGACTCCTGGGTGTCATATGCGGGGGTGAAATTATTATTCCCCTGCAAAGCTTCAGTGTAAGGCACATCACCCCATCTATCGGTTAGATTCCAGTAAAAATAAGCTTTCAAAATTTTTGCCACAGCAAGCTGGTTAGCAACCGGACCTTCAGCAGCATTTAAATCTTCTTCAGAATTTAAAACGGTCTCGAGGTTCATAAGCGGCCCCTCATAGAACCAGTAAAAGTTTGTGGAACCTTCGGGGTATAAAGATACCCCCACGTACTGGGTCTCTGCTAAGTATTGGGCCAGAAACTCTCCCTGTGGGGAAGAACTTAAAGATGGAAGATATAATTGGGCGTTGGCAATTAATTGTGTTCCCGATGCTTCACCCGGTATGTTTGGGTTCACATTAATATCTTCGTCAAATTCGCTACATCCTAGCAAGCTAAGATTGCAAAATAATAAGATGATAATATATTTTTTCATAATTCGTTTTTTAGAAAGTAATGTTTACGTCTACGCCAATTGATCGTACTGACGGTAATTGACCTGATTCGTACCAGCTAATTGATTGGGCTCCCGTAGAAATCGCAGAGGGGTCAATACCTTCTGGCGCTTCCTGCCAAATCATAAATGGATTTTGGGCAATCACTGCTAATTGTACACTCTCTACAGGAAAATTGCCCAGGATCTCTTTGGTAAGATTGTAACCCAGTCTCAATTCTTTCATTTTTACGTAAGAAGCGTCAAAAAGCCACTCTTCGTAGATTCGTCTTCCCAATACATTCCTGTAATAGCTTCGGGCATTGACATAAGCACTTACAGGTTCACCTGTAGCAGCAGAAATTCCCTCTACCTTTACACCACCGCCCTGGTCTAATGGATCCCTTACATTTGCACCTCTATCGTTCATTGCAACGGTTACGGGATCCTGTCCGGTTCTTACAGCTAACATTTTTGAACGGCTAAAGAACTGCCCGCCGCCCTGGAACTCGATCATTCCTGAAAGTCTCCAGTTTCCGTAGCTAAATGTATTGGAGAAGCCTCCCGTAAAATCTGGAAGCACACTCCCAAAATTATGGGTTTCATCTGTATAAAGCGGCATATTGTCATCACCTAAAAGTATTTGCCCTGTCGCTTCATCTCTTTGATAAGCTGTACCTACAAGACTTCCAAAAGGTTTCCCTTCATAAGAATTAAGGTAGCTCGTCACACTGGAGTAGGTTGTGGAAGAATAAGTATACACATCAATACCAGGCGCTAGTTCTACTACCATACTTTCGTTACTCGCGAAATTAAGATTGGTGTCCCAGAAGAATATTCCAGTTTCGATAGGCCTGGCATTTATCGCCACCTCAACACCTTTATTTTCAATTAAACCTGCGTTGATTGTAGTGGAACCATAACCACTGGCCCCTGAAACATCAAGGTTAATAATCTGGTTCTTGTTCTTTTGTTCATAATAAGTAAAATCAATTCCCAGCCTGCTGTCGAAAAATCTTAAATCGAGCCCAAGCTCGTATGAATGAGCAAAGGACGGCTCTATATTTGGGTTATTCAGATTATCTGGAACAAACAATGTATTGGTACCTTCATACACTGTTCCCACTCCAAAGCCCATTGTTGTTTCATAAGGAGAAAGATCAGATCCTGCCTGTGCATAACTGGCTCTAACTTTTGCAAAGCTTAAAGGTTCCCAATCTAAAAATTCGCTAAAAATCACACTCCCCGAAATGGAAGGATACCAGTAGGAATTATTATCTTCAGGAAGGGCCGAAGAATTATCATTTCTCAAGGATGCATCTACAAAAAAAGTATCTGCGTATCCTAAAGAAACAAGACCAAACAAACTCCTCACCTGCTTTCTTAGCAGATAATTAGATGTTTCAGGACGATCTATCGAGGCATCAATATTATAAAAACCTGGCGAAGAAAGACCGCCTACAGTTGCCATGGTTAAATAGGTGTAGTTCCTATTCCAGATATTTCCTCCCAAACTGGCATTAAGTGATAAATCTCCCCACTCTTCATCAAATTGAGCAAGAAATTCATAGTTGAATTCTTTGTTCTGAAATTTTCCGATATAAAAAGATGGAAGGCTTTTACCTCCAAAGGCAGTACGCTCCTGAATGTTTTGGGTATAAAGATCCCCTCTTATGTGTCCACTCAAACTAAGGTTCTCCAAAACCTGAAAAGTTACTCCCACATCTCCAAAAAACCTATCCCGGTTATCCTGACTAAGATTCTCGTAGGCATTAAAGAATGGATTATTCCAGTACAAAGGATCAAAATCAGTAACTTCTCCTGTTTCAGAACTTGGCCTGCTAAGATTCCAGTGAAGGTAAGTTCCATCTTCATATTGATAGTCCCGCAATCTATTCATATCCACGTTACGCTGAAACCATTGTACGAGATAATTAGCCCCAAACTCTGATCCCTGTCCCGGGCGCTGCGCATCATTACGGGCAAATGTAAAATTGGTTGAAACATTTATTTTGTCAACTACATCGGCATCGGCATGAACAGTAAGGTTGTTTCTATCTAAATGTGTATTTGGCTCTACACCTTCAATTTTTGTATCATTCAGACTAATTCTGAAGTTGATCTTTTCTCCCCCACCGGCAACCGATACAGTATTATTAAAAGTGTAACCGGTTTCATAGAAATCCTTGATATTATCTGGATGAGGCACAAAAGGAGTTAATTGTCCATAGGTAGGGTCTTGAGGGTAAAAACTGAAAACCTGCCTTACCATTGTCCCGTCCATTCTAGGCCCCCAACTTTCATCAACAGATATATCTACATAGGGATCTCCATTGGGAAGTGTTCTAAAATCTAAACTAGACCCTCCTCCATACATGTTCTGTAAGGGCATAAAATCATAAGTTGACTGCACTGAAAAAGTGGAATTAGCCTGCACCGTAAATTTTTCGGCCGCACCTTTTTTTGTGGTGATCATAATAACGCCATACTGTCCACGAATTCCGTATAAAGCTGAAGCTGCAGGCCCCTTTAGCACATTCACAGATTCAATATCGGCAGGGTTCACGTCCTGCCCCAGGTTTCCGTAATCGGCACCTGCACTCCCTGCAAAATTGGCATTTGAAATTGGCGTACCATCAATCACTATTAAAGGCTGGTCTCCTCCTCCTATGGAATTTACTCCTCTAATTTTGATTTTTTGAGTACCTCCCATACTTGCTCCCGATGATCCGGTAACCTGTACTCCAGCAACTCTTCCACCCAGGGCTCCAATAACATTTTGATCTTTGGCAACTGTTAGATCTTCCCCATCTACTTCCTGTGTGGCATATCCAAGGGATTTCTTATCCCGTGAAATTCCAAGCGCTGTTACCACCACCTCATCGAGGGCCTGGAGATCGGCTTCCAGTTGTACATTCATCTGGTCGTTTGCGCCCACATTACGTTTAACTGTTTTGTAACCAATAGAAGAGAAGCTAAGCACATCTCCGGTTTCTGCTTTAATAGAAAAATTCCCATCAAAGTCTGTCACAGTACCTTTATTAGTACCTTCAATAATAACGTTTACACCGGGAATCGGCATACTCTTTTGAGCACTGGTCACCGTACCCGAAATCACCCTTTCCTGGGCCTGTACATTCATGAACTGCAAAAGGGCGATCAGGAATGAAAACAGTGTGATTTTGTTTCTCATTTGTTTGGTTTTTGAGTTAAAAATTGATGAAAAGTTATTAAATTTTTTCACGTTTCAATCTTTTCTTCTTAAAAACCTTTAGATAAGAAAAAAAAGCTAACTTGAATTTTCTTTTTAAAACCCTATTTCAAGTGATAAAAAATAACCATTCAAAAATGTCATTTTTGAAACTTGTTCTTCAAATTATTCTGATAGTTTTAATCTTCAGCTCCTGTTCCTCCTCGCGTAAGCTCGCTATGGAAGCACAAAACACTTTGCAGGATTATCCGGCTTTTAAAACAGGATTTTCCGGAATATATATTTATGATCCGGCAGAGAAAAAAGTCGTTTTTGAACACAACTCCGAAAAGTATTTCACCCCGGCCTCAAACACTAAACTGTTTACTTTCTATGCAGGATTAAAAATTTTAGGTGATTCCGCTGTAGGTCTTGAGTATATTGTAAAAGAAGATTCCCTGATTTTTAGAGGGACAGGCGACCCTTCTTTTTTGTACGACAAGTTGAAATCTACTGCCGTTTTTGATTTCTTAAAAGAAAGAAATGAGACCCTTTATTACGTACCGCCTATACACGAGGAAAAACATTTTGGCCCCGGCTGGTCGTGGGATGATTACAACTACTACTATTCTGTAGAACGGGCAGCTATGCCTCTCTTCGGAAATTATGCCACCTTCACATCTTCAGCTGAAGATACAGTTCCCGTTGCCAAACCTGCGTATTTCAATCGTTACCTCGTAAAAGATTCCCTTAGCTCAGGAAGCAGCTTTACAGTTGTGAGAGATCACGACCAAAACAAATTCCTTTATCAGCAGCCCGCCGAAGCAGAAAACAGAAGCCGAATTGTCCCTTTTATTCATTCTTCACATCTGGTTACCGCGCTACTGTCCGACACCCTTCAGAAACCGGTAAAAATACTGGATCCTAAAAAAGTAGACTTCAGCAATAGCAAACTGCTTTATAGTATTCCTACAGACAGCCTTTACAAGCGGATGCTGCAGGTTAGTGACAACTTTATTGCCGAGCAACTACTACTTATGAGTTCCAGAGTATTATCTGATTCACTTAAAACGGATATAGCCATTGATTATATGATAAAAAATCACCTGCAGGACCTTTCTCAGGAAATAAAGTGGGTAGATGGCTCTGGCTTGTCTATTTACAACAAGTTCACACCTAAGACTGTAGTACAGCTCCTTGAAAAGATCTCTAAAGAAGTACCTCAAAAAAGGCTTTTTGAACTACTCCCCGCCGGAGGTGAATCTGGCACCATTAAGAACTTCTATAAAGCCAAAGAGCCTTATATCTATGCCAAAACCGGCACAATTAGCAACGTACATGCTTTAAGCGGCTACTTAAAAACCAAAAGTGGAAAAGTGCTCATCTTCAGCTTTATGAATAACAATTACATGGTTCCTTCCGCAGAAATAAAAGCAGGTATGGAGATCATTCTGCGCGATATCCATTTAAATTATTAGTTTTATGGAGGCTCAAAAATGCCATTTTTAAACCAAAATTATGCAGAGACGAAATTTTCTTCGCAATGTGGGCCTTGGCAGCCTTGCAATTCCGCTTCATAGTTTAGCCAGTTCATTTCCTGTCACAGGTTTACAGGATGTTTCTAAACCAAAACGCCTCGTTGTAGGTGATACTATTGGCATAGTGAGTCCTGCGGGGGCCATATATGAGTCTGAACCTTATGAGATTGCTATTGAATCTTTGCAGGCCATGGGTCTTAAAGTAAAATTGGGAGAGTTTGTGCGCACACGCCATGGTCACCTTGCTGGAACTGACGAACAAAGGGCTGCCGAATTTAATGACATGTGGCGAGATCCTGAAGTTGATGCCATAATTTGCCTTAGAGGTGGCTCGGGGGCGGCGAGAATTCTACCACTGCTCGATTATGAGGAAATCAAAAAAAATCCGAAGATATTTATCGGTTACAGTGACATTACCGCATTGCACCTGGCTATTTATAAAAAAACCGGACTTGTCACCTTTCACGGACCTTTGGCAACCTCAACATGGAATTCTTTTGCCGTAGATCATTTTAAAGATCTTCTTTTTAATGCAGAAGCTGTTGCCTACTCAAACCCAACTGAGAAAGGCGGTATGCTCACCCAAACAAAAAACAGGATAAGAACCATTACACCGGGTACCGCAACGGGAGAACTCCTGGGCGGAAATCTTTCTGTACTTACCAATATTATGGGCACACCTTACTTCCCTACCGACTGGCAAAATAAAATTCTTTACCTCGAAGATGTAGGAGAACAGATCTATGCCGTAGACAGGATGATGTCACAGCTACAACTAGGCGGGGTTCTGGAACAAATAAGTGGTTTTATCTTTGGAAAGTGTAGCGATTGTGACCCCGGAGGCGCCGGAGGTTATGGTTCCCTGACCCTGGAAGAAGTTCTGGACCATTATTTAAAGCCTTTGAAAATTCCGGCTTTTTCTGGAAGCATGATTGGACACATTAGCGATAACTTCACTATTCCCAACGGAATACAAGCCAAAATGAACGCGAACGACGGAACTTTCACATTATTAAATCCGGCAGTTCGTTAATTTAGGCCCGTAAGAAAGTCCGCCAATCCCTCACAATTCTTACTTTTATAAAAATTTTAAAAGCGTTCGGCAAATGGCATTTTAGAGAAGTTTTGCTTCCGTATATGAAGTTGGAGAAAATTTCGTTTACTGAAAGGTCATTATTTGAAATGCTGAAGATTTTAAAATACAGAGCTCTTACATGAAGAAAGAAGGGCACGAGGGAAGCAGGAGCTATAAAACAATAAATGACTGGGTGAATAAAGGAAGTGGTCATACCAACCCTGAAAAAACCCAAAAATAAAAAGTCATCCCCATTCCCTTCATAAAGGAATGAGGAACTCATTAAATTTTAAAAAATTACCTAAATATCATGCGAAAAAGTTTTTTACTCCTCCTTTTTGTTACTGCTGCCTTCCTGATTTCCTGTGAAAAAGAACAGGATCCTTTCCTGATTACCTCTAATAGTATAGGACGATTAACCAGCGACATAAAAATTAATCAACTCGATTCAATTTTTGCTGAAGATTCGCTTGTAAAGCAGGTAAGTAACAGCGAATTATACAGGAAAAGCAATGAAATAGAAGTTTATGATAACCAGGGCAACAAGCTCTTGTTGATCGAACCTGTGCAGGCCTTTGACTCCACCAGTACCATTGGATTCATCCAGGTACTCGACCCGCGTTATAAGACGGCCAAGGGTCTTGGAAAAGAAAGTACATTCCAGGATATTGTGCAGAACTATGATATTTCGAGGATAGAAAATACTCTAAGCGCAGCCGTTATCTTTATTGATGAATTGAACGTATATGTAACCATTGATAAAAAACAGCTGCCCGTGGAATTGCGCTATGATACGCAAACCCGGATACAGGCTTCCCAAATACCCGATGACGCCAAGATCAAGTACTTTATGGTAGATTGGGATTAACTCTTTAATACATCTGAATGTCTTCTGAAAACCTTACCCGTTTAAATAAATATCTAAGTGAAGTAGGCTACTGCTCGCGCCGCAAAGCCGACACTCTCATTGAACAGGGGCGGGTAACCATTAACGGCAAGGTCCCCGAAATGGGAACAAAAGTTAGCCCCGAAGATGAAGTGCGGGTGAACGGGGAACTCATCGTGCCTCCAAAAAAAGACAACGTCTACCTGGCTTTCAATAAACCTATAGGTATTGTTTGTACTACAAATCCGGCGGAAAAGAAGAATATAGTAGATTATATAAATTTCCCCACCCGAATCTTCCCCATTGGCAGACTTGACAAACCCAGTGAAGGTCTGATTTTACTCACCGACGACGGGGATATTGTCAATAAAATTCTTAGAGCGAGAAACAATCACGAAAAAGAGTACATAGTTACTGTAGACCGATTGATCACGCCTGATTTTCTTAGAAGAATGTCTTCAGGAATTCCCATTTTAGACACCGTTACCCGCGAGTGTGAGGTGGAACAATTGAGCAAGTTTGTTTTCAGGATTATCCTCACCCAGGGTTTAAACCGGCAAATTCGCAGAATGTGCGAGTACCTGGGTTATGAAGTAGTGAAGCTAAAGAGAATACGCATCATGAATATTGAACTTGATGTGCCGGTGGGGCAGTATCGTCATCTCACCCAAAAGGAACTGGACGACCTTGATCGCTTAACGGGAGAATCAAGTAAAACAGAAGATGCTTCTGTTGAGCAAAAACCAGCGAGTTCAAAGCCGAAACCCTCCAATACCACTTCCAAGAAAACCTTCGGAAAAAGTCCGGAGAATCAGAAAAACTTCCGAAGTAAAAGAAGAAACCGGGAATCTTAACACTCAATTAAGCAAATGATTGGGCATATCTGCTTATTTTTAAGAAAAAAGTTATGCCAGACAATCGCATCAAGAACGAAGATCAATACGAAGCTCTGAGAGATAAAGGGGCGAGTAAAGAGAAAGCTGCAAGAATTGCCAATTCTGAAAACACTGGTAAGAAAGGCGGCAAGGCCGATAAATATGAAGATCGTAGCAAAGACGATCTTTATAAAAAAGCCAAAGAGGTGGGGATAGAAGGACGTTCAAAAATGAGCAAGAAAGAACTTATCAACGCGTTACGCAACCATTAAAAATGCAGAAGATCCAACCCTTTCACCTTGCCATTCCGGTAGACAATCTGGAAAAGGCGAGAAAATTTTATAGAGAAACTTTAAACCTGGAAGAAGGAAGAAGCAGTGATCACTGGGTAGATTTCAATTTTTTTGGACATCAACTGGTAATACATTACAAAGCTGCTTCTGAAATTGACAATAGCGGCAGTAATCCTGTAGACGGGAAAGATGTGCCTATTCCACATTTTGGGGTGGTGCTGGATTGGGAGACTTTTAATTCCTTCTCGCAGGAATTAAAAGAAAAGAATGTTGATTTTGTGATAGAACCATACATTCGGTTTGAAGGACAGGCAGGAGAACAGGCCACCATGTTCTTTAAAGATCCATGCGGAAACGCGCTGGAATTCAAAGCTTTTAAAAATATAGACCAGTTATTCGAGAAATAATTACCTTTTAAATGAACAGATTAAAACCATCTTTAGTGCGACAACTGTTCGTACTACTCCTCATTTTATTCATGCTGGTTTTAATCTTTCGGGAGATTTTACCTTATCTCTCTGGAGTACTTGGGGCAATAACCCTTTATGTTGTACTTAGAAAGCCTATGACCTGGCTGGTAGAAAGGCGATGGCAACCTGTATTGGCAGCCGCTTTGCTTATGTTCCTTTCCTTCGTTGGGATCCTGGTGCCTATCACCCTTACTGCTATTATGCTCACGTCAAAAATAGGCAAGGCCGTAACAAATTCAGAAATGGTGTTGCAGGCAGTAAAGGATCAAATTAATGAAGCTGAGATCTATGTAGGTTACGATCTAAGCCAGAGTATTGATTCTGCCCGGATAGCCAACTGGCTCTCGAGCAACCTCCAATCTCTTGGTGCAGGCACGTTTAACGCTTTTATAGCAATAAGTATCATGTATTTTTTGCTGTATTATATGTTGATGAACCGCGACAGGCTTAAAGATATGATCATTTCTTACATTCCTTTGGGTGAAAACAATCTTGAGGTTATAGGCCACGAAGGTGATGAAATGGTAAAATCTAATGCTCTTGGTATTCCCCTGGTGGCTTTTTTCCAGGGAATAGTTGCATTAATTGGTTACCTAATTGTAGGCGTACCCGATCCCTTGTTCTGGTTTGTCATTACTGCCATTGGCGCCATGGTACCTTTTATTGGTACCGCCATAGGAATTGTTCCAGTAACTATTCTGTTATATTCAATGGGCATGGAATGGCAGGCGGTCTTTATTGTAATTTATGGCTTTGTGATCGTGGGAATTACAGACAATATTTTACGGCTGTACATACTTAACCGCCTTGCCAGTGTACACCCGCTTATTACTCTTTTTGGGGTAGTAGTTGGAGTGCCATTATTCGGCTTTATAGGGCTTATTTTCGGGCCTTTGCTCGTATCTCTGTTTTTACTTATCTTAAAGATATACAAGCATGAATACGGAAAAACAGAAAACAAACTTTAACCATAAAACAAAAATGCTATGTTAGAAAATGTAAAGAAGAAGATCAACAAAGACTATCTGGAGACCGAAGTTTCTAAAGTTAATGAAGGTGATTTGGATATGGTCATGAAGAACAAAGATGCCATCGATAAAAAGTTAAAAGGTGCGGGCATGAAAAAATATGCCGAACTGGGAAAGCTTATGTTTGGCATGCTTAAAGACTATAGAAAAGGAGAATACAATCAAATGCCGTGGTTCACAATTGCCGCTATAGGATTGACCCTGCTCTACGTTTTTAACCCAATGGATATGCTACCCGACTTTCTTCCGGGAGTAGGCTATGTAGACGATTTTGCACTTTTTACAATCGCCGTTCGGTTCATTGAATCCGATTTACATGCTTATCTCGACTGGAAAATCGATGAGGCTAAATTACTAAACGCCTAAACCTGAAATTATTTAGCATTACTTCTTGCACGGTGCTCCTCCCGGGCCAGCAGTGTATTTTTTAGAAGCATGGCAATGGTCATAGGTCCCACTCCACCGGGCACCGGAGTGATGTAACTTGCCTTTTGTGAAACATTTTCAAAATCTACATCGCCCGTGATCCTGTAACCTTTTGGCTTGGTTTCATCGGGAACGCGGGTTATTCCCACATCTATAACCACGGCATCATCTTTTACCATTTCTGCTTTCAGGAAGTTAGGAATCCCTACAGCAATGATGATGATATCGGCCTGTGAAGTGATTTGAGTAATGTTCTTTGTGAATTCGTGAGTAAGAGTTACTGTAGAATTACCTGGGAATCCCTGTCTCCCCATAAGGATACTCATGGGTCTCCCCACAATGTAACTACGACCAATTACGCAGGTGTGTTTCCCTTTGGTTGGGATGTTATACCGCTCAAGCATCTCAAGAATCCCAAACGGTGTCGCCGGTATAAATGATGACATGTCGAGAGACATTTTTCCGAAGTTGGTAGGGTGAAAACCATCCACATCCTTATCGGCACTCACTGCTAAAAGCACTTTTTGAGTATTGATTTGTGGCGGTAGCGGTAGCTGTACTATAAACCCGTCAATATCGTCATTGTTATTAAGCTCTTCAATCTTGGCCAGGAGTTCAATCTCGCTGGTGTTTGAAGACATACGGTATTCGGAAGATTCAAATCCTACCCTTTTACACGCATTAACTTTGGCATTTACGTACGTTAAGCTGGCGCCGTCACTACCAACAATAATGGCTGCCAAATGGGGGACCTTCTCCCCACGTTCTTTCATTTTTTGAACTTCCAGGGCAATTTCATCCTGAATTTCGTTGCTTAATTTTTTACCGTCGAGGAGCTCCATGTTTTGAGTGTGCAGTTTATAGTGGGCAGTTAGCAGTCTTTGACTCCAAACTTTCCGGGATTATGGATCATGAAATTAATTAATTTGCCAACCTGTAGAGAATGATCCTGCAGGTTATTATATCCTTCTTCTGGAAGATATTTACAAGCCAACGCAAAATCCAACCATAGTTGAGTTTCGGAGTTTTCACTATCAGCATCTGTCAGCTTACTTCTGTAATATTTAAAATAGTCTCTTTTACGATATGCCTCAGCAATGGTTGCACACACACTTCTGGAGGATCTTATGATCTGCGTATTTAGACCAAACTTTTCTTCAGCAGGAAAAGATTTTACGAGGTGAAAAATTTCCATGGCAAGTGCAAACGATTTTTGATATGCTAATAAACTTTTAAAACTCATTATCTGTAGGTATAGTGTTTATCACTGCCAACTTTGCACTGCCAACTGCTTACTAAACTATTTCATTCCCTTCATCATCTGCATCATCTTTCTTCCGCCGCCGCCCTGCATCATTTTCATCATCTTACTCATTTGGCTGAACTGCTTTAAAAGCTGATTTACCTGTTGCACCGATGTACCCGATCCTTTTCCTATTCTCTTTTTACGTGAGGCATTTATAACTGATGGTTTTGCACGTTCTTCTGGTGTCATGGAATGAATAATGGCTTCAATAGGCTTAAAAGCATCATCATCGATCTCCACATCTTTCAGCATTTTTCCTGCTCCAGGAATCATCCCCATAAGGTCTTTCATAGATCCCATCTTCTTGATCTGCTGAAGCTGGTTCAAAAAGTCATCAAACCCAAATTCATTCTTGGCTATCTTCTTCTGAAGTTTTCTCGCTTCTTCTTCGTCATATTGCTCCTGCGCTCTTTCAACAAGGGACACCACGTCACCCATCCCAAGAATACGGTCGGCCATACGGGAAGGATAGAAAACATCAATCGCATCCATCTTCTCACCCGTACCAATAAATTTGATTGGCTTGTTTACTACAGATTTAATTGAGATCGCAGCTCCACCACGGGTATCCCCGTCAAGTTTTGTAAGGATAACCCCGTCAAAGTTGAGTCGGTCGTTGAAGGCTTTGGCAGTATTCACTGCATCCTGCCCTGTCATCGAATCCACTACGAAAAGGGTCTCTTGTGGCTCGATTGCACTGTGAATATTTGCGATCTCGGTCATCATCGCTTCATCTACAGCAAGACGACCGGCGGTATCGATAATCACCACATTGTGCCCGTTAGCTTTAGCATGAGCAATAGCGGCCTTTGAGATAGCAACAGGATCCTGATTTCCTTCATCGCTAAATACCTCAACCCCTACCTGATCTCCAACTACGTGCAACTGATTAATTGCTGCAGGACGGTACACATCACAGGCAACTAAAAGAGGATTCTTAGACTTCTTGGTCTTTAAGTAATTTGCCAGCTTACCCGAAAATGTGGTTTTACCACTCCCCTGCAGACCCGACATAAGGATCACAGATGGGTTCCCCGAAAGGTTGATACCTTCGGCATCTCCGCCCATAAGTGTGGTAAGCTCGTCTTTCACCAGCTTTACCATCATTTGCCCCGGCTTTAAAGCTGTAAGCACATCTTGCCCCAGTGCCTTTTCCTTTACCTTAGAAGTAAATTCTTTGGCAATTTTATAGTTCACATCGGCATCAACAAGGGCCCGCCTTACCTCTTTAAGAGTTTCGGCAACGTTAACTTCAGTAATCTGCCCATGTCCTTTGAGGACGTGTAATGCATTATCTAACTTATCACTTAAACTTTCGAACATATTCTCTCAGATTTAAATACTGCCGGGTTTTATAGGCAGTTGCAAATTTAATGATTTGAGGCTGAAGTGAAAACTTTCAACTTCACATCTGCTCCAAAAATGTCATTTTTCGGAAAAATTTTTTAAACATTTCTTCGGAAGGGGTCTCAAAAATGACATTTGTAACACCTCTTTTAATTTTATCCCGACACTTCTATCTTCTAATTTCTAACTTCTAAAATCTAACCTCCCCTACATTCTCTCGGGCACCTGAATTCCCAGAAGTGCGAACGAAGATTTGATCACATCTCCCACAGCTTTTGACAACTGCACCCTAAAGTTCTTTTCTGTCTCATCTTCGGTTCCCAAAATAGTCACATTTTGATAGAAACTATTGAATTCCTTTACCAGCTCATAGGTATAATTGGCTATAAGCGCCGGACTGTGATTTTCGGCTGCAAGCTGAACAGTTTCGGGATAAAGCTGAAGCTGTTTGATAAGTTGTTTCTCTTTTTCATTCAGGCTGTACTCAAAAATAGGATTTGAGTAATCAAATTCAGCTTTTCTTAGGATAGACTGGATTCGGGCGTAGGTATACTGTATAAAAGGACCGGTATTTCCCTGGAAATCTACAGATTCTTCCGGATTAAACAATATTCGCTTCCGCGGATCTACCTTCAGAATATAATATTTTAAAGCTCCCAGGCCTATAATTCGATAGAGCTCTTCTTTTTCAGCTTCCGAATAGCCATCGAGTTTCCCCAGCTCTTCAGAAATATTCTTGGCGGTGGCAGTCATTTCTTCAATAAGATCATCGGCATCTACCACGGTGCCTTCGCGGCTTTTCATTTTACCGCTAGGAAGATCTACCATTCCGTAGCTCAAATGGTAAAGATTTTCGGCCCATTCGTATCCCAATTTTTTCAGGATCAAAAAGAGCACTTTGAAGTGATAATCCTGCTCATTCCCCACGGTGTAAACCATCCCGTTGATATGGTAATCTTTTACACGCTGTATGGCAGTTCCAATATCCTGCGTCATGTAAACCGCCGTACCGTCGCTTCGCAGTACGATCTTTTCATCGAGACCTTCATCGGTAAGATCTATCCATACACTGCCGTCATCCTTTCGGTAAAAAATGCCTTTTTCAAGACCTTCGGCAACTACGTTCTTACCGAGCAGGTAGGTGTTGCTTTCGTAGTAATTTTTATCAAAATCGACTCCCAG
The DNA here is from genome assembly GCF_050750585.1 of Salinimicrobium sp. WS361. Lineage (NCBI taxonomy): Bacteria > Pseudomonadati > Bacteroidota > Flavobacteriia > Flavobacteriales > Flavobacteriaceae > Salinimicrobium > Salinimicrobium sp. WS361. Next base: position 26,719 of record NZ_JBOJLM010000024.1, read on the forward strand.
TTTAGCGTAGGTTTCTTCAAAACCATCGTATACCCACTGGTTCATGGTCTTCCACAGCTCAACAACTTCAGCATCGCCGGCTTCCCACTTGCGCAACATTTCCTGGGCATCTTTTAAAATAGGGGCTTCAGCTTTTGCCTCATCTTCGGTCTTTCCCTGGGCCTGCAAATAAGAAACTTCCTCTTTGTAAGCCTTATCAAACTTCACATAGTAGTTCCCTACCAGTTTATCCCCTTTTAATCCCGTTGACTCGGGCGTTTCATCATTTCCAAATCTTTGCCACGCCAGCATAGACTTACAAATATGAATTCCGCGGTCATTTATGATTTGAGTTTTGTAAACTTTTTTTCCTGAAGCCTTCAGGATTTCAGAAACTGAATACCCCAAAAGGTTATTTCTGATGTGTCCTAAATGCAGTGGTTTATTGGTGTTTGGCGAAGAGTATTCTACCATAATAGATTCCTCACCTACAGAAGCTTTTCCGAAGTCAGGATCATCTTTTACTTTTCCGAAGAAATTGAGATAGTAAGCATCGGCCAGAACAATATTCAAAAACCCCTGAACTACATTGAATTTCTCGATCTCTTTGTTATGGGCAACCAGGTAATCACCTATGGCCTCTCCAAGCTTTACAGGACTGGTTTTTATTTGCCTCAACATAGGAAATGTCACCAGGGTGATGTCACCTTCAAAGTCCTTTCGGGTGGGTTGAAACTCTACCGTCTCCAACGTTACATTAAAAATATTGCTAACCGCTTCTTTTACCTGCGCGGCGAGTACGTCCTGAACATTCATGTCTTTTAATTTTATTACCTGCAGGCTTCTACAGGAAGTGGCAAAGATAACAGAATTTTGAGGTTGTATAAAGGGTTTGAGCGCAAATGCTTACCTTTAGAAAAAAAGAAAATGCTACTGAATATTTCCCGTGATTTTGCTGACAAGAGAGAAGAGATCAATGAACTGGTGGGCAACCCTTTCACCCTCGAGGAAAGACAGGAGCTAAAAAAGACCAGTTTTCACGAACTGCCTGTAACTGCGGCCAGCATAGAAATTTACAACCTGCTCGTTTTAAATGAAGGCCAGGCACAAAATCACTGCAATATTGAGATGCGGCCAAAAGGAGTATTAATAAGCTTTAGAGCTGCCGGCGAAACTTATTCACTGGTAATTCCTTTTTTTAAGCTGAAGATCTACAAAGGTCGCGCAGAAGAATATTCCTTTTACAAAGACCAGTACTTTATTAAAATTCATGCCGGCGCCGGTCAAACCGAAGTACATAGCTTTATCAAAAAATTGCGTCACTACAAGGCAGATAAAGCTTTACCAAGAATAGAAGACCAGGAATAAGAGGTATCAAAA
>NZ_JBOJLM010000025.1:0-26933 GCF_050750585.1 Salinimicrobium sp. WS361
CTTCTGAATTTTGACTGTGAAAGTCAAATCCACTAAAATTTAGAATAATACAACCAGAGAAATTTTATTGTTATGCAATACTTTTTGCGATTTCAATCTCAATTTAATGATGACGTTATTCTAAATTATTGAAAGATAAATTTCGAAATATGAGAATAGGATAAGGAGAAATAAGGGACATTTTGTTTATGCATAAAATGATTATTTACACCCTAAAGCACTTTTACTTGATATAGAAAAACATCTTATTCTTGACTTGAAAAAGCCCCTTCTACAGGTTTCTATAGATTATTATGTTTACACCTTGCATTTAAGGAATAAGCACGTATCCAAATTCAATTTGAATACATCATTTGTAGGATTATAACTTCATTAACTTTTTTTTAGGGTTTTTTTTGCGGATCTGTTTTAGCTCATTTCTTTCCGAAAAATGTCCCAAAAATTTTAATAATGAAGAACAACTACATCTTGAAATTTATATTATTTTCAATAGGTCTATTTCTACAAGGGAATCTCTTTGCACAAACCGTCATCGATCCTTCAGATTCTGACCCTTATTATTACGAACGAAAAAAGGCGGAAGTGAAAAAACAGCCACAAGCTTTTTCGTTTAAAGCAGAGAAGAAAACGGCTCTTAAAACTGCTACAGTTAGCTCTACAGAACTTGAGGCACCTGGAGGTTTTTATGAACTTGATAATTCTTTTATAGCTATTCCTACAAATGATGATGGTTCTTTTGGCCCCATAGCGCTCCCATTTTCTTATAATCTTTACGGCACTAATTATGAACAGGTATTTATTAATACCAATGGCAATTTAACTTTTGAAGAAGCGAATCCTGTATACAGTGCCAGCGGATTTCCAAATGATATTCCCATGGTCGCTCCTTTTTGGGGAGATGTAGATACGAGTGAAGGGGGTAATATATATTATAAAATTACCAACGATGCGCTAATTGTAATATGGGACCAGGTGGAGCATTATGAACCATCAGGAAAAACTAATACTTTTCAAGTGATTATTTCCGATGGTACTAGTGATTTAACACCGCCGGGAAGAAATACAGCATTTTGTTCCAAAGATATGCAATGGACTACCGGAGGTGCTTCTGAGGGTGTAAATGGTTTTGGTGGTGTACCAGCTACTGTTGGTATTAATAAAGGAAATAATACAGATTATTTACAGGTTGGCCGTTTTGACAAGGCCGGCTCCGATTATGACGGACCTGGAGGAAATAATGATGGCATCGATTATCTTGATAATCAATGTTTTGATTTTAATATGGCCAATACTGATAATATTGCACCTAGCGCCAATTCCTTACCTGAGAACAAGAAGGTTCAACTCTATTTGGGAGAAACTGTTTCTTTTAATGCCTCGTTTATAGGTCCAGAACCTAATCAAAATGTCACCACCACCTTGACTTCGAATATGTGTGGATTAACCCATAGCATTACTAATGGAAATTTATCTACTGCTGAAATAACTATAGTTGGTAACGAATGTAATTTAGGAACCAATACTATTAAGTTAGAAACCATAGATAATGGTACACCACAAGAAACTACAACAACATTTATTACTGTAGAGATCCTATGTAGAGTGATCGCCTCAGCAAAAGATATTACAGTGCAGTTGGTCGAAAACGGGAACGCCGTTATTACTCCTCAAATGGTCAGTACTACACTTTCTGAGAATTGTGAAATTACAAACTTGAGTTTGAGTAAAACAGAATTTAATTGCACCAATATAGGAAGCAATTCTGTCACTTTAACGGTAACCGATGGAAGTGGGAATACCTCGAACGCTACAGCCATAGTGACAGTTGTAGACAATGAACTACCAACTCTTAGCCTCCAAAATATAACCCGTAAACTTACCAGTATAGACGGGCTAACTGTTCCAGCGACAGAATTTATTTCTGCAGTAAACGATAACTGTAGCTATACTATTACACCGACTAATTTCACCTTTGACTGTACTAATGTTGGCACTCAACAAGTGTCCATCACAGCAAAAGATGGTGCAGGGAATGAGGTTACCAAAAATGCCCAAATTACAATTGAAAACCCCGATGCTCTTGTAGAGCCCAGTGAGGGTAATACGGTAGTTTCTTCACCGGGAAATTACACGGTAGTTGATAGTAATCTACTAATTCACCTATCTGACAATGTCGATGGTGCAACTGTTTCTATCAATGAAAACTTCCATACAGGTGATGAGTTGAGGTTGGCTACTGGTTTTACTTTGCCTTCAGGGGTGACCAGCAACTATAGTGCTTCAACCGGAGTTCTTACCCTTTCGGGAACTATGACTTCCCAGGAACTACAGAGCATTTTTCAGAATATCCAGTTTCGCACCAGTAGTAGCAACGTTCTTGAAAGGGAAGTAGTTTTTAACATTGGAGGAGGAGTATCTAATTCCGATAATGATCATTATTACGAATATGTAAGTGGTGCTTTCACCTGGGAACAGGCCAGGGCAGATGCCGCAACAAAAACCTTAAATGGTTTGCAGGGATATCTTGCCACTGTTACCTCAGCTTCAGAAAATGAATTCATTACGACCAAACTATCCGATGATGGCTGGCTGGGAGGTTCTGATAGTTATACACAAATTAATTCAGCTTTAGGAAGTTCACTTTACGCAAATCAAACAGAGGCTGAAGCAAAAAACTCCAGACAACTCAGCACTATGCAAAAATTTTAGATAGAAAAATCAGTGATGACATGGCTGCTTTGAAAGAAAGGTTAGATTCCTCTTTGGACGCAATAAGTTTGAAATAGGGATTTCACTAATATTAAGCATCGAAAAAAAGTTTAGCTAAAACATGCATTTTCCCTAAGTGAAAATAACGTAAAAAAACAGATGCTGATTTTCAGATATAACAATTAATATTTTAGGAAGTTCTTCATCTGTATTTTAATTGTGAGAGTCAAATCCACTAGAACTTTAAAATAATATAAAACCAAAGCAAATTTATTATCAATTACTATCTGGCATTCAAATTTCAATTTTCAGTAGAAGAACTCAGCAGTTTTCTCCAGCAAATTCAAAAACGAGGATTCGAGAAAATACATAAAGGTAAACCAGATGGCCTTCTGAATTACGAAAGGAACCAGAAGATTGGATCAGGAAATACCAGGAATGGCTTTACTCAAAAGAAGGTTCGCAGTTCTTATGGGGAAGATATTATAAAAGTTCGCCAGGACGAGTACGGATCCTTTAATCCCGTGATCGTTCCCAAACGTCAGAACACATTATTGACGGTATCAAAAATGTCAATGAATCGCTGTACGCCAAAGGAATGACCAATGGTGATATCCAGAAGTAAATTTCTGAGATTTATGGATGTAATATCTCTACATCTACCATTTCCCGAATTATAGAACGGATCAGTAATGATATTGTTGTCTGGCAAACCGCACTTTAGTGCCTATTTATTTGATCATCTGGATGGCCGGAATCATTAATTAAGTGGGAGAGAACTCCAAAATAATCAATAAGACAGTAAATGGCTGTCGCCCTTAAAAGAGATAGTCAAAAGAGAATTGTCCTTCCCAACGGATGATGCTGTAATGAAATAGGTATTATGGCTCTACGCAAAGCAACCAAAAAGGGCCAGTACCAATAAGAAACTGGGTAATCGTCCTCAATCAGTTTTTGATTATATACGAAGGAAGGGTTTAGCTTTAAATGAAAGTCACCCCCCTTTACTTAGAATTTACACACATTACGGATCGTGTTTTTTTCTTTTAACTCTTGTATTTCATCTCAAAACCTGGTGCATAAATGAACTCTTTGACTTTATTGGGCTCCAACTTTGGATTTGCTCCTTTTTCTCCTGCAACCAAGGCGCCTACCGCACAGGCATAATCCAATGCAACTTGCACAGCTTCACCTTCAAAAAGCTTAGCGAGGAGACTTGCTAAAAAGGAATCACCAGCACCAACAGTGTCTTCTACCTTTATTTTGAATCCGCTGTTGTAGTAAAGCTTCTCATCTTTTAATAAAACTGCTCCATGTCTGCCTTTTGTAACACAAATAGTTTTGGCAGCAGATCTTTCGGCTATAAACCTGAGGTTTTGCTCTAAGGAGTGGTAGGGGGAGCCAAGGATTTCTGCTATTTCAAATAATTCGTCATCATTAAACTTAATAAAATCGGCTTTATTGATGAGATAACATAAAAGTTCTCTTGTATAGTGTGGAGGCCTAAGATTAAAATCCAAGACCTTATATTTTGCTGTTGGGAGCAACTCAAACAGGCTGTTTCTGCTTACCTCATCCCGGCATACCAAGCTTCCGAAAATAAATATATCGGCCTCCTCTACGGCCTGTTGATTCTCCCGCTTTACCTGGATCTTATCCCAGGCGGCCGGATAGGCGATTTCATAGGTGGCCGATCCGCTTTTGGAAAGGCGCACATTCACCACTCCGGTCGGGTACTGAGGATCTCTGAGGACATTGGTAGTATCCACTCCTTGCTCTTCCAAAAATGTGATTATTTGTTCCCCTTTTTTATCGGTTCCTACTCTACTTATCATCCGGGTATTTACCCCCAGGCTGCTCAACCTTGCCGCAACATTTAATGGAGCGCCGCCAATTCTCTCCTCATCGGGAAAGACATCGTATAGTATTTCACCGAAACAGACTGCTCTAATTTTTGTCATATTTAAGCTTGTTAATTCTAATTTTTCAACTCTATTTATTCACTATAGGTTGGATGTAAAGCGATTGTATAAATTCTGCTTCAGAATCAGAGTGTATTTGAAGGTCCCCAAACGGGGTATTAGGAAATATTAAAAAAGTAATAACACGCTCTCCTCCATTTACGAAAATCTCCACTGAAGATTTATCTACCCAAATTTCTAATTCTAATTCATTGCTCTCCGGTAATACGTATGGAATGAATAAATTGTTATTATTCAGATTGTTAAAACTATAACCAGCATCATTTCTGTTTATTACAAATTCTGATGTAGTTTTATCATACTGCAATGATACTCCACTCGTTTCATTTCCCCAGAAGAGCTCTATAGATTTGTCTTTGGACAAATCTAGTGTTGTATTGATTTGAAAAGTCCCGGTTTTTAGAACTGGATCATTTTTAATATCTACACCGTTAGTAGTATATTCAACACTATTAGAAGCTAAAACTGAGCTCATCTCTTCAGCAGGTTTACTTAGAAGCAGATCACCGTTATTAGATAATTCAAGCGTTCTGGGCAAGGTCATGGCACTTCTCCAAGCTGTTGTAGGTACATTTTGTGCGTAAGCCCAATTGCTCATCCATCCAATAAATAAATTTCTCCCATTCGGTTCATTACTCCAGGTCACGCCAGCATAATTATCGGTACCGTAATCTAGCCATTTAGTTTCTGTCTGACTTGTCTCAAAAGTTTCCCCATCAAAAGAACCAAGAAAATATTGAGTTCCTGAACCTCCATTAGGTGCTCCTGGATTAATGCTAACCAGCAGTGCCCATCGCTCTTCTCCATTTTCATTTCGAACAGTAAAAAGATCCGGACATTCCCAAACTCCTCCATGCGCCCCATGACCATGACCAAAACTTTGAAGATACTCCCACTCCTTAAGATTCGGGGAGGAATAAAAAATGATTTCCTGTCCTGCGGCGACCACCATTATCCATTGTTGCTTTTCTTCGTGCCAGATTACTTTTGGATCTCTAAAATCGGTTTTATCCTCATTGGTTAAAACAGGATTCCCCTCATACTTTTGCCAGCTACGCCCCTTATCATTGCTATATGCCAGACTCTGATATTGTTCATTAGTCTCTGGATTATGATGTGTAAATATTGCTGCCAATACATCTTCATCTCCCGTTTTGAATCCGGCAGTGTTGTGAGTATCAACAATCGCACTGCCGGAAAATATGTTTCCCAAATCATCAGGATACAGAGCCACCGGAAGCTCCTCCCAGTTTACCAGATCCTCACTCACTGCATGCCCCCAATGCATTGGCCCCCAAACATTGTCATCTGGATTGTATTGAAAAAACAAATGATATTCACCTTTGTAGTACACCATTCCATTTGGATCATTCATCCAATTCTTTTCCGGCGTGAAGTGGTAGGCAGGTCTAAAATTACTATCTCCCACTTTAATCACTGAAGGCTCATTTTCTTCATCTTCCTTAGTACAGCCCAAAATGATTAATGAAAGCACAATAAGTAAGTATTTATTTTTACTGAACATATCCTTCTTTTGATTTATTGCACTTTTAAATAATCCAGCGCATTTTTAGTAATAGCTTCGATATTTTCCTGAAAGTTATTTTTCCCATTATTTTGGTTCCACTCGAAGGATCCAATCCCAATTCCTATTGCGGTACCATTAAATTCGTCATTTGGTAAGGTTTCAAAAATTCCCATCATAAAATAATCTGCAATACCATCCCAGGTGCCAAGTATATTTATTTGATTTTCTTCACTTATGGTTGTATAGGCAGCTTCATCAGCATTCCCATAGCCATAATAAGCCGGAAGATCTACAAATACATAATTATGATCTTCTTTCCACCCAGGGCCAATAAGTGGGATTATTTTGCGACCATCAACATTGTTGGCATTCAGTCCTTCAAAGATGGGATGTGAACTTTTATCGTGAGCCCGCCCAATATTGACATTAACCCCCCAGGTATCCGGATTGTCAAATCCTCCCCCGGCACCTATAGCTGTTCCGAAATTGGGGGTCATACGACCGATGGTCCAGAGATACTGTACTGCATGGGTATTCAAGAGTAGAGCACCTCCTTTTCTATGGAATTCTGCAATAGCAGAAACAACTTTCTCACTCGTGACTTCTGCGGGAAGTGCTGGATTATTGCTGTCATTATCATAATGCCACCAAAGCACCCTAAACTCACTCAGGTCAAGCCCTTCTTCAATATCTGAAAATTGAACATATTCAGCATCAGGATAATTTTCAAAAAGCCAGTTTGCAGAAGCAATCACGTCATCATCGCTGATAGACCCAACATTTGGTGCAGTCCCCAAATAGCCAATTTTAGTTGCTCCCACAGTGAAGTTTAAGTATTTTGAAGGTGATGGATTGCCTTCTTCATCCATGGCGTTAATTTGAAATTTATAAGTGCTGTAAGTCTCATTATTAAAAGTATAGGAAGTGGCATCTGCCGGGAGGCTTATTTCTTCCGAATCAACTCTTAATCGAATACCTGATATGGTTTCCTCAGGCAAGGTCCAACTTAAGTTTATATTTGTTCCTTCCTGGACTCCTCTGAAGTTGGTTACAGCCTGAGGTCCTTCCCGATGCAGGATCACTGTTTCTCCTAAAGAGTAATTCCCTTGGTCATCCTGAAGCTTGACGGTGAAGAAGTAATCTGTATTAACATCTATGATTCCGTATTTAAATATATGGACGGGAGCATTAATGTTTTCAATCCCTTTGTTGTGATTAATTCTTGTTGTAAGGTTACCTTCGTAGGAAGGATTATCCCACCTAACAACGGCAGTATCCCCCACCAGTTCTACCTGTAGGTTGTCGACTGAAGATATTACCGGCGCTGCTACAGGTTCGATATCGCGGTCATAGGAACATGAAATAAAAGTCCCCAGAAAAACAACTATTAAGACAATATCTTTTAAATTATTAAAGTTGATCATAATTATAATGTTTTAGTAGCCTGTATTTTGTACATATACATCCTGACTGAAGTTTATCTGAGCCTGTGGAATGGGTAAATATTCTTCCCGACCTTCATCAAATGAAGCGCCCTCGTAATAGGTGATTTCCTCGGCTTCTTCATCGTAATATTTGTTAAGAGTTTCTCCTGCAATACCCCATCTTACAAGATCAAAGAAGCGATTTCCCTCCATTGCAAGTTCTAACCTGCGTTCCCAGCGCAATGCCTCACGGGCTACATCTTGGGTCCAGTTGATGTTTTCGCCGTCTATATAAGGACTTACCCCAGCATTATTGGCGTAAGCCGATATTAAGGTAGTACTTTGATCTGCCCTTTCCCGTACTTCATTTATTAAAGGAAGCGCTTCATTGTGTCGTCCAAATTCGATTAAAGCCTCTGCTCGCATCAACAACACGTCTGCATAACGAATCTCGATTCTATTTTTCGAGTTTCCATAGAAAGGATCTATGTTAACGAGATACTCCGAATCTGCAGTCACATTCTCCTTTAAAGAAGCAGTATATCCGTAGGTACTTGGGGATCTTACCCAATTTTCCTGATAGATATCCTCTTCATCATATTTCCAGGGCAGACCAGGAATTGCTACAGTATGATATAACCGGGGATCTACACTATAATTTTCCAGATTATTGAAATCAATATTTGATTCGTTGTAATTTGTAAATAGAGGTAAGCCTTCTTCGTTAACTTTATACGCATTTACCAGATTTTGACTTGGTTTATGGAAGTCACAACATCCAATTCCCTGAGGGGTTGCCAATACATCTGAAAAATTCAACCTTCCGTGTAGTGTCCCATCATTGTCTGAAAATTGGATTGAAAATACTGATTCCGGCCCGTTTTCAAAACTCCCGGGCAGAAAATTATAAGCAAAATCCTCTTCAAGTTGATGTTTCCCAATTACGTGAGCTGTTGCATCTAAAACTTGCTGTAATCTTTCGGGGTTAACATTGACGACATTGTGATTCTCATCTTGTTGGTAAGCCTGATAGAGCCGTGTTTTCGCCAGGTATGCATATGCTGCTGTTTCATCTGCTCTTCCGACTTCAGGTTGTGAAAGGGGGAGATTTTCGGCTGCTGCTTCGAAGTCACTCGCAATAGCGTTCCATAGTTCATCATTACTTAAAGCACGATTCGAAATATTCCCATACTCCTCCACAGGAATATCTTCTGTTACGTATGGAACATATTTGTACATGATCTTCAACATGAAATAAAAGTGTCCTCTCAAAAATCTCATTTCTGCGATTCTGGTTTCCTTCTTAGGAAAATCAGCTTCGTCGATTTGGTTCAAGGCAGCCAATGCTTTGTTTACTCTTGAAATAGCAATAAAACTGTTGTACCAGAAAGCATCCAGTTCACCAAAATCGGGTCTTATATTCTCTGATACTTCAAAGAAGTGAAAAACCTGGATGTCATTTGTGCCACTCCCTCCTTTGTAAGCATCATCAGAGCGGACATTTCCATAGGGCCAAAGACTAAAGGGAATGTCATAGTGATCATTACCCAATGCTGCATAAGCTGCTGTCACAAATCCATCAACGTTTTCAGGAGTTGCCAATTGTTCTTCAGATAGTACCGCATAAGGATCTTCCTCCAGAAAATCTGAACATGCAGCGGAAATAGTTAAAAGAACTATGCCGAGTAAATATTTTATTTTGTTCATAATAAAGAGTTTAATGTTTTTAGAGAGATAGGTTCAATCCAAGAGTTACTGTAAGTGGTTGGGGATAACCCCATCCTGCATTTTCAGGATCTACTCCAGTAAAATCTGAAGAAGTTATCATTAGGAGGTTCTGACCGCTTACATAGAACCTAGCATTCGTGAAATTCATCCTTTCCAGAACCGCTTCCGATAGGCTATAACCCACCTGAAGGTTTCTCAATTTCAAGTATCGTCCATTCTCCACATAATAGGTAGAAAACCGAGATTCTGCGTTTCTGTCGATTGTTGTTAGAGCTGGTATGGTTGAGTTTATATTTTCGGGAGACCAGGCGTCAAGAAGTCGGGCTCCCTTATTGGACCCAACGTCATCAACGCTCCAAAAATCTGTTTGGAATTTGCGACTATTAATTACATCAACATTTCCAACTCCTTGCCAGAAAGAGGTAAAATCAAAATTTTTATATCCCAGTGTGATGTTAAAGCCATAACTAAAATCTGGATGTGGTATTCCAATCCATGTGCGGTCATCATCGGTAATAATTCCGTCCCCATCTAAATCTTTATAGCGGAGTCTACCAAGGCCTTTCCCTTCTTGTTCAGCAGCATTCATTACCTCTTCTTCGGTCGTGAACAGACCGTCTGTAACATACCCATACATAGAATTAATCGGTCTCCCAAGAATATTGTCCTCACCTCCATCACCACCATAGCTGTTCTGCACCTCTTCTGGCAGATAAGTTATTTCATTTCGGTTAGTGGAAATATTGGCTGAAATCTCATAGCTGAAATCTCCTTCAGTTTCATCGCGGTAAGTTAGTGCGAATTCCCAACCTTCATTCTCCATGGAAGCCCCGTTTACCCATCTGTTTCCTCCTTCACCTATTGTTCCCAGGTATGGAGGTAATACCAGAATATCTTCAGTTTCCTTAAAGTAATAGTCAAGATTTCCAAATAATTTATATCCGAAAAATCCAAAATCAAGCCCGATATTAGTTTGAGTAGTAGTTTCCCATTTCAGGTCATCATTTCCAATCTGTATTCCTCTAAACCCTGAAGGCAATAAACCTGATCCACTTCCAGAGAGATCGTACGCTGTTCCATATGAGGTTCCCCAGGTAGGATCACCTCCAGCATAATCCGATACATATAAAGAATAGATAGCGTTGTTATCAATTTCCTGATTTCCAGTTTGCCCCCATCCAAGCCGTAGTTTTAGATCGGAAAAAAATGAATAATTATTGTGTATAAAATTTTCCTCACTTATACGCCATCCAGCAGAAAAGGCCGGAAAAGTTCCAAAGCGATTATTTTCTCCAAATCTTGATGAGCCATCTCGTCGTATGGTAGCTGAGAATAAATATTTCCGATCGAAAGTGTAGTCCAGTTTCCCAAAGAAAGAGAGCAGGCTGTAAGAAGTAGCAGAACCTCCATTATAGGCTTCACCACTTCCTGCATCAGGATACATATAATCCGGTGTTTCAAGAACAAAACCTTCCCTCCTTAGATTAATGTTCTTATAGTCATCTCTAAACATTTCTGTACCAGCGAGCAAACTTAATTCGTGATTCTGAATTTTTACCTCGTAAGTAGCTGTGTTAGTCCAGGTCCATTTCAAACTTCTCCAGTCCTCAATATTTACTGCTGTTTCATTGTTTTGCAGATAACCTGATTTATAACTTCTTTGAAGAGAACGGCGATAAAAATTACTGTAGTCAATTCCAAGATTTGTCCTTAAATGAAGATTTTCAATAAGCTCCAGGTCAGCGTAAGCATTTCCAAACACCCGATGATATTCATATCCATTGTCTTTATTGTACTCAAGTAAACGTACAGGATTTTGCCTGTCGTTCATTCCACCAACGGGTCCACCCCAACCTTCTCCATCTACCGTGCGAACAGGAATAATAGGAGATGCTTTTAATGCCAGGTCTAGAACACCAGGATTTTGAACTTCATGAGTTTTATTGAAGGTAAAGTTTTCCCCTATTTCCAGCCTATCTTTAAACAATTTATAGCTACTGTTCATCCTTGCCGAAATCCTGTTAAATTCTGTGGTCTTTACGATGCCTTCATTGTCATAATATCCAAGAGAAAAAAGATAATTCCCCTTTTCTGTTCCATTCGAAACTGACAAATCATAAGATTGGGCAAAACCTGTTTGAGAGATCTCATCAAACCAGTCTGTATCTGCAGAATATAAAGTTTGTTCATCATCCAGATATTCCGGAACTATAATATTGTTGAGAACAGCTTCGCCAATATCATTGTAGCCCCAATCGAACTGGTATCGCAAATTGTTAGAATTAGGATCAATTCCGTCATTTATTTGTGCCTGCCAAAGGACTCTCCCATATTGTTCTGCATTGAGCACTTCCTGTCTATTGGCATAAGTAGAGGCCGATACATAAGAATTAAGATTAATCTGCATTCTTCCTTCTCTTCCTTTTTTAGTTGTAACTATAATTACCCCATTAGAAGCTCTTGATCCATATATACTGGCAGAAGAAGCATCTTTTAATACTTGAATTGACTCAATGTCATTTGGGTTCAATTCATGCATTCCAGCCTTGGTTGGTACTCCATCAATAACATATAGAGGATCTGTATTATTTAGAGTCCCAACTCCACGAATCACAACCTGAGTATTAGAGCCACTTGGAGAACCATCTGAAGTAATTTGAACCCCAGGAAGCCGTCCCTGTAAAGCTCTAACCGGATTAGGTTCCGGTTGTTTATTGATTTCCTCCATGTCTACCACCGAAATGGCTCCGGTAATATCAGTCCTTCTTTGAGATGTATAGCCCGTTACCACCACATCATCCAACTGTTGAGCATCCATGGTAAGAGATACATTAATTTCTGTTTGATTATTTACAGCTATTCTTTCAGTTCTAAAACCTAAATAACTATATAACAATGTGGCTTGAGGATCAACATTTGTTATGGTATAATTTCCGTCAAAATCTGTTACTACACCTTCATTTGTCCCTTCTACCTGAATGGAAACTCCCGGTAGAGGCATTTGATCATCTTCGGAAATTACGGTTCCCGATATTTCTATTCCCTGCGCCCACATAGAAATGGGTAGGAGAAATAATATTAAGAATTTACTATTCATAGGAGTTGTATTAATTGAAATTTAGTTGATTGATCTGAAAATTTTCTATTGTAAAATTCTGCTCTCCATCCGCAGTAATTGTTTGGAAAAGTTCATTGGGAAAGAAAATTTCGGTCATTACTGTCTTTCCATTATCATAAAAGATCTCAATTGAAGTTTTATCCAGAACTATTTTAACGTTCAGAGATTCCGCATTGGATAATCTTGGTGCAGTCGAGACCTCCTTACCAAAGACATCCTTAAATTCGGTTAGACCTGAATTCCCCCTGTTTAGAAAAAATTCTTTTTCTATTCCAGAGTATCCAAAAATTAATTGATCTCCTTCACTATTCCCAAGCGTGAATTCATACCGTTGCTCCTGAAGGTTGGAAATATCAAAACTTAGAACAGCTTTTGATAGATTTATATCTTCACCCGCAAGTATGGTACTATCCTGAACTACTATTTCTTTTTGGTCAACACCTGTAGAATAATATTGCTTCAGTTCTTGTACCGGAGAAGAAAGGATTCTATAGGTACTTCCTTCCTTATTTAATTTTAGAGTCCTGGGAATGGTCATAGAGCTACGCCATTGCTCGGTAGGAACTTCATTAGCATATTCCCAGTTAGACATCCAACCAATAAATAAACGACGACCATCAGATTCCGGAATATTTGACCAGGTAACCCCAGCGTAGTTATCTTTCCCGAAATCTATCCAATAGTCATGTTCTTCCCCAATCTCTGCAATAGATTCATGCGGAGTGAAAGTTGTTCCATCAAAATCTCCAATAAAATATTGTGTTGCCGAACCTCCATTAGGCCCGCCTGGATTTATACTAACAAGTAGTACCCATTTCTCTTCACCTGTCTCTTCCACTGTCATTTTAAATAGATCAGGACACTCCCAAACACCTCCATGCCCCCCAAGGTTTTGTCCGAAATCGCTTTCGTGTTCCCACTCAAGAAGATTCAGTGAGGAGTAAAAACTAATATGGTCTTGAACAGCTAATGACATAATCCATTTTTGCTCTTCTTCAAACCATTCTACTTTGGGATCTCTAAAATCCCTAATGCCTGGATTTCCAAGCACTGGATTCTGATCATATTTGATCCAGGTTTTTCCTTTGTCTAGACTATATGCTATACCTTGAGTCTGGAAATCATCTCTTCCTGCATCGGCGGCTTCAGCATCATGATAAGTAAAAATTGCTATAACCGGGGGAATGTCCCCTTCACCAAGACCTGAAGTGTTGTTATGGTCAACAACTGCACTTCCTGAGAAAATTGTTCCATGTTTATCCGGTTCAAGAGCAATGGGCTGTTCTTCCCAGGTAATAAGATCGGTACTTGTGGCATGACCCCAGTGCATAGGCCCCCAGACATTATCATCGGGATTATGCTGAAAAAATAAATGATATGTTCCATCTAAATAGAACATTCCGTTGGGATCATTCATCCATCCTGAATCCGGTGTAAAATGAAAAATTGGTCTGTATGCGACTTCTTCTTCACTTTGTGCCGGTGCCACTTCTTCTTGTGTGGCTGCTCCTTCTTTACCTTTATCCTGGCAAGAAGACAAACCAATACTCGCGAGGACAGAAATTTGTAATATTAGGATATACTTTTTCATATTTTAGATAGTTTGTTGTTTTTTATTTGGGGTTTTTCTAATGGACAATTCTTCACTTAATTCTTCGAGAGACTTTCCTTTAGTTTCTGGCATCATGAAAATGACAAACAAGAGTTGAAGCACCATCATAAATGCGAAAAACGCAAATACGTAAGCTGGACCTATGGTCGAGAACAAAAATGGGATCAATGAGGGAATGATTGCTGCTAATAACCAGTGAGTGGAAGATCCAAAAGCCTGTCCTGAAGCGCGTAGATGATTAGGGAAGATTTCAGAAATGAAAACCCAAATTACCGCTCCTTGTCCTATTGCATGAGCCGCAATGAACATGAACAGGAAAATGGGAACAGTTAAACCTCCCCAATTCAGGAAAAAAGATGCTGCCACAAGAGATAGGGAAATAATATAACCTATGGAACCAATATACATTAACAATTTTCGGCCCAGCTTATCGATAAGTACCACTCCAAGGATCGTAAAAAGCAGGTTTACCACTCCAATTCCGATACTGCTGAGCAATGCAGTACTTTCCCCTAAACCGGCTGCTTCAAAAATACGTGGTGCATAATATAGAAAGGCATTTATACCCGAGAGTTGATTGAAGAAAGCTACAAGGAAAGCAAGAATTAGAGGGAATCTGTACTTTTTCATAAAAATGTGTTCCCCCGTTAAGTTTGACTCTGATTGTTTCTTTATTTCAATCATCTTTTTTTCTACATCCCCATCTGGCTGTATCAAACTTAATATTTTACGGGCCTCTCCTTCTCTTGCCTTGGATATGAGCCACCTCGGACTCCTGGGGATAAAAAATACAAATGCAGTATAAATGAATGCAGGTATGGCCTCCACGCCCATCATCCACCTCCAGGGTTCTTCTCCCGTATTTCTTAGTAAGTAATTAGATAAAAAAGCGACCAGAATACCCAGAACGATATTAAATTGATAAAGAGACACAAGACGCCCGCGATATTTTTGTGGAGCGATCTCTGACACATAAGTAGGTGCTGCAATAGTAGAAGCTCCTACCCCAAGTCCTCCAATAAATCTGAAAACGGCAAAAGAAACAGGATCATTGGCAAGTGCAGAACCAAGAGCAGAGATTATGTATAACAATCCTATAAATAACAAAGTATTTTTTCTACCAAACTTATTTGTTGGAACGCCACCAAAAATGGCTCCTATTACTGTTCCCCACAGGGCCATCGCCATCACGACTGAGCCATGGAAGGCATCAGAAGTACCCCAGGCAGCCTGAAGAGATTTGTCAGCTCCTGAAATAACAACTGTATCAAATCCGAATAAAAATCCTGCCAATGCAGCAGTTATTGACCAAGCTAAAATTTTGTTCATTTCCACATTTTTTAATCAGCAACTAAGATAAATGGAAAGGAACCTGAAGAAATTTAGGAATCACCTAAATCGTTATAATTTTGTTAAGTCGGATTTAAAAATACACAATACCTTGTTTAACAGTAATTTACGTCAATTAATTATTTTAGCTATAACGTTATAGTTTTAAAAATGATACCTCAAGTTTAATAATGTAACATCAGAAAGATTTTAAACAGAGTCTTTTAAAGGTTCTTTGGAATCTCTGAATTTTTTAGGAGTTAGACCGTACTTATTTTTAAAGGATGTGGAAAAATAACCTGGAGAAGAATACCCAACGCTGTAAGCAATCTCAGACACGTTTAGATTGGTATCCTCTAATAAATATTTTCCTTTTGCGAGTCGTTGGGAATTAATATATTCATTGACCGTTAATCCTAACATAGCTTTAACTTTTCTATACAAGTGTACTCTTGAAATATTGAAAATATTTGAAAGCTCCTCAACTGAAAAATTTTGATCCTGTAAATTTTTATCAATAACCTCATTTAGCTGTTTCAGGAATTCCTGTTCGGAGGTATTGAGCTTATTATCTTCAATTTCATTAATCCTATTTGTGTAATAGTACCTCAATTTCTCTCGGTTGTACAGTACTGACACCACCGATTGCTTAAGAACTTCCAGATTAAAGGGTTTGGTAATATAAAAATCCGCACCACTACGCAAAGCCTTTATCCTCGATTCCTCATCGTTAAGGGCGGTTAGAATTATTACCGGGATATGAGAGGTTCGAAGGTCATTCTTTAATTCTTTACATATTTCAAATCCGCTTTTGTTTGGAAGGTTTAAATCACATATTATCGCGTCCGGCACAATATCAAGAGCTTTCTCTATGGCATCCGTTCCGTCGGAATGATGTAGGTTGTATTCTTTATGAAAGTTCCTCTGAATTAAATTCGCCAAATCAAGATTATCTTCAATTAAAAGTATATTCAGTTCATTGTCCAAAACACCAGGAAGATCTTTCATCACTGCCTGTGGATACAGTGAGTCTATATGAGTCTCTAATTTTTCATACTTTAAAGGTTCATCTTGAGAAATTATATAATCCTTTAGATGTTCCGTCCCTTCAAGCAGTGACACGCAAAACTCAGTTCCTTTCTTTGATCTTAAGGAAACCGTGCCTCCATGAAGTTTTACAAATTCTCTGGTTAGATACAAGCCCATTCCTGAGCCCGGTTTAAGATTATTAGTTGCTTGAAAATAGGGATCAAAAATTCGTTCTTGTTCTCCTGAAGGAATTCCTATACCCGAGTCCTTCACGTAAATATTGATTTTTTTAGGATCGGAACTTTCTTCAATACGGACAGAAATTTTTCCGTTTTTCGGAGTGAATTTTAAGGCATTCGAGAGCAAGTTGAAAAAGACTTTGTCCATCATATTTCTATCAATATAAAGTTCAAGTTCCTTATTTGTACACTTTAAATCCATATCAAGGGAATTTATAGCAGCTTCTGTTTTAAAATCATGAAAAATGGATTTAAAAAACTCATATATATTTGTTCGACTTGGTTTTATCACAAAAGATCTAGTCTCTAGTTTTCGGAAATCCAATAACTCATTAATAAGACGCAACAATCTTTTTGAATTATTCATTATAAGCCTTGTCTCATATTTGTAATTATCAAGGTCTTGATCTTTTGCTTTACTCAGAGACTCTACCGAGCTCGTAATAAGTGTAAGAGGAGTCTTAAATTCATGAGACAATGCAGTGAAAAAATTAATTTTTGTCTCGTTGGTTTTCTTCAACTGTTTAGCAAAATTTTCAATCTGATTCCTTTGAACCACAATTTTTTTATTAATGATTTCGAGACTTCTTTTTCCCCGTTTGACTCTAATTAAAAGATAAATACTATATAGGGCAAGAATCAACAGGAGGAATAACAAAAAAGCCATAAGCTGAATCAGACTGTTCTGAGTATTATAGGAGGTGATTTGTTCCCGAATGATCGCCTGCTGTTCTTCAATATCCGTCTGCTGCTGATTTAACTTATTAAACTGGTTCTGCATAATATCCACATTAACAGAATCTATGACCACTGTCTTAAGGATATTATTTTTTTCTACTACTTCATTTTGAAGCAGATTCTTTGCAAGCCGTATTGCTTCACTTCCTCCTGTTGGATAAAGTATGGTAGCTGAAAGTATTCCATCCTTTACCAGTTGGATTCCCCCACTGGGGCCATATAGTCCGTCCACTCCCACGAAAATAATGTTATCATCAAGGCCTTTTTTCCTGGCTACCTCAAGAGCTCCCTGTGCCATTCTATCATTGTGAGTGAAGATGTAATTTATATTAGAGGTGGAATCAAGAATTTTTTTAAGTCCTACTTCAACTGAATGTTTCTCCCAGTCGCCCTGAACCGTACCTATGATCTTTAAATTGGTTTGTTTATTAATGACATTTCTGAATCCCAGAGAGCGTTCGTATGCTGGAGAAGATCCCGCCAAACCTTTAATTTCAATTATATTCCCCTTCTTGTGGCTCGCATGAGACAATATGTACTTTGCAGCATTCCCTCCTACCTCTACATTGTTTGCCCCTACATATGCTGTGTAATTACTCCCTTCTATTTTGCGGTCTATCACAATAGTCGGTATGCCTGCACTCATGGCCTTTTCAATTATTGGGGTAATAGGTGCAGATTGAATAGGAGAGACTATCAGTACATCAACCTTTTTATCAATTAAAAGATTTATGTCCTCTATTTGTTTTTGGATATTTCCAGCTGCGTCGAGAACTTCAAGATCAAGTTCAGGATGCAAAGAAGTTTCAATCCTCATAGATCGATTCATCTCTTTCCGCCAGTTATCTGTTGTCATTGCCTGGGAAAAACCTATTAAGTAGCCTTCACGCTCTTCATCTGGGCTACAGGCAGAAAACAGAATTATAAGGAGGATGGATATAGACCTTACATATTTCACTATTGTTTTCATAAAAATGAATGTACCTCTGCATCTTCATAAGTTCCACCAAAATGTCCAAATATTTGGATTAACTTTTAACAGATGCCCTTTTTAAATTTTACGATTTTCCCGCCAAACAAAAGGGAAAGTATATATGGGCTTATTAAAAGAGAACCTCATAAATAACCGCCACAATTTTGAATGCTGTTACTTTTTTTTTTAGCAAATGGAAAGGTAACAAATTTCAATAGGAGGCTTTCTGCTAGATTGAATTTACTAATCTTTTTTTTGCAATAATAAATTATACAATTTAAAAGCTTATATCAACATGTGACAAGAGACTTAGAAAGTTTTTTCAGATATCCCTTTAGATTTGCTGATTTAATCCTGTGATAGCATTAAAATTCTATGAAACTTTTTGCTTTTACTTCCTATTGCGCATTCCTAAGCTTATATACCCCTTTTTTTGTATATAATCAAGAACTGATTGAGGACGCTTCCCCGGTTTCTAATCGGGGTTTACCCTTTTGGTTGCTTACCCTAGGGGCAAATATACAGATTACAGAACACTCGTTAGGTGAGGTCACAGACACTCACTGAATTTAAAGCATATACACGGTATGAGTTCACCTACTTTTAATTAGCTGAAATGCCTTTGTAAATAAATAGACAAAACACATAAGAATTAAGGCCTAGATATTCTCACATTATGTTTACGCCAAAAAAACTCTTTAAAAATTGTGCAAGTAGAAAATATAAAGTTACAACCCTCATATTTTTTAATCTTGCCTGTGAAATTCCAGAGCTACTATTTATACATAATAGAAAATACATGAAGCTAATTTATGGTGTACCTGCCAAAGCTTCAGAAGTTGCCTAAGGGTTCTAACACTAGGTGGAATACCAAATATTCTTATAAAAACTGCATAATCAGGATTTAATTATCGTTTAATTAATCAAAACCAGTACACATAAGGGCTCAGAAAATTTTACTGTATCCCCTACTCTAAAGTTCTAGGTAAGACAATATTATATAACGAATAAAACTATTTGTATATCAGCACTATACAGATTTTTTTAATTAAATAACATCGCTTTAGCGTGTTATCCTCTTGCTATCCTTTTTACCAGCTAATTAAGTTGCTGCTCCTGAAAAAAAGCCTTCATCGACTGGAGCAGTCAAAATTTTCCTACACAAGAAAAAGCCGGATCATCTCCGGCCTTTTAAAAATCAGATTTTTTATAATAGTCCTTCATCCGAAAATGAAAAGTACTTGCCTTCTGGAGTAATAATGAGGTGGTCCAGAAGCTTTATATCGAGAAGCAAACCTGCCTCTTTGATTTTCCGGGTTAGGGCTTTATCATTATTACTGGGCAATAGAGTTCCTGAAGGGTGATTATGAGCAACAATAACTGCTGTGGCTAATGATTTAAGCGCTACTGCAAAAACTATCCTCAGGTCTACCAGAGTACCGGTAATACCCCCGGTGGATATTTCAACTATACCTTTCACCCGGTTTCCATTGTTGAGGAGCATCAGCTTAAAACACTCCTGCATCGCGATATGGTTTAAGTTCCATTGGCAAAAGAAATTTTCAAAAGCGTCATTAGAAGAAGATATTTTTGGCGATTCCTTTATTCTCATGTTACCGAGGTATTTCAGAGAAATTTCATTAACTTTAGTTTTCATAATTATCTTTTTTAGATTTTTTAGAGGGGCAAACGAGCATTTGCACCCTCTTTTAATTTTTAAGCCTTTGTGGAAGAACTGCCAAGCAAAAGAATTTCACTGGCGATAATTTCAGATACATATCTTTTGGAGCCGTCGGAGGTCTCATAAGATCGGTTGGACAGTTTTCCCTCTATGGCAATCTCTCTTCCTTTGGATACATACTTCTCCACGATTTCAGCGGTATTGCCCCAACAGATAATTTGGTGCCACTGAGTGTGTTCTACCTTGTCACCCTGGGAATTACGATAAAATTCATTGGTGGCCACTGAAAAAGAAGCCACTTT
Source organism: Salinimicrobium sp. WS361 (assembly GCF_050750585.1). Taxonomy (NCBI): domain Bacteria; kingdom Pseudomonadati; phylum Bacteroidota; class Flavobacteriia; order Flavobacteriales; family Flavobacteriaceae; genus Salinimicrobium; species Salinimicrobium sp. WS361. The sequence continues at coordinate 20,393 of NZ_JBOJLM010000025.1, forward strand.
TTTGCCATTTTCAAGGGTTTTGGTTTCGGGCGAATTTCCTACGTTCCCGATTAGCTGCACTTTGTTTCTAATTGTTCTCATAACATTTAATATTAAAAGATTAATAATGGATTTACTTTTTATATCCGGAGCGTTTTCCTTTTTGTTTTTCTTTGGTGCCGCTTCCTTTTTGATGTTGCTGTTTGATTTCATAATTCCTTTTTTTGATTTACTTCCCATAGAGCCTTCGCTGTTACCTTTTTTGTTGCTGTATGATTTTTAAACATTCGGAATTGATAAGGACTTATAAAAAGGAGGCACGACTGGCTTATGCAGTCCGTCAACTTCCGAATGTTGTTACTTTGCTTACAAAAAAGGTGAAGTCTAGCGGAGGCTCGGGAGTATTCAAAAAGCCATATGAGAAGAACAGAACATCTGGAAGAGGCACCAAAGCCTTAATATGAAAATCCACTTTTAGCGGACTTCATCCCCAATTATGTAGTGTAGCGTAGCCTTCCGAAAAAATAAATTTCCGGCGTAGTGAAAAGGAGAAATTGGGGGTGATGTCCAAGAAGTTTTCAAGCGAAGCTCTTTTCTCGAAATGAAGCCTTTTGCGGAATGGAGCGGAAATGTGCTGAGCGGCTTTAGATAACTCACAACCATTTTCCACATTTGAGTCATTACACTCTCACTCTTCCTATTATCATTTATTAATTAAAAGCAGCCTTTTCTTAGAGATTCAATTAAAGGTAGACGATCTATATCTTAAAGTTCCTTTGAAAATGACAACCCAAGTCCCGGAGATATTATTTTGATATATCATAATTCACTGAATCTGGATCAAGAAATGAGCACATTTTCCACTATTAGTATAAAGGTAGAAACGGCAAAAAGGTTCCGTACTTTCTCAAAGGAGACAGGAGGATCAAATACTGAAGTACTGGAGCTTATGCTGGAATATTTTCACAAGTACCAGATCTCCCCCAGGCACAAAGCTAAAATAGATTTGCCCGCATTGGATGAAAAAATACAAAAGCGACTCAATGCTATAGTGGCAATTATAAAAGAAATAGAAAAAACCCAAACCCAGCCTACACTTGCGATGTTACAGCTACTTTTTGATCCTGCTCAGGCAACTTCCATTCCTTCCAGCCGTATCCCATTGCCCCCTGTAAAAGAAATCTCTTCCCCTGTAAAGCCCGTCAGGGAGAGGAATATTCCAGTAGACAGAGCACAGGAAGAAATAAAAAAAGATCTTGAATATATACTCAGTAAAGTAATCCTTGACAAAAGGACCTTCGGTCCCGATAAGTATATTCTTGAAATGGAAGGAGAAGAGCTGGAAAGGATGAAAAGGAAATTAAAAGCTTATTGAAATGTACCTGACAATCACTCCCCAGAAAATAGGAGGCAATTTCACCAGTAGTGTTGCTGACTTTGTGACTTATCTGGAAAAAGAGAATCGGGACCAGCCGCTGGAAAAAATGAACTATTTCTTCAACCATACAGGGGATCAAATCACAGAACAACAGGTAATCAGAGAAATAGATGCCAATGCAGGAAAGCTTAGAAAAACTGAACCCCGGTATTATTCTATTACCATTAATCCGAGCCAATATGAACTCAGGCATATCAATAACAATTCAGCATCTCTCCGGGAATACACTGTACAAGTGATGCGTGAATACGCCAAAGCCTTCAACCGGGAAATAGAGGGAAAACCTGTTGGGATAGAAAATCTCAAGTTTTTCGCAAAAATAGAATACCAGCGTAGTTACCATCATTATGATAAAGAGATCAGGGAGAATTCTCCCTACATCAAACGAATAGTCAAACTGGAACATGACCTGGTAAAAATCAGAAGAGGAGACATGGATGGAAATATTCAAAAAGTAAAGAAGGAGATCAGTCGACTCATAAAGGAAGTTCCACACACAATAGGCGGAAAACCCATTAAAGAAGGTATGTTAAAACCGGGGCTTCAAACCCATGTACATGTTATTGTCAGCCGGAAAGATGCTACCAATCGTTACAGCCTTTCTCCCGGGAGCAAATACAGATCTTCAACCGTTGAGATGCACGGCAGGATGGTGAAAAGAGGATTTGACCGAAATCAGTTTTTTCAAAGTGCAGAAAGGACCTTTGACAGAATGTTCCAGTACCAAAGAAATTTTGTAGAAAAGTATTCCTCCAGGAAAGAGCTTCAAAAGAATCCGCGACTGTATTATTCAAAGCTTATGAGGTTACCAGTAAATGAGAGGCAGCTCGCTTTCAAATTACTCAGAACTGCAGGTATGACCTTACCTGCCAACGGTTTCACACCGCAGGTACAACTGGCCCTCAGGCACTTCAGGAAAGCTATTGATTTAGCTGTAAGATCATCTTCCATTCATTACTAATGATTGCAGTCTTATATTTTATTTGGATAATCACATATACCGGTCTGGGCAGTTGGTTTGTTCTTCATTTACTGCTGTTCAAAAAAGGTGTTTTTTTTAACCAGTTTCTTCTTGTGTTTTTCAGTTGGAGCTTACTCCCCCACCCGGCCGACTTAGTAATCTGTTTAGAGCTTTTGCTGAAATTATTTTTGCCGGCATCAGCTTTGAATTTGGGCCTGTATTGTTTTGTCTTACCACAAGAGCAGGTTTCAGTAGTAAGAAAGTACAGAGCAAAACTACCACTGGAGAACGGGAATCTTGTATTAGAAAACATCAGGAGAGGAGTTTCCATTATTGGAGCTGCAGGAAGCGGCAAGACAGAAAGTGTGGTGTATAATCTACTGAAGCATTTCAGAAAATACTCCTTTAGCGGTTTATTACACGATTATAAAAATTTTGAACTTACAGAGATTGCTTATCCCCTGTTTAAATCAGGTAAGCTTCCCTTTTATATCATCTCATTTGACCGGATATACCACAGAGTCAATCCTATTGCTCCCAAATACATGATCGATGAAGAAAGTGTAAATGAAGTAGCGAGGGTACTCCTGGAAAACCTCCTGGAACAAAAAGAACTTCTCGCATCAGGAACCACAAAATTCTTTAATGATGCCGTGGAAGGACTAATTGGAGGCATGATCTGGAAACTAAAAACCGATCATCCGCAGTACTGTACCCTCCCTCATCTAATAGCAGTTTACCAGAGCATGGATACCCCGGAACTGGTTAGCTTTCTCAGTGGTAATATCACTTCCAGGTCTATGGCAGATGCTTTTATAAGCGGGATCGCATCAGAGCGGCAGACTGCAGCTGTTAAGAGCAGTCTTGCCAATGCTTTGAAAAAGATCTGTACCCAGAGAATCTTTATGGCCCTATCAAAAGATGAAGTACCATTAGATATTAATAATCCTGAAAATCCTGCAATAGTATCGATAGTCAATAATCCCAAATTTGAAACCGCCTATTCTCCTGTCATAACGACCACAATACATACTATTACAAAGCAAATGAGCATTCGGCAGCGTGGTGCCTCCTTTCTTCTTATGGAAGAAGCCCCTACCCTTCGCCTACTGCACATGCATCGAGTGCCGGCAACCCTGCGTAGTTATAACATATCCACGATTTATGTAATGCAGGACAAAATTCAGAATGACCTCCTTTACGGAGAAAAAGCCAGTAAGGCAATCCTGAGCAATCTGTCGTACCAGTTCTTCGGGAAAGTAAATGATCCCGATACTGCGAAATACTACGAACAGTTCTTTGAAATTATACAGAAAGAAAGCATCAGCATACACCAGGGAGGAAATCTGAATTTCGACACCCGTATCACGAGGAGCCACAGGGATAGTACTAATATACGTTTTGACGCCTTCTTCCGATTAAAAGCCGGAGAATTTGTGAGTTTTGCCGATGGAAAAGAGAAGAAAATCCGATTCGCTCCTCCTAGAATAAAGAAGGAATTACCCGGGAAATTCGGTGGATATTCAGAAGAAGAAATTAGAGAAAATTACTACAGAATTTTTCAGGAGGTTCAGGATGAAATCCTGAACAAATAGAGCAATGAATCCGTAGATATAATATTCAAGGAATTAAAAAAAATAACACATGTAAAATTTAAAAATAAATGGCACTCTTAAGGAAAAACTATTTTAAGAAATGAAACAAAATTCACTATGACTGAGTACATCAGTAATAAACATAAAGGTTTATTCCCAACAACAGCTTTTTCAGGTAAGGAGAGGAGAGTGGACTTCCAATTGGACAGTGAAATTTCTGCCAATTAGTTAGCCAATGGTTTTTCACATATCCACCCGGTCAGATATCTGTTCCCTTACCCAATCAACATTTCTTTCTTGTCGGAAGTCAAACCATTCCTGCCTAAAATCCGATTGGTGGATCAGATAATTAAAATTCCGGAAAGGCTTTGGTCGGCTTAAAGCAGCAAGTAACTTTTCACGAAAATCATCTGCTTCCAACCGGTCCGCAAAAGATTGCATTACCCCATAAGATTGATTGGAATTCATTGGCTCGATCCGAATATAATCATCCCAATTTTTCTCAAGTTTATCTATGACTTCTTGCCAGGGATTTTCCTCATCTGGAAAAAAGTCCATTTCTGCCGGATGATATTCAAAATTACTGGTTATAGTATTTAGAAAACAAAGATTTCCGCATAGAAGGTGTTCTGCCATTTCTTGAATACTTGCTTCCTTAACTTTCATTTTTTTATTTTTTTGAACGTCTCGAATGACACAAGTTTCGGTCTTGGAAACTCGAATTTTTCCGTTAATAACTTGATTTAAAGGTAGTCCAAAATTCCATTTTCAAAAAAAAAATTTCGCAATGTGTATTATTTATTGTTCAACGCACGCAGTGTTTACTCATTCAAATATTTATCTCTACTTTCTATTAAATACTCAAAATCTCGATATTTTTTTATTCTTTTTGTGTTCAATTCTATTAATACTTCTTCTCTAAAAGTTTCATCTTTAAGTTTTTCTAACATTAAACTATTCTTATAATATTCTAATTGAATTACAAATCTTCTAAAGAATTCTTCTTCAAAGTCTTTAGAAATTAAACCATTGTAGAAGTCTATTAAATCGTGTCGTTCTATAGGTTTATAAAACACGAAGCCATCAAATATCTCTTTATATTTCACCTCATTTTTGAGTTGTTGTAAATCGAAAACATCATTTCCGAACATCGAATCATTAAAATTGAAACCAATATCCTCAATTTTCAAATATTTAAAAGCTGCGTCCCATTTTCCTTCTTGAATAAGTCTATATGCCCAACCTTTATCTTTTCTGAAAAAAACGGGACGATTGGATAAAATGCTTACGGCTTTATTTCCAAAATAGTCAGACAAATATTTTCCTGCATTTTCCACAACTTCATTGTCTGGCGTAATTGTATGCATTTTAAAAGCGTGTCTATAATTCAATATGATAAGAGCTTTACTGTTATTTTTAGATTTTAATTTTTCATATTTATTAATGATGTTATAGGCAATTAAACTGTCTCTGGGTTCAATTTCTATTTCAAATTCCACTGTATAGTCTTCAACAGTTTTGATTTTCTTCCAATCAAACTCAGAATCAGAAGGATAATATGAAATTTGGTGTTCAGAGTTTTGGTTGATGTCATAAATAGTCCTCAAGAAGTAACGATAATTGTATCTATCCCAAGAAGGATAAAACGTAGAATTTCGTTGAAATTTAGTTAGTTTCTTTGCTACGTAAAGACTATCCAATTTACGTTTCTTTAGAAATTCAGTTATTTCGGGTTGTAGATTAATAACTCCAATTTCAGTAAATACGTTTTTTACATTTTTTTTAAAATAATCATCAGACAAAATTTCTTTAATTAACTCATATTGTGAAAATTCACTGTGGTCTCTTTCACAAAGAATCACAATATCATGTTCTTTAAACTGTTGTAAAATGTAATCTTTAGCAGATTTCTTTTCTACTTTTTTTAAGTGGTCGACATAAGGTTTAATTTCAGAATTTTGTGAATATCCAAAAAGTGGTAAAAGAAGTATTAATATTAGCTTTTTCATTATTCTCCATTTGGTTTTTTCGGAATTGCGTAGAACGTCTCGTATAAAAACAGTGTGAGCTTGCAAGCGAGCACGGACTTTCGATTCGAGACTGATTTGAGCATTGTTTTTATATGTTGTTGGCGAATCGTGCTTTTATTTTTCGAGTCTTATTCGGTCTTTAAATCTTTTTCCCAAAATTTCCTCTAATTCCTTCATCTCCTTGTCGGTCAGGTTTAAACCTATTTCTAAATGTGCGCCAGGCCAAGCGATTTCGAACTTTTCTTGATCCATTTTCACGGTTATCTTTTCGTCCGAGTTTAAATCTCCCTCAATTTCCGATGATTCAATGTGGTAAAAGTCTGATTCAAAATCGTCCTCAGGATAATTTCGTTGAATTAAAAGATACTTTTCCTCGGAATTAATTATCTCTTCAACTGACTTGAATTGATCTTCTGATGTATTTGAGTCGGAGAAAGTTATAGTGCAGCCAAATTGCTTATCCTCAATTGTTAATTCCTCACAGTGAAAATTCATATCTTTAGTCAGGTTTTGGTCGTTTCCGCATGTTTGCCAACGT
>NZ_JBOJLM010000026.1:0-25192 GCF_050750585.1 Salinimicrobium sp. WS361
AACCTCTTGAAAATGTCATTTTTGAAACCTCTTGAAAATGTCATTTTTGAAACCTCTTGAAAAAAAATGCCCGGGAAATTTCCCGGGCATTTTTTTGCAATTTCTCCAAATTTTGAACGATTCACCTTCTTATTCACAGATGTTATTGAAATTTGGTCGGGGTTGATTCGGCTTCTACCTATATTTCGTCCCTACGGGACTTTCGGTTATTGGGGTTCTCTGCTTCTACCGATATCATGTCCCTATGGGACATGGAAGAAATTCTTTTTGTTTGGTACTGATTTTAAAAACTTACCCCTCCTGTATATACCTTTAAATGGGCTATATTATTAGTGTATTCGTGGCCTTAGCTCCTATCTAATTTTATTTTATAGGACAATACAGAATTAGTTATTAGAATGCTGCTTGAAAATTTGGAATTTGATTTCTAAGAATCCTTCTTTTTCCCGCCTTTTTTCTTCCGGTGCTTTAATACTTCAGCTTCCCTGAAGAAGATAATCTCTTCAGCAATATTCGTAATAAGATCTCCTATTCTTTCCACCTTTTTGATCACCGAAAACAACAGCATCACCTGATCGATCACTTCAGGATTTGCCTTAACTTCTTCAGAAATAATAGCGAAAGATCTCATATTGATCTCGTTAAGGATCTTGTCCTTTTTAAAGACCTTTCGGGCTACTTTGGTATCTACTTCAGTATAGGCCAGGGTGATATCATCAAGCATAGACAAAGCAGTGGTAAACATTTCTTCTACCCGCATCCTTTCTAAGAGTCGGGGTTCAATCTGGGTATCGATCTTTACAATATAATGCGAGATCCCGTAGGCGTGATCGCCCACCCGTTCCAGGTCAAAATTGATCTTTCTAAGGGCCAGCACAAAACGAAGGTCACTGGCTACAGGGTTGTGCAAGGCGATGAACCGCTCACAGTCACGGTCAATCTTGAGATCGAGGGCGTTCACCCTATTCTCTGTGTGCATCACTTCTTCGGCAAGATCGCCGTCATGGTTAAAAAATGCTTCCTGGGCATTTTCCAGTTGTTTGATGCAAAGCTCCAGCATTTCAAGTCCGGCTTGATTTAGTGCATCTCTATGTTGGTCTAAACTGATCATAAGCCTGTGGTTTATCCGAATCTACCGGTGATATAATTCTCGGTCTGTTGTTTCTCGGGATTGGTAAATAGCTTCTTTGATTTATCGTATTCAATGAGTTCGCCCATGTAGAAAAAAGCAGTATAGTCACTAATTCTCCCTGCCTGCTGCATGTTGTGGGTCACAATCACTATGGTATACTTCTCTTTAAGCTGATAAATAAGTTCCTCGATCTTGGCCGTTGAAATAGGATCTAAAGCAGATGTGGGTTCATCCATAAGGATAATAGACGGTTCTACAGCCAGGGTACGGGCGATGCACAACCTTTGTTGCTGCCCACCTGACAGCGCCAAAGCCGATTTATTGATATCCTCCTTCACTTCATTCCACAAGCCAACCTGTTTAAGGGATTCTTCTACTTTATCCTTAAGAAATGCCTTGTCTTTGATTCCCTGGATCTTTAAACCATAGGCGACGTTCTCATAAATGGATTTCGGAAAAGGGTTGGGCTTTTGAAAGACCATCCCTACCTGCTTCCGAAGTTGTTCTACATTCACCTTTTTCTTGTAGATGTTCTCGCCGTCAATAAGGATCTCTCCCTCCATTCTAAAGCCGTCAACATAATCGTTCATGCGGTTAAAAAGCCGCAGGAAAGTAGATTTTCCACAACCTGAAGGTCCAATAAACGCAGTGATCTTATTTGCCCTGATGTTCATGTCTATACCTTTGATGGCCATGAAATCATCATAAAAAACCTTCACATCTTTTGCCTGAAGTTTGTGTTTTCTCTTTAAGGTCTTATCTAATATATCTTTATTTTCTTTCATTCTATTTTAATTTACTTTGCCACCTGTTCCTGAAATACACTGCAATTCCATTTAAAATAAAGGTAATTAACAGAAGGACAATAATGGCTGCGGCTGCGTTAACTTCGAAACCGTGTTTTGGACGCGAGATCCAGTTAAAGATCTGAATGGGTAGTACCGAAAATTCATCCATAGGAGATTCGGGCGCGAAAGGAACATAAGCCAGGGCGCCAATTACAATAAGAGGAGCTGTCTCTCCCACCGCCCGCGAGAGCGCCAGGATAACGCCAGTAAGTATACCTCCAAAAGATGCTGGCAACAATTGTTGTGAAACCGTTTGCCACTTAGAAGCTCCAAGAGCAAAGGAAGCATCCCGAATGGATTTTGGCACGGCCTTTAGACTTTCTCTTGTCGCAACAATCACAATAGGCAGAATCAACAGGGCAAGGGTAAAACTTCCCGCCAAAACACTGGCCCCCATTTCCATGATTCGCACAAAGACTTCCAGACCAAGTAGCCCGTAAATGATAGAAGGCACCCCGGCAAGGTTGGATATATTAATTTCCAGCAAAGAAGAAAGCCTGCTTTCTTTGGCATATTCTTCCAGATAAATAGCAGCTGCAATTCCTAATGGCAGGGCGATTATTGTAGTAAAGATAAGGATCCAGACGCTGCCCATAAGCGCAGTATATATTCCGGCTCTCTCTGCTTTTCTCGACGGAAGGCTGGTGATAAAATCCCAATCAATCCTTTGCAGACCATCTATAAGAATGGAACCTATAAAAATGGTGAGCAGAATGAGCCCCAGAAAGGTACATGCAATTCCCCAGAATTTGAAAGCCTGATCTTTTAACCGATTTGTTCTAATGTTATTCATATTTCTCCCTGAATTTTTTCCTTATCCTGTAGCTTATCGTATTCAGAAGGAAGGTGAAGATAAAAAGAGTGATCCCGGCGGCAAATATGGTACGGTACTCCAAAGAACCATGCTGTACATCACCCAGGCTCACCTGTACGATATAGGCGGTAATAGTTTCTACGGGCACTGTAGGATCCATGGTTAATCTTGGTTGCTGCCCTGCCGCTATTGCAACAATCATGGTTTCTCCAATTGCACGGGATATCGCCAGGATGATAGATACTATAATTCCCGAGGAAGCCGCAGGCACCAGGACCCGAAAAGCATTTTGTAGCTTTGTTGATCCCATTCCATAAGCTGCTTCCCGCAGAGAATTGGGTACGGCGTGCAATGCATCCTCACTTAAAGAAGAAATGAAAGGAATGATCATAATCCCCATTACCAGGCCGGCAGACAAAGAGTTGAAACCTGAAAGCCCCGGGATAAACGATTGTAAAAATGGCGTCACTACGGTAAGAGCAAAAAATCCGTAGACAACCGTTGGTACGGCAGCAAGCAGTTCTAATGCAGGTTTGATCGTTTTTCTGAAACTTCGGGGTGCGTATTCACTAATGTAAATACTGATAGACAACCCAACGGGAACAGCAAAAATGATGGCAGTAAAAGAGGTCAACAGCGTACCGGACAATAGCGGGAGGATCCCGAAATGTTTTTCGGTGTACAGCGGTGTCCATTGCGTATCTGTCAGGAAATCTACAATGGAGACTTCTTCAAAGAACCTTACGGCTTCAATAGAAAGCACCAGTATTATTCCTACAGTAACTGCAATAGTCACCAGGGCACTGCCCAGGAGGCCCTTTTCTATTACCGTTTCTTTTAATTTTCGCATGGAAAAAGGAAAGTAATCCGGCGCATTCAGTTGCCCCGGAAATTTTTATTATTCAGCTGAATTTTCTTTTACGAATGCTGCAAATTTCTCCCTCTCGGCCTGGTATTCTTCCGAAGTAAGGGGAATGTATCCAACATCCTGTAGTAACTGTGGCGCTTCATCAAGATAGAATTCCACAAAATCGATCACCGCAGGATTCTCCAGAGAAGCACTGTTCACATAGATATAGAGAGGGCGGGAAAGCGGGGCATAGGTGCCGTTGCTAACAGTTTCTTTTGAAGGCTCTACACAGCCTTCACCGCCATTTACCGGCACCATTTTAAGCTTATCTGAATTTTCCTGGTAATATGCGAGTCCGAAGAAACCCAGACCAAATTTATCACCTGAAACTCCCTGTACAAGCACATTATCGTCTTCACTGGCAGTATAATCTCCCCTGCTACTTCCGCTTTTACCCACAATAGCTTCAGTAAAATAATCGAATGTACCAGAGGCTACTCCGGGTCCAAAAAGGTGAATTTCTTCATCTGGCCATGAAGGATCAATTTGATTCCATCGCTTGATAGTTCCCTGTGCTTCCGGCTCCCAGATTTTCTTCAACTGTTCCACCGTAAAGCAGGTTACCCAGTCATTTTCGGGATGTACAACCACAGCGAGACCATCATAAGCTACTTCAAGCTCTACGAAAGAAATGCCGTTGGATTCGGCAATTGCCTTTTCATCTTCTTTGATAGGCCTCGAAGCATTGGTGATTGCCACTTCGCCCCTGCCAAATTTTTGGAAACCACCACCGGTACCCGAAACTCCTATGGTTACATCAACATCTGGAGCTTCTGCCCTGTATTCTTCAGCAATAGCTTCAGTAACAGGATAAACGGTACTGGAACCATCAATGGAAATGGCATTTTTGGAATCTTCTTTTTTGTTGTTTCCGCAGGAAGCCAGGGAAACAGTTATTGCAGTTAATAAAAGAAATCTTTTCATAATTTGTTTTTATAAATGAAGTTCGAATTGTAATCTGTAAGTAAGATTGTCGTCAAGACCAAGATTAAGGTCGGTGTAATTAATATCTGTCTGCAACTTTAGTTTATGTTTTACGATGTACTTTGAAAGCCCCAGCGTATACTGGTCTTCTACCAGCTGGGTCACCTGGTCATCAAGATCAATGGTGGTATATCTACCCAGTATTTGAATGTTGTTCTTAAACAGGTAACCGGCCTGTACATTGAATCCACTTCCAATGTTTACAGCATCTCCGGTTAAAGTACCATCGGCATTTGTGGCGAAAGCTTCATCTGCGGCACGATGTGCATATTCAGCCATTGCCGAAATACCGCGATATTTGAAAATAGCATCCACAAAAAAGGTGGTAATATCTGTCTCAAAAAATCCGTCATCGGTAAGCATATAGGTACCTGAGTTAGATCTGGTTCTCACCGCATTATTGTTGTAATCATAAGATATTCCCAGCGCCAGTTTGGGTGTTGTTTCTCTGGCAAAATCGGCCCCGGTATAGTCGGCAAAGTCTCCAAAAGGCAATAATTCGAGCCTTCCGGTATATTGCAATCCTCCAATATTTCCTGCTGTAACATTTCTTCCCTCTCCCTGGGCTATAGAAAGGGCTTCTCTAATGATGAAATTTCCTCCGGGATAAATTTCGTGGTGCAACTGTATCCCCATATCCCGGTCTATATTGAACCTGCTGTTCACCAGAGAGCGATCTACAGTTTCAAGGCTTCCGGAAGAAATAATTCGCTCCCTGTTGCCGGGAAGTTTGGTTTGTCCTGCCCAAAGTTCAAAGTTTTCGTAGAAATTCCATTTAACCACTGCATCCAGGATGTACCTGGGGGTATCTCCATTATAGACTGATGCTCCGGAAATATCGCGATTGGATAATCCCAGCTCCAGTTTGTATGTAAGTTTTGGCGTGTAAGCGAACCCCTGAAATTTTAAGCGGGCTCTTCTAACCAGGAAATTAGCTTCTGCATCTCCAAAGCCATCATCTTCAGAAATATCCCAGGCAGAAGTAAAAAGGGATTGCATTCTTAAAGAGAAATTTGCACTGTAAGAGCTGTCTTTTGCCACTACATTAATGAGACCTTTTCCAAAAGTATTCTCTGTGAAATCCTGTCCCTGCACATGCAATGAAATTAAAAAGGCTAAAACCGAAAATAGGCCGGTAGTAATTTTCATTATTTCTTAGTTTTTGTCGGCAACAAAGAACAGGATTGAATGTTAAGAGAACGTTACCAGCAGATTACTAATAAGTAAAAAGGTTGCCCCCTAAAGAGCAACCTTACCTCATACATCTAAATCGACAAAAACTAAGATTATATGATTGTGGTTCAAAAATGCGACGTTTTTACCTATTGCGTGTTAAATAAAGATGAAGTAAAGTTTAATTTTTCCCTTGTAAGACGTTAGAATAATATTAATTACCGCGGAGGCTGTTCAAAAAGTAATTAATTTGTAGGTCCATTTAAAACCTGATTTGAGTAAAAACTTTATAAAAAAATACCTGTCCTTTATTCTTAGCGGAAGTATCCTCCTTTTCCTGGTCATTCTGTATTTTACACATCCCCCTTTCCAGGACACTGTAAAAGAAGCCTGGGATGTATTATTGAGTGAAGACAGGGAAAGGATAAAAGATTACGTAAAGCAGTTTGGCGTTTGGGGACCATTGGCCATTATCGTGTTCATTGTACTTCAAATGTTCCTGATCATTTTTCCTTCCTGGCTCCCAATTATTGTGGGGGTACTGGCATACGGTTTCTGGTGGGGAGTTTTGATCAACCTTATAGGCGTGGGGATTGCTTCTAGCCTGGGATATTATATAGGAAAGCGATTTGAACTTATTAGTGAAAAAAAACAGAAAAAATGGAAGTACTGGATCACACATTACAGCTCAGGAACTGTAATACTCTTTCGCATCTCCCCGTTTTTCTCAAATGATGCCATAGCTTTTATTGCGGGTATCTTTAAAATGGATTACAAAAAATTCATGATCGCAACTTACGCCGGAATGATCCCTCTTTCCCTGGCTGTAGGATATTTTTCGACCGATATTGATAAACTTGAGAACGGGCTTTATTGGGTTGGTGGCATAGGCGCCATTCTTTACGCCATTTACATTTATATAGATCATAAAAGAAGAAGAAAACATGCCAAACAATAAGTTTCGTATAGATGAGGTACGGTCGCAGTTCCCGGCTTTAAATTTCAGGAATAAAGAACAGGTATTCCCCATTTATTTTGACGGCCCCGGCGGCACGCAAATGGTGCAGGCCTGCATTGACCGTATGCTGGAATATATTGAAACCGGAATGGCTAACCTGCACGGCACTTTTGCTACCAGTATAAAAACAGATGCCCTTTTAGAGGAAGCTAAACAAGCTGTTGGTGATCTACTGAATTGTTCTGCTGAAGAAGTCGCTTTTGGTCAGAACATGACCAGCCTGGCTTTCCAGGTTTCCCACAGCCTTAGACCCCTGCTGAAGCAAGGAGATGAAATTGTTGTCACTCAACTAGATCACAGGGCCAATGTAGATCCCTGGATCCACCTTGCAAAAGAAACCGGCGCAACCGTAAAATTCATTCCTGTTGATAAACAAAGTCTCACCCACGATCTTTCAAACCTGGATACAATTATCAATGAAAAAACCAGGATTGTGGCCATAGGGCTTTCTTCCAACCTTACGGGCACTATTAGTGATGCGAAGAAAATTTTTAAGGTGGCAAAAAAGGTAAATGCGATCACCATTGCCGATGCTGTACACGCAGTACCGCATTTTCTGGTTGACAAGCAGGATCTAGACAGCGATATTCTTTTCTGCTCGGCATATAAATTCTTCGGTCCCCACCTGGGAATAGCAGCCATCAAAAAAGCCATTTTTGAGACCCTGGAAATTCCGAAGTTACAACCGGCTCCCAATCAAATTCCGTATAAGCTGGAAACCGGAACTCAAAACCATGAAGCCATTGCCGGCCTCTGCGGTGCCATTGGTTTTCTCGAAAGTCTGGGAGCTGGTGAAATCCGGAGACAGCGATTAAAAGCAGGAATGGAAGCCATAGAATCTCACGAACAGGAATTGATGGATTCCCTCCAGCAATTCCTCGAATCTATCCCTGAAGTTAAACTCTACCGTGCTTCTTCGGAAGTAAAAAAAACCCCGACTTTCGCTTTCAGGATCGACGGAATTCACTCCCGTGAAGCCACGCAATTCTTTGCTGAAAAATTCAACCTCTGTATAGGCGACGGGCATTTCTATGCTTCTACCATGGCCGAAGTTTTTCCGGTAATGGAAACAGGAGGATGGATACGTATAGGATTTGCTCCATACAATACCCTCGATGAAATAGAAATTTTCAAAACAGCATTAAAGGAACTGCTGCAAAGAAAAACATGAAGATCCTGGAGAGGATCATAAAGTTCTTTGCAAAAGGGCTGCTCGCCTTTTTATTGCTCATGCTGCTTTACTTTGTATCGGCCGTTATAGGTTCGGTGATCCCGGTCAATAAAGATCAGCCGCAGGGAGGAAACATCACCATCTACCTTCGCACCAATGGCGCACATACCGATTTTATTTTTCCGGTTCAAAATGAAATTATGGATTGGGAAACCCTGGTTTCTCCGGAATATAACCCCTCAAAAAGGGCAAATTTTGACTATATTTCTTTTGGCTGGGGCGATCTCGAATTCTATCAAAATACTCCCGAATGGAGCGACCTCAGCTTTCCAACAGCCATGAAAGCGGTCTTCCTGCCCACTCCTTCGGCTATGCATGTTGAATTTGAATTGGCGCCCAGGTTTACGCAGCCCGTTATTGCTGTAGATATTTCGGACGAACAATATCGCGACCTGGTAAGTTATGTGGCTAAGAGCTTTGAACTTAACGCTGCAGGTGGGGTGATTCCCGTAAGAGATCTTCACTACAATCAAAATGATGCATTTTTCAAGGCAAAAAGATCCCTCCATTCTTTTTACACCTGTAATACCTGGATAAACAACGGTCTCAAAAATGCCGATTTACGGGCCTGCCTCTGGACGCCTTTTGACGACGGAATTTTTTACCAGTACCGCTGATTTTATACATATTTTAAGAAGCGCCAGCAAAGCCTTCTTCCTTAAAAATCTTAACTTCAGACTCATTGCCAATAAAAACCTTCTAATTATGAGTTATATCGATAAGATCACAGAAATTTTGGGAGATGATGCTTCAAATTTACTGGAGCATAGCAGTAAAAAGATTCCAAAAGAGAGATTGACTGTTCCGGGACCTAATAGTGTCGAAAACTTTGCTGAAAGTGACCGTAGTCCGCAGGTGTTGAAAAGTCTGGCGCAGTTGTACAATCACGGTGCCCTTGGAGGTACAGGATACCTCAACATTCTTCCTGTAGACCAGGGTATTGAGCACAGTGCCGCAGCCTCTTTTTACAAGAACAAGGATTATTTTGATCCCGAAAACATTATTAAACTGGCCATAGAAGCCGGATGTAACGGTGTTGCCTCCACTTTTGGCGGCCTGGCCTTACATGCCCGTAAATACGCCCATAAAATTCCATTTGTGGTAAAGATCAACCACAACGAATTACTCACTTATCCCAATAAATATGACCAAATTCCCTTCGGAAGTGTGAAAGAAGCCTGGGACATGGGCGCGACGGCAATTGGCGCTACTATTTACTTCGGAAGTGAAGAAAGTACAAGGCAAATTCAGGAAGTAGCAGCAGCTTTTGAAGAAGCACATCAATTAGGAATGGCTACTATTTTATGGTGCTACACCCGAAATTCAGCCTTTAAAAAAGACGGAAAAGATTACCATTCTGCCGCCGATCTTACCGGGCAGGCAAACCACATTGGCGTTACTATCAAGGCTGATGTTATCAAACAAAAATTACCCACCACCAACTTTGGTTTCCGGGACATCAACTTTGCCAAACATTCCGAAGAAATGTATGAAAGCCTTTCTACAGATCATCCCATTGACCTGTGCCGCCTGCAGGTGGCGAACTGCTACATGGGCAAGATCGGACTCATTAACAGCGGCGGTGGCTCAGAGGGCGACTCAGATTTTAAGTCAGCAGTAAAAACGGCTGTGATCAACAAACGCGCCGGCGGCAGCGGATTAATTATGGGGCGAAAAGCATTCCAGCGACCTCTAAAAGACGGAGTGGAGATCCTGAAAAGTGTACAGGAAGTTTACCTGACAGAGGAGATAAGTGTTGCATAGTATTGAGAAATTAGTATTGAGTATTGAGATGTTTTAAGACCTGCAAAGTTTTGAAAACCTTGCAGGTCTTACGGGAACTTTTAAATACTATTAAACACCACAAACCTAACAGGTCTTTGAGACCTGTTAGGTTTTATACATTCATATTCTTCACCTTATAAGGTTGAAGAAGAAGAAGAAGAAGAAGAAGAAGTTGAAATCAATATTCAAAAAACGTCTCACTCAACAAACCTAACAGTTTTTTGAAACCTGTTAGGTTTCATCCAGGGATACTGAAAAAGTCCAGCATGACGTGTATTTAACTAATAAGAAACCTCACAGCTCTTTGAGACCTGTGAGGTTTAAAACTTTACTTCAAAAAATTTATTCGTGGATTCGTGGCAAAAACCTGTTTAAGAAAACAGAAAGTCAAATAGCTTTTCAGGTTTAGCCCCTGTATTAAATCTAATTTGTACTTTTAAAATCTACCTTCTAATTACTGGATCACTTTTTTAAAAAGCACCTTCCGCTTTGGCTTCTCGACATTCACATTCACCGGTTCTCCAAAAAGGTCAAAATCGGCGGCATCTGTGATCTTTACTTCGTAAAACTCTCCTGTCTTCAGGTATATTTTGGTAGCATCGATCAGCACTTCATTATCAACATCGGGGGAGTCATGTTCGGTTCTTCCCACGTAGTTTTCGCCTTCTTTTCTATCAATGACCACTCTAAAAGTTTGTCCTATTTTCTGCTGATTCAGTTCCCAGGAGATCTGCGACTGAATTTCCATGATCTCGTTAGCTCTCTCCTGCTTTACTTCCTGCGGCACATCATCTTCAAGATTGTAAGCGTGCGTATTTTCTTCGTGCGAATAGGTGAAACAACCCAGGCGCTCAAAACGCATGTCTTTCACCCACTGCTTCAGCTCTTCAAAATGAGCTTCAGTCTCTCCGGGATATCCTACAATAAGTGTGGTTCTAATTGCCATTTCTGGCACCTTAACACGGAACTCCTTCAGCAAATTCGTTGTCTTTTCATGGGTGGTTCCGCGGCGCATAGACTTCAGCAAATCATCAGAAATATGCTGCAACGGAATATCCAGATAGTTACAAACCTTAGGCTCCCGCTTCATCACCTCCAGTACATCCATAGGAAAACCTGTTGGGAAAGCGTAGTGCAACCTGATCCATTCAATTCCCTCCACCTTCACCAGGTTTTCAAGAAGTTCGGCCAGATTTCGTTTTTTATAGAGATCGAGTCCGTAATATGTAAGATCCTGCGCAATAAGAATAAGCTCTTTCACACCCTGGGCAGCGAGTTTTTTGGCTTCTTCTACCAGATTTTCAATGGGAGTGGATTTATGTTTCCCACGCATAAGCGGAATCGCACAAAAAGAACAAGGCCTGTCACAACCTTCGGCGATCTTGAGATAGGCGTAATTCTTTGGAGTTGTGGTTAAACGTTCCCCAATAAGTTCGTGCTTATAATCTGCTTCAAGAGCGGCCAGCAGTTCAGGAAGTTCGGTAGTTCCGAAGTACTGGTCAACATCAGGAATCTCTTTTACAAGATCGGGTTTGTAGCGCTCGCTAAGGCATCCGGTAACAAAAACCTTATCAACTTCTCCCTGCTCCTTCAGCTCTACATACTCTAAAATGGTGTTTACAGACTGCTCTTTTGCATTGTCAATAAAGCCACAGGTGTTGATCACCACGATATTCCCCTCCTGCTCATGCACCACATCTTTGTTGTTCGCCTTCAGCTGGCCCATAAGCACCTCGCTGTCGTAGACGTTCTTACTGCAGCCAAGGGTGACCACGTTGATCCTGTTCTTTTTTAATGACTTTGTTCTCATACTTCAATTTTTCATCGTCAAACCTCCCAGGTTTCCAAAACCTGTGAGGTTTTGAAAAAAGAGGTTCTTCAAAGCGGCTGCAAAGATACGATCAAAAATGAGAAATATATCATCTTATAACTGAAGCTTTTGAAATTCGAATCATCTGTATTTTTCTGTATTACTGAAGATTAAGATCTTATGGACTACAAGTCTTTTTTATCTTCACTACTTCCCGAAGATTTCCGCAGAAACAAAACAGAGCCGGCGCTGATTTGTAATCCGTGACGAGTAGCTTCCCGGAACTCAATTTCAGTAAAATTGCTTCAGAAGATGTTTCTCTTTGATTGCGCAGACTTCCGCAGAAACACAACAGAGACGGCGCGGATTTGTAATCCGTGACGAGTAGACTCACAGGAACTCAATTTCAGTAAAATTGCTTCAGAAGATGTTTCCGCTGAATGCGAAGATTTCCGCAGATACAAAACAACGCCGGCGCGGATTTGTAATCCGTGCCCGTTATTAACCAAAAATACCTTCCAAAAATGACATTTTTGGAAGGTGTTTTTTCATTAGAAGATTAATTAGGAACCATCAGTCAGATTTTAAAAGCCGCTGTTGAAATGCCTGTAAACTTTTTCCAGGCTCAATATGATGCCCTGATTTAAATAGTGCGCGTTCTAATGCACTTAAAACAGTAAGCAGATCATTTGCTGAAACAGATCCCATATGACCAATCCTGAAATATTTGGTTTTTATCTCTGGCAGAAGCCCACCCGCCAGTACCACCTCGCTTTGAGCAATTTTTGAAAGCAAGGCCGCACCTTCAATTCCCGAGGGATAGTAAGCTGCCGTAAGGGTATTAGCGGCTACTTCATCGCTTTTGGGCAATATTTCGAGGTTTAACGATGAAATACCTGCCCGGAAAGCTTTTGCAAGATTGAAATGCCGGTTTACCCTTTTTTCGATGCCTTCTGCAGCTATTATTTTCAAGCTGGTTTCTAAAGCAACAATTAAATTCACTGCCGGCGTTCCAAAATATGAAGGCCTTCTTTCTTCGTAAGCAGTCATAATTGGCAACCAGTTATTCCAGTCGGCATAATAATTGGCTACCGGCGATTTCCTGTTTTTCCAGACATGCATAGCTTTCGGGGAGGCTACCAGAAGCGCCAGCCCCGGCGGTACACCAATGGCCTTTTGAGATCCTGTTAAAACCACATCAAGACCCCATTCCTCCTGATTGATCTTTTCTCCTGCAACCGAACAAACGCCATCTAAGATACTTAGCGTGTTGTACTTCCTTGCTAATTTTGCAATGGGTTCAGGATCTACAAGTACTCCGGTAGAAGTATCAACATGAGTAATGGTCAAAGCTTTATACTGTTGGTCTTTAAGCTCTTTTTCTATTGCTTCCAGGCTTACCACTTCGCCTAATGGTGCTTTCAGAAAGGTGGTCTTTGCACCATAACGATCCATAATATCCCTGAAGCGTTGGCCAAAGTATCCTGTAGAAATTACCAGCACACGATCTCCCTGTTCAATGAGATTGGCAGCGGCCATATCCATAGCCAGGGTGCCAGTTCCGGCAACGATAAAAGGTTGCCCGGTAGGAGATTTCCATACCTCCCGCATTAGCTCCAGGCTATTCCCGAAAGTCTCAATAAAATCTGGCGCTACATGACTGTTAGTAGGCATTCCCATGGCCTGTAACACTTCAGGTTCAAATTCTATAGGGCCGGGAATCATAAGTAATTTTCTGCCTTTCATTCTTCTTTTTTCTGAGGTTAATCTTCTGTATAAGCTTTTCTAAAATAATAAATGCGATATCCTTAAATATCGCATTTATTATTTTAAGTGTTATTTGTCCAAAACGGGTTCGCGCTCTGTAACAGATTCTTGTTCTTTAAACTGGTTACTGGTGTTCTTTTCACCTCCTGCTTTCAGGGCTTTTTCTCCTGAAAAGAAGGTTTTATGATCATCTCCCAGATCTGATCCTGCCATTCGTTGATGTTTTACACAGGAAACCCCTTTACGAATTTCCTGTCTTTGAACTCCGCTCACATAGGCTAGCATACCTTCTTCAGAAAAATACCCTGCGGTAAGATCATGCATGTGAAGCGCAGTAGTATGATAGGTTGGCAGGGTAATCAAATGATGGAAAATTCCCGCTTCTCTTGCACCATCAACCTGGAACTTCTTAATCTTCCTGTCTGCCCTAAAACATAGTTCGGTACCATCATATGCTGCATCCAT
The DNA here is from genome assembly GCF_050750585.1 of Salinimicrobium sp. WS361. NCBI lineage: Bacteria > Pseudomonadati > Bacteroidota > Flavobacteriia > Flavobacteriales > Flavobacteriaceae > Salinimicrobium > Salinimicrobium sp. WS361. Next base: position 13,938 of record NZ_JBOJLM010000026.1, read on the forward strand.
AAGATTATTTCTATCATACCCGGTCATATTTTCACCTTCTGCAAGCATTTCATCATAAGCCTGATGGCGGAAGTTCAGGGTCCAGTTAAAAGATGGCGAGTTATTGTAAACCAATTTGGCATTTGGCACCACTTCTCTTATTCTGTTCACCATGTGAGCGATCTGTTTCACATTAGGGGTGGGCGTTTCTATCCATAAAAGATCTGCGCCATTTTGAAGACTTGTAATACAATCTAAAACAACCCTGTCTATGTTTGAACCTTCTTTAAATTTGTACAATCCATTGGCCAGTCTTACGGGGCGCATTAGTTTACCATCTCTTTTAAGGAGCACATCATCTTCTTTGGCTTCATTGATATCGATAGTTTCGGCTTCTATAAAAGCCAGATACTTAGAAGCCAAATCTCCCGGCTCCTGACTCACCGGAAGTTTTTGAGTGAGGCCGGCACCTTCAGAATCTGTTCTGGCTACAATAATTCCGTCTTCTACACCCAGTTCAATAAAAGCGTACCTGATGGCATTTAGTTTAGCAATAAAATCTTCGTGAGGTACAGTAACCTTCCCATCCTGATGCCCACATTGTTTGGCATCAGAAACCTGATTTTCAATCTGAATAGCGCAAGCCCCTGCCTGGATCATTTTTTTTGCCAGTAAATAGGTCGCTTCCTGATTTCCAAATCCGGCATCGATATCAGCAATAATAGGCACTACATGAGTTTCAAAGTTGTCAATTTTATCCTGCACATCTTCTCCTTTCTCAAGTCTCTTAAAAAGGTCATTTAGCTCAACTGCATCGGCCTGGCGCAAGAAATCATATATCTCATTTATCAACGAAGGGACAGCTGTTTTCTCGTGCATAGATTGATCTGGTAGTGGGCCAAATTCTGAACGCAGGGCTGCAACCATCCAGCCAGAAAGATACAGGTATTTTTTACGGGTGCTTTTGTGGTGCTTTTTAACAGCTATCATGTTTTGCTGCGCCACAAATCCATGCCAGCTACCAAGAGACTGGGTATATTGAGAAGGATCTGCGTCATACTCCTCCATATCTTTTCTCATAATGGCTGCAGTGTACCTGGCGATATCCAAACCGGTTCTAAACCTGTTTTGAGTAATCATCCTGGCTGCACTTTCGGGATTGATGGAATTCCATGTTTCCCCATACTTTTCCTTAAGTTTTTTCACAGCTTCTAATGCAGAACGGTAGTTTGTTTGTGGTTGAATTTTCATAATTTTGTTAGATGTTATTTATTATTAATAATTAGATCCTGCTGATTTTGCCGCAATCGCAGGATTGCTTTTTTTAGATGTATTTATAAGCGGGAAGCGTTAAGAACTCTTCAAATTTGTCTGATAATACCAGCTTATCAAAAAGCTCTATAGCAAGTTTGTAGCGGTTGTTTTCATTAAAATACTCTCCCGAACCAGATAATATCTTGTCGGCTTCATCATTTAATAGATCGATGTACAATTCAGTATTGAATTTACGTCCGTCTTCCAACTCTACTTCATGCTTTAACCATTGCCATAATTGCGTTCTTGAAATTTCGGCAGTAGCGGCATCTTCCATTAAGTTGTAAAGTGCCACGGCACCATAACCTCTCAGCCAGGCTTCAGTATAAAGAATTCCGACGTTGATATTTTTTCTGATCCCGGCTTCTGTAACAGTACCCTTAGGTATCTCTACCAGATCTTCTTCGGAAATATTTACGTCATCACGAGTCACGTGCAGTTGATTTGGATTTGGCATATGTTTATTAAACTCCGCCATAGCTACTTCTACCAGGGCAGGATGTGCAACCCAGGTACCATCGTGTCCATTTTTAACTTCCCGCTCTTTATCTTTCCTAACTTTTTCCAGTGCGGCTGCGTTGGCCTCTTCATCATTTTTAATAGGAATCTGAGCAGCCATACCGCCTATAGCGTGGATACCGCGTTTATGGCAACGCTGGATAACGAGTTTGGAATACGCTTCCATAAAAGGAGTGGTCATAGTAACCTGATCCCGGTTTGGCACCACAAAATCCGGATGGTTCCTGAATTTCTTGATGTATGAAAAAATGTAATCCCAGCGACCACAGTTAAGACCTACAATGTGATCTTTAAGTTCATATATGATCTCGTCTAACTGAAAACTTGCAGTGATGGTTTCAATAAGAACAGTCGCCTTAAAAGTACCTTTTGGAACTTCCAGATAATCCTGCGAAAAATTAAATACGTCATTCCACCAACGAGCTTCTTTATAGTGCTCCAATTTTGGAAGATAAAAGTAAGGTGCGGTATTATGCTCCAGCATTGTTCTTGTATTATGGAAAACATACAAACCGAAGTCTATCAGGCTACCCGAAGTTTCCTCTCCATTGATTAGCAAGTGCTTCTCGTTTAAATGCAGGCCTCTGGGCCTAACCAATAAAACAGCTGTTTCCTGGTTAAGGCTGTAAGATTTGTTTCTTTCCGAATCTACCAGGGAGATGGTCTTGTTATTGGCATCAATTAGGTTTTGCTGCCCTTCAATTACATTTTGCCAGGTGGGCGAAGTACTGTCTTCAAGATCGGCCATAAATGTTTTGGCACCTGAATTTAAAGCATTGATCACCATTTTTCTATCTACAGGCCCTGTAATTTCTACCCGCCTGTCCTGTAGGTCTTCCGGAATATTGCCTGCCTTCCATTCGCCTTCCCGAATTGATCTGGTCTCCTGTGGAAATTCAGGTAACTTACCTTCATCGAAAACCTTTTGCTGATCTACCCGGTTTTTTAAAAGAGAAAGTCTTTCCCCGTTAAATTTTTCATGAAGAGCTGCTATAAAATTTAGAGCGTTATCTGTAAGGATTTCCGGATAGTAGTTTTTTACATCATTTGAGAATTCCAAATTTGATGTTTTTAAGGTTTTGGTTTTCATAGTTTTAGCGTTTTACATGACAATATTACTGGAAAGTTTTTAAAAAAACAAGCGAACGTTCGCTAAAACAAAATATTCGCAATTCATTAAGATTCGCAAAAAGCTTTATATTTGATCTATGGAAGAAGACTATATCAAACTCATATTTGGGCTGAAGCTAAAGCAGATAAGGACTGACAAAAATTTGTCTCTATTTGGATTGTCTAAACTTTCGGGATTATCAAAATCATATCTTAACGAAATTGAAAACGGAAAAAAATATCCAAAACCCGATAAAATAGCACTGCTCTCAGATAAGCTGGAAGTTCCATATGACCAAATGGTCTCTTTAAGGCTGGATAAAAATTTAGCACCAATTGGTGAATTACTACAGTCGAAGATTCTAAAAGAAATTCCGCTGGAACTTTTTGGCATTAAAGAAAGTAACCTGATAGATATAGTCGCCAACGCACCTACAAAAGTAACTGCGTTTATAAGTACCATAATTGAAATTGCACATCATTACAGCTTTAGCAAGGAAAGCTTTTTCCTGGCTGCCGTACGTTCATTTCAGGAAGCTAATAATAACTACTTTGATGATTTAGAGCAGCAGGTTCTCAATTTTTCAAAAGCCTATCAGGTAGATCTTACGAGCTCTCTTACTTCAAAAGTTTTAGAAGAGATCCTGACCGAAGAATATGGGTATGTGATTAACGACAACGAATTGAGCAAAAATGAGGCTTTAGGCAATCTACGCTCCGTTTTTGTACCTCAAACCAAAACGCTTTTACTCGCTACCGGGATTGACGAAGCCCAACGCACTTTTATATTCGCCAAAGAAATTGCTTACAACTACCTGGATATAAAAGACAGGCTGCACACTTTTCCGTGGATTAAATTTCAGAGGTTTGATCAGGTACTCAATAACTTTTATGCCTCTTATTTTGCCGGTGCACTCATTATTCCAAAAGATAACCTGACCTCGCAGCTAGAAAGCTTTTTCGAAAAAAAAATATTTGATGAAGCTCACTTCCTGCAAATGCTTGAAGCCTTCAATGCTTCCCCGGAATCTTTTTATCAGCGGTTAACCAACATCCTGCCCAAAGCTTTTAATATAAAAAACTTGTTCTTCCTCAGGTTCACTCATAAACAAGGAACCGAAAAATTTATCTTAAATAAGGAACTCCATTTAACGCATCATCATTCTCCGCGGGCCAATGAGACAAATGAACATTATTGCAGAAGGTGGGTCTCTTTAAAAGGTTTGAAAGAAATAAGTAAAAGCGGAAATGATCATGAATTCGGGGTGCAGATTTCCAATTATCCAAGTCATGGAACCACCTATTTAGTAATCTCATCTGCAACTAAAGATCCTTTTAAAAACAATCAGTATAGAAGTGTAAGTATCGGGTTACTCATTAATAAGCAACTGGAGCGAAAAGTGAACTTTTTAGGAGATAAGGCTATCCCGTGGCGGGAGGTTGGCGTAACCTGTGAACGCTGCGGAATTATAGATTGCAAGGTAAGGCAGGCACCCGCGATTATCCTGGACAGGGAAGCTAAAAACAAAAAAATAGAAAATATAGTTGAGGAATTGAACTTCAGGTTCCAATCTTGATTGTGCTATAACTAACCCGGATTTATTTTCTTCTTTCACATTATGAACGGTGATGGGTCAACATGCGACCCCTTCGGGGTCGTAGTAAATTTCTCCGGGGCAAGCCCACGGAGCATTTTAGTGGAACACGTTTTCAAACTTTACAACATTTACTAACGAGGCAAGCCTCGGGGTATTTACCCTCCTATGAATAAATTCCCTAAACATTTGGGCTATAAACATCTGACCCCTTCGGGGTCATTATACCGAATATTAATCCCGAAGTGATTACATGTTTATAACCTCACCCGTAGGAAGACTTTCGACTTTGAAGGGGTCGTACCTTTTATCCCCTGGTTTTTTTGCTAACATCGGATCGTTACATTGGGGACAATATACCAAATTAATTAATCCTGAAGGGATTAAACGTTTATAACCCTCACTCATAGGCAGACCTTCGACCCTGAAGGGGTCGTACCTTTTATCCCCTGGTTTTTTGTCAACATCTGATCCCGTTGCGTTGGGGTCATTTATACCGAATTATTAATAATCCCGAAGATATTACATGTTTATAATCCTCACTCATAGGAGGCTTTCGACCCTGAAGGGGTCGTACCTTTTATCCCCTGGTTTTTTGTCAACATCGGACCCCGTTAGTTTGGGATCATTTATACCGACTATTAATTAATCCCAAAGGGATTACATGTTTATAACCCTCACTCATAGGAAGCCTTAGAACCTGAAGGGGTCGTACTTTTATCCCATGGTTTTTTGTCAACATCGGACCCCATTGCGTTGGGATCATTTATACCGACTATCAATTAATCCCGAAGGGATTACACGTTTATAACCTCAACCGTAGGCAGATCTTCGACCCTGAAGGGGTCGTACCTTTTATCCCCTGGTTTTTTGTCAACATCAGACCATTGCGTTGAGATCATTTATACCGATTATTAATTAATCCCGAAGGGATTACACGTTTATAACCTCAACCGTAAGTTAGCAAACCTTCGACCCTGAAGGGGTCGTACCTTTATCCCATAATTTTTGCCAACATTTGGCCCCGTTGCGTTGGGGTCATTATATCGACTATCTTACATGTTTATAACCTCACCCGTAGGCAGACTTTCGACTTTGAAGGGGTCGTATATGGCCTTTTGGTTAACACTATACTGGTACTCGTGGAATTAGTGTCTTTGTTCTTGCCTGGGTAGCGGACCTACTCGATCCAATCGAAAAGATATTCATCTTTGTGTTCGACCTGATATTTGTCCAGGAAATCTTTGTATTCATGCTTAAAAGTTCGTTTTCGGTGGTGCTCTTTCTGATTATGAATATACCTCACCACATTATCTACTGAAGAATAGGAATACGAAAAGGCTCCGAAGCCTTCCTGCCATTCAAATTTTGATCTGGTGAATCTATTCTTGTTTATAAATTCATTAGATGCCTTCTTGATCTCCCTGACCAAATCAGACAGGCAACAGGAGGGTTTCATGCCTATAAAGATGTGAAGGTGGTCGGGCATTCCGTTTATGGCAAGCAACTTCTGATTCTTGTTGGTAACTATGCCGGTGATGTATTTGTAAAGCTCTTCTTCCCACTGCTCCGAGATCAGGCTTTGTCGGCCTTTTACCGCAAATACGATTTGAATATAGATCTGTGAGAAGGTTCCAGGCATATTTAATTTTTAAATATGATTTTAATTTTAGAGGGGGATTAGAAATGATAGACCAACGTAACCCATTGTTATCTAATTTACTACGTAAATTGTAATTCTAAAAATCATTGACTAAAAATCTTATGAATACGGATCTTTTTGATGCGTGGTTGTGCGACCCCTTCGGGGTCGTATCTATTCCTACATTGCAAATGCTATAAACATCTGACGTGCTATAAACATCTGACCCCTTCGGGGTCATTAACAGTTTCATCCCGAAGGGATTATATGTTTATAACAGGAAACGATCATGCGACCCCGAAGGGGTCGTACGGCCAATCATGACAAAAGCCTTCTGTTTGCACAGAAGGCTTTTTATGTAAAGATGTATCACAACCTTTAAGATAGCTGTTGGGAGGTACGTTAGAAGCTTACCTTCCGAAGGGATCTATACCGAACCCTCGGGATGGGTGCCATTTCTTTTGGAAACAGGCTTCCTGTACACACTCCTAATAGGCCATTTTCACGATCTCTTCTACATTAGCGGGGGTGAGGGACTGGTGTTCTCCCAGGCCTGTCCAGCCTCTGTCGATGAATCGTTTATTGATCTCTTCGGCGGTACCGTGGTAATCTTCGGTATAGGCTGACAATTTGGTGTCGATGCCCATCTGGTTAAAGAATTCTTCGGTCCTGTCTATAGCGGCCGAGGCTTTGTGATCTACAGAACCTTCGGTGATGTTCCAGATCCTTTCAGCATACTGCGCCAGTTTTTCTTTCTTAGCCTCAAAATTGAACCTGTAATGACTCGGTGCAATCACCGCAAGGGTGCGGGCATGATCAATTCCATAAAGAGCGGTGAGCTCGTGGCCCATCGCATGCACCGCCCAGTCTGTAGGCACTCCTTTTTGAATGAGTCCGTTGAGGGCCATGGTACAGCTCCACATGAAATTTGACGCCGCAGTATAATCTGAAGGGTCATTTAAAACTTTTGGCCCAACCTCTATAAGCGTCTGCATAATGCTTTCAGCAAACCTGTCCTGCAAATACGCACCGCTGGGATAGGTCATGTATTGTTCCAGCACGTGGGTAAAAGCATCGGTGATGCCGTTGACGAGTTGTCGCGATGGGATGGACTTTATTACTTCCGGATCGAGAATAGAGAACACCGGAAACAAGCCCGGGCCGCCCATGCCCAGCTTCTCTTTGGTTTCCTCGCGGGTAATTACGGCACCCGAATTCATTTCTGAACCCGTGGCAGGCAACGTAAGCACCGTACCAAAAGGCATTGCTTTAGTAGTTGGCACCTTCTGCGTTAGGATTTCCCATGGTTCTTCTCCTTCATACAAAGCTGCAGATGCCAAAAATTTGGTTCCGTCAATGACCGATCCTCCGCCCACAGCCAGCAGGAACGTGATATTTTCTTCTTTAATCACCTTCAGGGCCTTCATCAAAACCTCGTATTCGGGGTTTGCGGGAATACCACTAAACTCGACTACTTCAAAGCCGGAAGTAGCTTCCTTCACCTGCTCGTAAATTCCGTTGCGCTTAATACTTCCGCCGCCATAAAGCATGAGGATTTTGGCATTTTCGGGAAGTTCTTCTTTCAGTTTTGCTATCTGCCCTTTTCCGAAGATAATTTTCGTAGGGTTCTTAAAATCAAAATTTCTCATAATTAGGTTTTCAGGATTAGTCAAGAACTGTGATCAAATCTTCTTTGGGTTTGCGCACCTTGGCCAAACCGGCAAGCCAGTCATTATCGGTGTCGCGATAGCCAAGCGGCAGGATCACACAGCTCTTAAGCCCTTTTTCACCAAGGTTGAGGATCTCATCAAGAGCGGCCTCATCAAAACCTTCCATTGGCGTGCTGTCTACCCCTTCAAAAGCAGCGGCAGTAATAGCCTGTGAAAAGGCGATATAAGCCTGGCGGGCAGCGTGATTAAAGTTTTCGGCAGCTTCCCGTTGTGGATAATGGCCAAGCAACTTCTGACGGTAATTCTCGAAACCTTCATTTTTGAAGCCACGTACCTCGTTGGTATGGTCAAAAACCTTGTTGATACGGTCTTCGGTATAAGTATCCCAGGCCGCAAAAACGAGCAGATGCGAACAATCGGTCACTACCGACTGGTCCCAGGCGATGGTCCTTATCTTTTTCTTAAGCTCGGGGTTTGTGACCACCAGGATCTCGAAAGGCTGCAATCCGCTGGAAGTTGGGGCCAGCGAAGCCGCTTCTAAAATAGCATCGATCTTTTCTTGTGGCACTTTCTCGCCGTTCATTGCTTTGGTGGCGTAGCGCCAGTTGAGTTTATCTAATAATTCCATAGTTTTAATTATATATTAATGAATGTTCATTCTTTTTTTGGTTAAAAAAAATTTCCTGTTTCCTTCTTCTGAAAAATTAAAGTTTAATAGCGTCCCAGGCTGCGGAATAAGCCCTTTCAAGCGCCGGCTTATCTACTTTGCACCAGCCTTTCATCTCGGTGTTGAGCAGAAAGCTGATGGGATAAACGGTAAAAGCATATAAAATGAAAGGCGAAAAAGGTTTCACAAGGCCTTCCTCTTTACCACGCTCCCACAGCGCAATAAGCGGTTGCAGGTGCTTAAGGCCTTCCTGCCTGCTCTCTTCATCTATCATGGGCGTGTTATCGCATTGGGAAAGGAACATGGCATGGTCAACCTCTTTTAGTTTAAAAGTGGCAATGTTCATCCAGATCTTTTTAAACCCCTCTTCTACCCCCATATTGGGCTCATAATCTTTAAAAGCGCAATTGCTGAAAGAACTTTTCACCTCTATATATGCCTGATTCGCCAAATCCTGCTTATTCTTAAAATACAGGTAAATGGTGGCCGGGGAAACATTAGCCATTTTGGCAATTTTAGACATGGGAGCTGCGTGGAAACCGTTATTGTTTACCAGGCATATTGTCGCTTTTAGCAAAGCATCGCGCTTTATCTGACTTTTTGAAACTGCTTTCATCACTAAATTGAAGTGCAAATATACAAAAAAAGAATGAACGTTCATTTTTTAATGATTTAATCTGAATCTCTGCTTTATTACTGCGGAAGAATTGAAGAATACGGAGATTTAAATCTCTTCTGAAAGCAGCGAAGAGGAAATTTTAGTCTTGGCGGAAGCAGATTTCGACTTTACCAAATGCTGAAGTATCTCAACTGCCCCAGAAATATGAGGTGTCAAAAATGGCATTTTTGGAACCCTATCTTGAATATTACGCTAACAAAGCAAAGCCCACGAATACACGAATATTTTTTATGTATTACTCCTCTTAAGTTTTAATCAAACTTTCTGAGCACTGATCACTTTTTAATACTGGCTCATTATTCATGTTCCTCTAGCAGCCACGAATTCACGAATATTTTTTATGTATTACTCCTCTTAAGCTTTTTAATCAAACTTTCTGAGCACTGAACACTCATCACTTTTTAAACCGGGTTCATCATTCCTGTTCCTCTAGTAGCTACAAATACACGAATATTTTTTATGTATTACTCCTCTTAAGCTTTTCTATAAACTTTCTGAGCACTGAGCACTTTTTAATACTGGTTCATTATTCCTGTTCCTCTAGTAGCCACAAATACACGAATATTTTTTATTTATTACTCCTCTTAAGTTTTTTTAATCAAACTTTCTGAGCACTGAACACTTTTTAAACCGGGTTCATCATTCCTGTTCCTCTTTTAGCCACATATAAAATTACATAATTTTAGGGCAGGTTTTAATTCCTGTGCTTGTAGCAGTTCTGGTTCTTTCCCGGTGACAATATTCCAGGACCTTGTATTCCCTATACCAGGGCGCCCTTATGCTTCCTGAAGTACAGCTTCCCGCTCAAGAACAGCAGCACTAAAGGAAGAAGGGCCACCGGACTGTATTCTTCCCTTTCCAAAATGCTCACAATAACGAGAATTACAGCAATCGTGGCGATCATTAAGTTATCGAAGGTGTTTTTTGTCATTTTTGATGCGGATTTATGAGCTTAGGAGGGGGGTAGTTTTCTTTCCTGGTTTCCAAAAATTACACTTTTTCGACAATACCCGTTATTTGCAATGAACTGATATAATGTGGCACTTTTCTTAGTTCCAAAGCGGTGCCGACTTCGCATCATACATATTCACTTTACATCTAAATTTATCTTGAATTTGGATTATATGATTGAAATCGTTTTCTGAATATACGCCAATATAAATGCTAAATAATTTATCCCCTGCACGTTGACCTTGTTTAGCTGCCTTATTTATAGCATCAATAATATGTTCATCATATTCTCCAAAATTAAAACCAAAGGTTATTAGTGATCCTTCTATTTTGCAAAGGTTTTCGTAGCAGTGTGTTAAATATCTATTATGCATAATATGCTTTAGTTTTTCTTCTCCATTACCTGCAGTAACAAAAACTGGATATTCTTTTCTATCAAGTCTTTCTTTTACATTCTCTAATAAATAATGACCATTTGTGTATACTTCCTTAATTATGTCAATTCCATTATCAAAAATTGGAAGTGTTCCATGAACATAATAAACACTTTGCTCGTCTTTGTGTTTACCCCAAATAAGTTCATCGGAGTATTCAAATTCCTCTCCAGTTTTATAAGCATCTGGATTTTCAACTTCGCGTCCAAAACCATCTATTGCGCGCTCAGTCTTATTTCTCATTAGCACCCAATACATTAGCAAATCATAGTTAGTAGTAAAAATTTTGTTTCCTTCATGGTCTAAAAACTCGTTCAAAAACCTGGAGCATGTTTTACTTTTTTCCTCGGGAACTTCAAAAACATGTTCAGGGTGTAATTCTTTAATTGCATTTATTAAACTATTTCTAAGAGTTTGATTCGCTTCTTGTAATTGTTTTATTAGTGACTGATCTGAACCAAATGCTTCTGCTATTTCTATAAAATTATCAAGCTGCTGCATTACCATTTCAAAGTTTTTGGTATTTATTACTTTGAACAGTTGACTTAAAACGGGATCTTCTAAATTTTCAATGAATTTATAAAGAGCGTTGTAAGAAAAGATTTTATGATCGTATGCCATACTAAAGCCGTTTCCAACTAATAAGTGTTTATTTCGTTTCTTTTTTCCGAGGTATCTTAGTACTTCAGAATACT
>NZ_JBOJLM010000027.1:0-21662 GCF_050750585.1 Salinimicrobium sp. WS361
AAAAACATATAACCCCCTCAGGGTCTTTGGTTTCCCCCACTCCTGTTGTAATCATACAATCCCTCCGGGATTATGGGTTCGTGATGTGTCTTATATATTATATGTAGATCAATTACCAGCAGGAGGTACAATTTTGCAAAAGTCCTATGACTATGTGGATTATTCAGACCCTGAGACATCCCTTATAAAGTAGAGGTTCCGAAAATGACATTTTTGAGAGGTGACACTCCGGAAGGTGCGACCGTTTCGGGGTCGGAATCATCACGGTATCCAGGTTAAAAACGTATGAACCCGTCGGGGTCATAAAACGTTTCGTTATCCAAATTACTAATATGAGACCCCTTGGGGGTCGTGTGGTTAATGGCATTAGGTGAAATCAACATGAGACCTATCGGACCGTTGGTCGTGATCTGTTCTTACATATATAGTATGTGATAAGAATCACACCAGCAGAAAGTGTAATTTTATGAAAGTCCTATAATTATAGCTCCTTCTGCCCTTAAGAAATCCCTTATAAAGTAAGAGGTTCTGAAAATGGCATTTTTGAGAGGTGACATTCCGGAAGGTGCAACCCGTCGGGGTCTGAGTTCGTGACCTGTTTCCGTTATTAAAGAAATGAGACCCTATTCGGGTTTTGAATTCGTGTCCTGTTTCTGTTATAAACACAAGACCCGTTAGGGGTCTAACCATAAGGATCCAAAGGATCCGGTATTTGTATTATTCTTCAGCAGGGATGACCCCGAAGGAGTCAAATGTTTATAGCTGATAAACGAAATATCCATCGAATCACATTAATAGGAATCAAAATAAACAATCAAATCCGATTATTTCAATGTCAATCGAAGACCAAAACCCCAATCCCATTACATTATTATGAATCGAATACGTTTACCTGCGTTAGGGATAGCAGCGGAAATCCTTTTTGTGAGGCACGAGCAAAAAGATTGAAGCGGATAGCCCGACCCGCATGAGCGGTAGCGAAGGCGGGGAACGCCCAAAACCTCCACATACATATTATATATATTAGTATTGTAAAGCACCTATGAACCTGTTATCTTTGCAGACCTAATTCGAGTTTTATGATAAAGATTACGTTGCCCGATGGCAGTATTAAAGAGTTTGAGAACGGCACTACCCCAATGGAGGTAGCAAAAAGCATTAGTGAAGGCCTGGCCCGTAATGTGATTTCGGCAAAGTTCAACAATACAGTGGTAGAAACATCCACTCCTTTAAATACCGACGGCAGCCTTACTTTATATACCTGGAACGATGCCGAGGGAAAAAAGGCTTTTTGGCACTCTTCTTCTCACGTGATGGCCCAGGCAATCCAGGATCTTTACCCAGGCGCTAAACTGACTATAGGGCCCGCTATTGAGAACGGCTTCTATTATGACGTGGATTTTGGAGACCAAAAGATCTCTGAAAATGACTTCAAAAAGATTGAAGACCGCATGCTGGAAATTTCCAGAGGAAAGCACGACTTCCAGATGAGAGAGGTTTCCAAGCAGGAGGCTCTTGATTTCTATAAAAAAGAAAATAACCCGTTCAAGGTTGAACTTATTGAAAACCTTGAAGACGGAACGATTACCTTCTGCGACCATGATACCTTTACAGATCTTTGTCGCGGCGGTCACCTTCCCAACACCGGCGTGATAAAAGCAGTGAAACTAATGAGTGTTGCCGGTGCTTACTGGAGAGGTAATGAAAAGAATCCGCAGTTGACACGGGTTTACGGAATTTCATTTCCGAAACAAAAAGACCTCAAGGAATATCTTGAAATGCTTGAGGAGGCCAAGAAAAGGGATCACCGTAAATTAGGTCGTGAGCTGGAACTTTTTACTTTTTCACAAAAAGTTGGTCAGGGGTTGCCTTTATGGCTGCCAAAAGGTGCTGCTTTGAGAGAGCGCCTGGAGAACTTCCTAAAAAAAGCTCAGAAGAAAGCCGGATATGAAATGGTTGTGACTCCACATATTGGACAAAAGGAACTTTATGTTACCTCTGGCCACTATGCTAAATATGGAGAAGACAGCTTTCAGCCAATAAAAACTCCGAATGAAGGAGAGGAATTTTTGCTGAAGCCTATGAACTGTCCGCACCACTGCGAGATCTACAATCACGGTCATTGGAGCTACAAGGATCTTCCGAAGCGTTTTGCTGAATTCGGAACTGTTTACCGTTATGAACAGAGTGGCGAATTACACGGACTTACCCGCGTACGCGGATTCACTCAGGATGACGCCCACATTTTTTGTACTCCAGATCAATTAGATTCTGAATTCAAAAAGGTGATTGATCTTACTTTATATGTATTCAGTTCCCTCGGATTTGAAGATTTTACAGCTCAGGTTTCTTTAAGAGATCATGAGAATAAAGAAAAGTACATAGGATCTGACGAAAACTGGGATAAAGCTGAAAATGCCATAATCAATGCCGCAAAAGAGAAAGGCCTTAACTATATCGTAGAAACCGGTGAAGCTGCTTTTTACGGACCCAAACTGGATTTCATGGTGAAAGATGCCCTTGGCAGACAGTGGCAGCTGGGAACCATTCAGGTAGATTATAATTTACCAGAACGTTTTGACCTTACCTATAAAGGAAGTGATAATGAAATGCACCGACCGGTGATGATTCACCGTGCTCCTTTTGGTAGTATGGAACGCTTTGTAGCTGTACTGCTGGAGAATACAGGAGGAAATTTCCCACTTTGGCTGATGCCAGAACAGGCTATTATTCTCTCCCTCAGTGAGAAATACGAAAAATACAGCCAAAAAGTTTTAAATTCGCTGGAAAATCACGAAATTCGCGCCCTTGTAGACAACCGGAATGAGACCATTGGTAAGAAAATCCGGGGAGCAGAAGTAAGCAAGATTCCGTATATGCTGATTGTTGGAGAACAGGAAGCAGAGAATGGAACGGTTTCTGTACGTAAACACGGGGAAGGCGATCTTGGCAGCATGACTGTCGAAGAATTTGCCCAACTAATTAAAGAAGAAGTAAATAGTACTTTAAAAACATTCGAAGTTTAATTAAAATTTTTGAGCCATAGCAATACGTAGAAAAAGAACCAAAAGACCTCTTAGAGAAATCAAAGAAGATCCGCATCGCATTAACGGAAAGATACGTGCGGAGGAAGTTCGCCTTGTAGGCGATAACGTGGAAATGGGTGTCTACCCAACCCGTAAAGCATTAGCCATTGCCGAAGAACAGGAGCTGGACCTGGTGGAGATCTCCCCCAACGCCAATCCTCCCGTTGCTAAAGTAATGGACTATAAAAAGTTTCTCTATGAACAGAAAAAGCGTGACAAGGCATTAAAGGCCAAAGCAACCCAGGTGGTTGTTAAAGAGATACGTTTTGGTCCTAATACAGACGATCACGACTATGAGTTTAAGAAAAGGAATGCAGAAAAATTCCTTAAAGACGGAGCCAAATTAAAAGCTTTCGTATTCTTTAAAGGGCGTTCTATTGTATTTAAAGAACAGGGAGAGATCCTTTTACTGCGCCTTGCTACCGATCTTGAAGAACTTGGAAAGGTAGAGCAAATGCCTAAACTTGAAGGGAAAAGAATGACTATGTTCCTCTCCCCCAAGAAGACAAAATCTAAATAACCTCCTGCCATTCTAATGGATTGCATGAGTTACAATAATAAGTGAGATAATTAAAAAGAAGGACAGAATGCCTAAGATGAAAACAAAATCCAGTGCCAAGAAGCGTTTCAAGCTTACCGGTACCGGAAAGATCAAAAGAAAGCATGCGTTTAAAAGTCACATCTTAACCAAGAAGACTAAAAAACAAAAGCTAGCGCTGACTCACAGTACTTTGGTACATGAAGCAGACGAAAAAAATATCAAACTTCAATTACGTTTGTTGTAGTTGAACCTTTGATGGTTTACCAAATTTAATAACCCTGGAGTCAGGCCAATTAGACGTGAGATTTTAGATATGAGATCTGAGATCTCTTTTAATTAAAAGTGCCGGTTACCGGCCGCCTGCTACAAAAAAATTTAAAAATATGCCAAGATCAGTAAATTCAGTTGCGAAGAGAGCCAGAAGAAAAAAGGTTCTTAAGCAAGCAAAAGGTTACTTTGGACGTCGTAAGAACGTTTGGACAGTAGCGAAAAACGCGGTTGACAAAGCAATGCTATATGCTTACAGAGACCGTAAAACCAAGAAGAGAAATTTCCGTTCACTTTGGATCATCCGTATCAATGCAGGTGCCCGTATGCACGGAATGTCTTATTCACAATTCATGGGGAAAGTTAAAGCCGCAGGAATCGAATTGAACCGTAAGGTTCTTGCCGATCTAGCGATGAACCACCCTGATGCGTTTGAAGCTATCGTCAAAAAAGTAAAATAAATTAAACTGTTATCTCACTTATAAAATCCCGTTCGAAAGAGCGGGATTTTTTTATGCTGAAGACTTCTAAAGTTCTTGCCACAGATGCACAGATAATTTTATTACTCTTTGTGATCTGCAAAATCCCGTTCGAAAGAGGGGGATTTTTTTATGCTGAAGATTTCTAAAGTTCTTGTCACAGATGCACAGATGATTTTATTACTCTTTGTGATCTGCAAAATCCAGTTCGAAAGAGCGGGATTTTTTTGTGCTGAAGATTTTTAAAGTTCTTGCCACAGATACACAGATGATTTTCTTACTCTTTGTGATCTGCAAAATTCCATTCGAAAGAGCGGAATTTTTCGTACTAAGACCTCTTTTAAGGATGCGACGAACGCATGAAGGATTTTTTCACCCTGACCTGCAAAGTTTCTGAAATCGATTAGCAGGTTCTTCTATTAGCCACAGATGTACAGATGAAAATCCTTTCAAGTCTTTACTCTACCGCAAATCCTCAACAGTACCATCTCCAATAGCGGGAAAAAGCAGGATTTTTTAGCAGAAATATTCTACGGCAATAATCCCCTCCACCGCATGTCCGCAAGATGGGGTGGTTTTTTTTATATATCAACAGACCTGCAAGTTTTTGTAACCTTGTAGGTCTCACTATAAAATATAACCATCCAAAAAAGTTTAAAAGTACCAAGTGTACTCTCGAAGAATCCTGAAACAAGTTCAGGATGATAAACCAAAGAGGATATTCAAAACTATTTGCTCGTACCAGTGATGGTAAGCACCAACTTCCTACTGCCGCCGTGGTCGCGATGTTCACCAAGGTAAATTCCCTGCCAGGTGCCCAGGTTTAGTCGCCCATTTGTAATGGGGATCTGAAGAGATGTTCCCAATAAAGCTGCTTTTATGTGCGCCGGCATATCGTCACTCCCCTCTAAAGTGTGTTTGTAGTAAGGCTGATCTTCGGGTACCATCTTATTAAAATGGCTCTCAAAATCGTCTCTCACGGTAGGATCGGCATTTTCGTTGATGGTGAGTCCGGCGGAAGTGTGCTGAATAAACACCTGCAAAAATCCTACAGAAATTTCCCTGAGTTCGGGAATTTGCTGAAGCACCTCATCGGTTACCAGGTGAAAACCTCTAGGTTTGGCTTTAAGTTTTATTTCCTTCTGAAAAATGTAATCCATTTTTGCCATTTTTGACACCTTAGTTTTTACTCTTATAAGTTATAAAATTCAGCAGCATTTCTTCCGAAGATCTTTTCTTTGTCTTCTTTCAAATAACTGCTGAAGAATTTTTCTATAATTCCGTTGACTTCTGAATAACTTGCGGCAGACAAACAAACCGGCCAGTCAGATCCAAAGATTAAGCGATCTACACTAAAAGCATCGGTAACCACCTCGAGAAATGGGAAGAAATTGGTAGTTTTCCAGCTGAAGTCGGGAGTTTCGGTTACCAATCCGGATATTTTGCACCACACATTGGGAAAAGACGCCAGTTGCTGAATATGCTCTACCCACTGCTTATCGGGTTTCCCCGAAATCTGGGGTTTCCCTATATGATCAAGAACAAATTTTTGCCGGGGAAAGGCTTTTACAAGTTCTACAGCACCACCAAGCTGATAATCAAAAGCAAGAATATCATAAGTGAGACCGAGATTTGCCAACAATGATATTCCGTGCTGAAATTCAGAAGACATCATAAATCCCCCTTTTTCGTCCCAGACGGTGTGACGTATACCTTTCAAAAATGTATTTTTTGAATAGTGCTTCAGGCGTTCTTCAACTTCAGGAGAACTCATATCTACCCATCCCACCACTCCTTTAATAAACTTGTGGTCTTTTGCCATTTTCAGCAGGACCTCTGTCTCTACTTCAGATTGATCGGCCTGTACCGAAACACATCCCGAAAAGCCACTTTTTGACAGCAAAGGCTCAAGATCTTCCGGAGAAAAATCTTTCCTGATCACGGACATTTCATCAGAAATCCATGAATATGTTTCAGCATCATACTTCCAGAAATGCTGGTGCGCATCAATTTTCATAAGAAAACATTATTTGGAATCGGAATTTTCGTGATCTGCTTCAACCGCTACCGGCCTTTTATCAACCTCATTTTCGGCATTACCGGAAGCCTCCAGATGGTCTTTCACATATAATTCTTCTATGATCACAATAAGTGCGGCAAGGATAGGCGTAGCCATGATAAGTCCCAGAATTCCGGTTATCAACCCTAAAAGTACCATCCAGAAAAGTGTAAGTGCGGGAGGCAGGTGCACCATTTTCTTCTCGATCATTGGCGTAATTAAGTAGCTTTCTACTATTTGAATACCAAAGTAAAGAATGAGCACATAAATATACATATTACCTCCCTGCATGAGTGCGATCAACACTGCCGGCGCAAGGGCGAGATAGGGACCGATGTTGGGAATAAAGGAGAATAATGCAGCTATTAATGCGAGAGCATAAGGCATGGGCATTCCCAGGATTTCCAGTCCTACTGCAGTGAATACACCAACCACGAGCATAGACATGAGTTTGGCCATCATCCAAAGGCTGAGAGACCGCTGAGTTTTATCCATCACCTCTCTTAACCTTAGACGAAAATGCGTAGGAAACAATCTTATAAATCCCTGGGTGTAAATTTTTGGGCTCGACGCTAAAAATATGGCGGTTACAATGATGATAAAAAAGTTAGCGATGGCACCTATGGTCGTTGAAAATGATCCTACGATCCTGGAGACCACTTTTTCCCGGTTTTCAAGTAAGGCCCCAATATCTGAAGGGAGTTCTTCAAACAAACTGCGACCAATAGACGTCTGGGTGATCTCTTCCCGTAGATTCTGGAGGGACTTGGGCAGTGTATCGGTCATATCCTGTACCTGCTGCACCATTGAAGGCCCAACCAGAATGATGATCAAGGCCAGTATTCCTGTTATGAACAAAAGAACAAGTAATAAGGCTAACCCGTAAGGCATCGAGGTTTTACTAACTATCCAGTTGGAAGAGAAATTCAGCAAAGTCGAGAAGAAGATACCGGCAAAGACCAAGAGAAAGAAATTGGCGTGAAAAATAAGAAGCGCAAGAGCTGAAAGCATCAGCAAGGCTATAAAAATTGTTTTGGTAATCTTCTTGTTGTAGTTATTTGTTTTTTCCATAGTTGGTTAGAAAGAGTCTTCTCAGGTTTTTTGTTTTTGTTTTTTAGCGGCAGGAAAAAGAACATTGTTGAGAATAAGACGATATCCGGGGGAAGTAGGGTGTAGTTCCAGTTCGGTTTTTGGGTCTCCTACCATGTGTTGATAATCTTCGGGATCATGACCTCCGTAAAAGGTGAAAAAGCCATTGCCTTTTATTCCGTGGATATATTTTGCTTCCCCATTGATCTTGCTCTGTCCCATTACCAGCACAGTGGGTTTGATGGTAGCAGGATCGTAAGCTGTGGTTTGCCCCATAAATCCTTTGACGAGCATGGTGTGGTTTTGGGTTAACATAGTTGGCACCGGATCCCATTTCGCCGAGTATTCCATTAGGCTAAAGTAATCGACATCCATAGGAACGCGACGCTTAACCGTCATATCTATTGACGAGAATTCATATACCATCGGATTTCTTTCCAAAATGAAATTCTCAAAAGCGAAACTCTTCTCAAAATTCAGCTCTTTTTGATAATTGGCATCGCTGGGGTCACCGTCAAACATAGGTTCTGCAATATCTACTCCCTCTGCCGAAAGCGCAATATCAAAACTATCGGTAGCACTGCACATGGCGAACATGAATCCGCCTCCTACCACGTAGTCCTTAATTTTTAATGCAACTGCAAGTTTTTCTTCAGCAACTTTCTCATATCCCAGCCTGGCAGCCAAAGCTTCAGCCTGTTTCTTGTCTTCAATATACCAGGGAGCAGTGCGATAACTGCGATAAAATTTCCCGTATTGACCAGTAAAATCTTCGTGGTGCAGGTGCAGCCAGTCAAACAACAATAGGGCATCATTTAGAACTTCCTCGTCATAAATTGTTTCATAAGGAATTTCGGCATAGGTGAGCACCATAGTTACAGCATCATCCCAGGGTTTATTACCCTGCGGAGAATACACTGCAATTTTAGGTGCTTTTTCAAGTAATACTGCCTGCATATTTTTGGATGGGCTCGAAATTTCTTCGAGAATATCTGAAGTTTTTTGATCGCTAATCACTTCATAAGAAACACCACGTATCTTACATTCTCTTCGGAGTTCTTCGGAATCGGGCAATAAAAATGAACCGCCCCTGTAATTCAGCAGCCACTGCACTTTTATATCTTTATCGAGCATCCAGTAAGTGATTCCATAAGCCTTGAGGTGGTTACGCTGACTTTCGGCATCCATAGGGATAAGGATCTGCGATGCAAAAGCTGAAGCAGAAAACACCAGGAAAAATAGCAGTATGCAAAAGCCGGAAAAAGTTGTACTATTTCCGGCTTTTAAAGATATGTTTTTAGTAAAAAGCTCTACAGAAAAATTCCGGAGAGATGAGATTTTATTAGAAAGGTACGTCGCTGTCGTCATCATTTAGGTCATCATTCATCGAACTTCCGAAGGCTTCATTGGCACTGGGGAAATGGCTGGTATTGAATCCAAAATCTCCTGAATCATTGTCATTCATCTTTGAATGGAATTCAGAGGGGGAGTCAAAGTCATCTAAGTTATCGAATTTACCTAAATGTCCAATAAATTTAAGCCTAATATTCTCAAGTCCACCGTTCCTGTGTTTAGCAACAATGAATTCTGCCTGTCCATCTGTTGGAGAACGCTCTTCGTCATCCCACTCTTCTATCTTATAATATTCTGGACGGTAGATGAACGAAACGATATCGGCATCCTGCTCAATCGCACCCGATTCCCGAAGGTCACTCAAAAGTGGTCTTTTTGACCCCCCTCTGGTTTCAACGGCACGGGACAGCTGTGAAAGTGCGATCACCGGCACGTTCAATTCTTTTGCCAGGGCCTTCAGATTTCGGGAAATCGTCGAGATCTCCTGTTCCCGGTTCCCACCTTTTTGGCTACCACCGGCAGTCATTAACTGAAGGTAATCAATCACGATCAACCTAATACCGTGTTGAGAAGCCAACCTCCTCGCCTTTGCCCTAAGGTCAAAAATAGACAGGGAAGGTGTATCATCAATGAAGAGCGGTGCTTTTTCAAGACCCTTCACCTTTACGTTAAGCTGTTCCCACTCATGTTTTTCAAGATTTCCTGTACGGAGTTTTTCTGAAGACAAACCGGTTTCAGAAGAGATTAAACGGGTGATCAACTGTACAGAAGACATCTCCAGGGAAAAGAAGGCTACCGGAATATTTTGGCCTACAGAAATATTTCGGGCCATAGAAAGTGTGAGGGCCGTTTTCCCCATACCAGGACGGGCTGCCACAATCACAAGGTCACTGGGTTGCCACCCGGAAGTAAGCTTATCGAGCTTTTCAAAACCTGAAGGAATCCCTGAAAGACCTGATTTATTGGAAATCTCCTGGATCTTTTTCTTTGCCTGCATCACAAGATCTTGTGCAGTTTCTGAAGATCTTTTTATGTTCCCCTGCGTTACTTCATAAAGTTTAGATTCCGCAGTGTCTAAAAGATCGAAAACATCGGTAGTTTCATCGTATGATTCTTCGATGATCTCGTTGGAAATCTTTATTAAACTACGCTGAATATATTTTTGAAGAATGATCCTCGCATGGAACTCAATGTGAGCAGAAGAAGACACTTTTTGGGTGAGCTGCACCAGGTAAAAGTCGCCACCCACCTGCTCCAGTTTCTGATCTTTCCTCAATTGATTGGAAACCGTTAATAAGTCGACCGGTTCAGAATTCTCGAACAGCTTAAATATGGCTTCGAATATATATTGATGGGCACTTTTATAGAAAACATCGGGATGTAAAATATCGATAATTTCGTCAACACCTCTTTTATCAATCATCATAGCTCCAAGCACAACTTCTTCTAAATCAACGGCTTGAGGCGGAATTTTCCCTTTCTCGAGATTGATGACATTCCCGGGATTAAAATTATAATTTTGAGGGGCTTTGACTTTTTCCATGTTACGAAAGTAGAGAAATAGAGTATAGAATTTAGCCGAAAAAGGCTTTACTTAGTTCACAGGTTATGAACATTTTAACTGATCATAACTTAAAAATTTTGTTGATAAGCCCAAAAAAATCCGAAGGGTTTCTCTCCGGATTTTTCCTGTCTTATGTAATAAGGATTTAACCTTTAAATACTCCCATTTGAGAATATTTGTTCATTCGTTTTTTCACCAGTTCATCTGGTGATAAGTTTTTAAAGTCTTCATAAGCTTCAGAAATGGCATCTTTTACTATAGAAAAGGTCATTTCCCTATTGCTATGTGCACCGCCAACTGGCTCTTTTACGATCTCGTCTATGAGCTTTTGCTTTTTCATATCCTTAGCAGTAAGTTTCAAAGCATCGGCTGCCTTTTCTTTGTACTCCCAGCTTCGCCATAGAATTGACGAACAGGATTCTGGTGAGATCACAGAGTACCAGGTATTTTCAAGCATAAGTACTTTATCTCCCACAGCAATACCCAGAGCGCCACCACTGGCTCCTTCTCCAATAATCACTACGATAATGGGTACTTTAAGCCTGGTCATTTCAAGGATATTTCGGGCGATTGCTTCTCCCTGTCCTCTTTCTTCAGCTTCAAGCCCGGGATAGGCTCCAGGAGTATCTACAAAAGTTACTACAGGGATCCCAAACTTTTCGGCAGATTTCATTAGGCGGAGCGCCTTTCTATAACCTTCAGGATTTGCCATTCCAAAATTGCGGTACTGCCGGGTTTTTGTATTAAATCCCTTTTGCTGCCCCACAAACATGTAGCTTTGATCGCCAATTTTTCCAAGGCCTCCAATCATGGCTTTATCATCTTTTACATTTCGATCTCCATGAAGTTCCAGAAAAGTGTCACCACAAATAGCGTTAATGTAATCTAATGTATAGGGGCGGTTTGGATGGCGTGAAAGCTGAACCCTTTGCCAGGCGGTAAGATTCTTATAGATCTCCTTTTTGGTTTCGGTGAGTCTCTTCTCAATTTGACGACATGTAGCTGTAACATCAACATCACTTTCCTTACCAATGGCACAAGCTTTCTGGTACTGCTCTTCCAACTCTTTTATAGGTAATTCAAAATCTAAATATTCCATAATGAGCTATGGGTTGTTTTTAATTAGCTTACAAATATAAGAAACTTAAGAGCTAGCTTTCGGCAGTTTTTTGAATTTTCTCCTTGTCTTCAAAAAGCCATTCAGGATTACGGTAATCAGAATGATTGCTGCACCATAATAAAACCCCGGATTCATAGCCTCATCACTTCCAAAGACCCAAAAGGCGAGCAGAATTCCGTACACAGGTTCTAAATTAATAGTAAGCATTATGGTATATGGACTCAAGTGCCGCATAACAGCTACAGAAGCTATAAAAGCATAGGCGGTGCAGAAGGAAGCCAAAATAAACAGGTAAATCCAGTCTGCCGCCGAAACATTGAAGAACTCTGTGCTAAACCCAGAGCTACTGCTATTTCCGAAGAAAGAAAGAAAAAGAAGATAAACGGTGATGGCACCGGCACCAGTAAGCAGTTCGTAAAATGAAATTACTGAGGCATCTTCCTGCTTAGCCAGTTTGCCGTTAATAAGAGAGAAAACTGAAGAAAGAAAAGCAGAAAGTAGAGCAAGCAGGATTCCAAGAACGTATTCTGTCTCCACTTTGAAAATAATGTACAGCCCACAAATCACCACAATACCTAAAAGGATCTCATACCATATAACTTTACGTTTGTAAAAAATTGGTTCAAGAATAGAGGTGAAAAAAGCGCCTGTAGAAAGGAGTGCCAGGGTAATAGAAACATTGGAAACCTTAATGGCCCCAAAGAAGGTTAACCAGTGCACGGCAATGACCACCCCGGCAATTAGCATGACTTTTATTCTTCCCGGTGCCAGCTTCAGGTTCTTTTTCTTCCACTTGATCCAAAGAAAAATAAAGCCGCTGGCCAATAACATCCTGTACCACACCAATGGTACGGCATCTAACGTGATCAATGCGCCCAGGACTGCGGTAAACCCCCAGATAAACACAATGAAGTGAAAATGCAGGTAAGCTTTAACTTTATCGTTTAGCATTCCAGAGCAGGTAAGCAGCTAAAACTCCGAAGAACATATTAGGGAACCATACAGCCAGCAGCGGTGAGAAGGTACTCTGCTCGGCAATGGTCCCAAATACCTTATCCATGAAAATAAAAATAAAGGCCAAAGTAATTCCCAGCGCAAGGTTCACTCCCATCCCACCGCGGCGTTTCATAGAAGAAACCGCAACAGCAATTATGGTAAGAATATAGGCAGAAACCGGAAGGCTCCAGCGTTTGTAAGCCACCACTTTATAGCGATTTATATTCCCAGAACCCCTACCTTTTTCCTGCTCAATAAAAGCTTCGAGTTCATTATAATTAAGTGTCTCTGCCATGTAAGACACCGGCGTAAGTTCATCAAAATCAAATGGCAGGACAGTATCTTTACTAATTTCCGAAATCAATTTATCTCCATCTTCACCAATGATCCTTTTGTGGTAGTTGGTAAGAGTGTAGGTAGAATCTTCTTCATTTAGTTTTAGCCTTGACGCACTTATTTTATATTTAAGTTTATTTCCTTCAAAATGCTCCAGGGTAAAATTCTGAGCCGAATTAATTCGCGGTTGAAAGTGAGAAGCATAAATGAACTCATCGTCATTAATTTGCCTGTAGACATCACTGGTCTCCTGCACGTCGCTACCCCTTTTTAAGTAGGTGTACTTAAACTCATTAAAACCTTTACTTGCACTGGGCGCAAGATACATACCCAGAACAAGGGCTGCGACACACACTATGGTAGACCCTATCATATAAGGGCGAAGAAAACGCCAAAAGGAAACACCACTACTCAAAAATGCAATAATTTCGGTGTTCTGTGCCAGCTTAGAAGTAAACCAAATTACCGAGAGGAACAGAAACAGAGGAAAAAGTAAGTTCGCGAAGTAGATGGTGAAATCAATATAATAATTCACTACTTCCCAAAAAGGCACTTCGTTCTGAAGGATCTTATCAATCTTTTCGGCAAGATTTACCGTTATCCCAATAGGAATAAAGAGGAGCAGCATTAACACGAATGTCCCCAGGTATCTCTTTAGTATGTACCAGTCAAGGATCTTCAAATTATAAACGTTTGTCCATTTGCTGTACCATTTTGCTTTTCCAGGAAGCAAAGTCCCCGGCTAAGATATGTTTTCTTGCCTCGCGAACCAACCAAAGATAGAAGCCAAGGTTGTGCATGGTAGCAATTTGCTTGCCAAGCATTTCGTTCACCGTAAAGAGGTGACGAAGGTAAGCCTTTGTGTAAAAAGTATCAACGTAGGTAGCGCCAGATTCATCTATCGGGCTAAAGTCATCTTCCCACTTCTTATTTTTGATATTAATTGTGCCATGAGCCGTAAACAACATCCCATTTCTGGCATTTCGGGTAGGCATTACACAATCAAACATATCTACTCCCAAAGCAATATTTTCAAGAATATTGATTGGAGTTCCCACTCCCATAAGGTAGCGTGGTTTTTCCTTCGGAAGTATATTGGTGACCACCTCGGTCATTGCGTACATTTCTTCTGCAGGCTCCCCTACTGAAAGTCCGCCAATGGCATTACCCTCTGCTCCCGCTGAAGCTATATACTCCGCCGACTCTTGCCGTAGATCTTTGTAAGTACTTCCCTGCACAATAGGAAAAAGCGCCTGGGAATAACCATATAAAGGTGGCGTTTTATCAAAATGTGTGATACATCTGTCCAGCCATCTATGGGTGCGGTGCATGGAATTCTTTGCGTAGCGATAATCACAGGGATACGGGGTACATTCATCAAAGGCCATGATAATATCTGCACCAATAAGCCGCTGAATTTCCATCACATTTTCGGGAGTAAAATTGTGGTAAGAGCCATCAATATGAGATTTAAACCGCACACCTTCCTCCTTGATCTTCCTTCTGTCGGCAAGCGAATATACCTGGTATCCTCCACTATCGGTAAGAATGCTCCTGTCCCAGTTCATAAACTTATGGAGCCCACCGGCCTTTTTCAAAATTTCGGTTTGTGGGCGCAGGTACAGGTGGTATGTATTTCCCAGGATAATATCGGGATTCACCTCTTCCTTAAGATCTTTCTGACTAATACCTTTAACAGAAGCCACTGTACCTACCGGCATAAAGATGGGAGTTTCAATGGTTCCGTGATCTGTAGTGATTATACCTGCTCGGGCACTGCTACCCGTATCGGTAACTGCTAATTCAAATTTCATAAACAATTTTAATGGGCGCAAAGATAGGTATTTTTCGTTGGCAGGGATTAGAGGATAACAAGCAGAAATTTTCTAATGTTCTACGGAAATCGCCCCGCCCAATTGCAAATCCGTGCTAGCTGAAAGTTTCGTTTCGGCACGGATTGCAAATCCGCGCCAGCTGAAGAGTTGGGTTTCGGCACGGATTGCATATCCGCGCCAGCATTGTGAAATATCTGAAAGAGATTTAGAAAAAATAGATGAAAAAATATCTGTGCATCTGTGGCAAAATTTAAGACCGAGTCTTCCCCGGCACGTTGCAAATCCACGCCAGTTTTGGGAAAATAAAGTAAAAAATGCAGGAGAGTACAATAGAAAAATATTCGTGTATTCGTGGCAAAACTTCAAGTAGAGTCTTCCCGGCACGGATTACAAATCCGCGCCAATTTGACCAAACTTCCGAAGAAATATGAAAGATTTAAAAGTCTCAACAATTATTCAAACAATTGTTCAAAGCTTTTAGAAGAATTGAGTCGGGTTGATTTCCAAAGCATTGATAAAATAGTATTTTTGCAGGACATTTAATAAAAACCAGATGTCAGACACACAACAACTACAAGATTTTGTCACCCAGGTGAGAAGGGACATTGTAAGGCAGGTTCACAAGGTAAATTCGGGACACCCCGGAGGCTCTTTGGGTTGCGCCGAATTTTTAAGCGTCCTTTATCAGGAAGTAATGCACCGTAAAGAAGGATTTGATATGGACGGAATTGATGAAGATCTGTTCTTCCTTTCCAACGGCCATATCTCCCCGGTGTTCTACAGTGTTCTTGCCCGTAGCGGATATTTTCCTGTGGAAGAGCTCAACACGTTTAGATTAATTGATTCCCGTCTTCAGGGGCACCCCACAACCCACGAAGGCCTGCCAGGGGTAAGAATAGCTTCTGGCTCATTAGGCCAGGGACTTTCTGTAGCCTTAGGCGCTGCAAACGCAAAAAAACTGAATGGCGATTCACACCTTGTTTACACCCTTCATGGTGATGGCGAGTTACAGGAAGGCCAAAACTGGGAAGCAATCATGTATGCGGCTGCAAAAAAAGTTGACAACCTCATCTCTACTATAGATCGCAATTATCAGCAAATAGATGGTTGTACAGATGATGTTTTACCCATGGGGAACCTTGTCGAAAAATTTAAAGCCTTTGGTTGGGAAGTGCTGGAGATTGAAAAAGGAAATGACATCGACCAAATACTAGCAGGTCTTAAAGAGGCTAAAAGCCTTACCGGAAAAGGAAAACCCGTCGCAATTATGCTGAATACCGAAATGGGGCACGGCGTAGATTTCATGATGGGAAGCCACAAGTGGCACGGAGTTGCTCCAAATGATGAGCAACTGGAGAAAGCCCTTGCTCAAAACCCTGAAACCTTAGGAGACTACTAGCCGCACCCAGCTCCCAAAGGGGAGGAGCTTAATCTCAAAAAATAAAAAAATATTAACACTTAAATAAACGCCCTAACTCCCCTCCTTTGGAGGGGTCGGGAGAGGCTTATGAAAAAATATACAGATACAGGTAAAAACGATACGCGCTCTGGTTTTGGAGCCGGACTCACCGAACTTGGCAGAACCAACCCTAATGTGGTTGCTCTTTGTGCAGATTTGGTTGGCTCTTTAAAAATGCAGGATTTCATCGATGAAAACCCTGAAAGATTTTTCCAGGTTGGTATTGCTGAAGCTAACATGATGGGCATCGCTGCCGGATTGACCATAGGAGGTAAAATTCCTTTTACAGGAACATTTGCTAACTTCTCAACCGGAAGGGTCTATGACCAGATTAGACAATCAATAGCCTATTCGGGAAAGAATGTGAAAATTTGCGCCTCTCACGCAGGCCTTACTCTTGGTGAAGATGGTGCGACCCACCAGATCCTTGAGGACATAGGACTCATGAAGATGTTGCCGGGAATGACTGTAATCAATCCTTGTGATTATAACCAGACAAAAGCAGCTACCATTGCTATTGCAGAATATGACGGACCGGTCTATTTACGTTTTGGACGTCCAAAAGTGGCAAATTTCACTCCTGCAGATCAAAAATTCGAAATAGGAAAAGCTATTTTACTGAACGAAGGAAAAGATGTGACTATCATCGCAACAGGCCACCTGGTTTGGGAAGCGCTACAAGCTGCTGAACAACTTGAGGAGAAAGGAATTTCAGCTGAAGTGATCAACATTCATACAATCAAACCTTTAGATGAAGCTGCAATTTTGGCTTCCGTAGGAAAAACCGGCTGCGTAGTCACTGCCGAAGAACACAATATCCTTGGAGGGCTTGGGGAAAGTGTTGCCCGTACGCTGACACATAATCACCCTGCCCCGCAGGAATTCGTTGCTACCATGGATACCTTTGGTGAAAGTGGTACACCCGAGCAACTTATGGAAAAGTATGGATTAAATGCTGCTGCTATTGTAAAGGCTTCAGAGAAGGTCATCAAAAGGAAATAGATTTTTTTCAGCTTCAAAACCATTCCAAAGCCTCTCAAAAATGTCATTTTTGAGAGGCTTTATTTTTGAGCAAATAAAAATATTTATATTCCGTTTTATACTTAACTTCTAAAACAAAGCTTGTATGAAAAAGTACTTTTTTATTTTAATGTTTGTAACAACTTCCACAGCAGTAGCACAAAGTGGATTTGGAGTAAAAGGCGGTTTAAATTATGCCGATAATGGAGAACTCACCTATAACGACTTTTCTAATGCCGGTGAAGATGTGCTGGAAGGCGGAGAAAGCAAAATGGGATATCATTTTGGCGTTCTCTACCAGGCAAACCTCCTTGGCTTCTTCTTAAGGCCCGAACTGGTCTACACCACCACGAAAAGCACTTATCAATTCAATCAACAGGAAGCAGAATACAATGTTTCAAAAATAGATCTCCCCATTTTAGTGGGTACCAAAATCTTTGGCCCTGTCCAGATCTTTGCAGGCCCCAGCCTTCAATACATGGTAGATAACGATTTTGAAGGTTTTGATCTTGGCGACGTCAAAGATGAATTCACCATTGGTGCACAGCTAGGTGCAGGAGTTCAATTAGGCAAAATAGGAATTGATGTGAGATATGAAAGAGCACTAAAAGAGAATGAAGCAGAATTCATGCAACTTGACGGCAGTAGAAATGGTCCGCAGAGGGTAGACACGAGGCCCAGCCAGATCATTTTTGGACTTTCATTAAGCCTGTAAAAGAACTAAGTTATAAGCATCAAAAAAGCCCCGAAAAGGGGCTTTTTTTTGTTTAGTTATTTGGATCCAGGTAATCTGGTGTTCCATCATTATCTGAATCGGGATAAGGAAAAATAATATTTCCGTCTTCATCAGAAATTTCTTCGCGGGTAGGAATAAAATCGCCATCGTCATCTACATCAGCGTAATTTGGCATTAAATCTCCGTCGGTATCATCATTATTTAACAGCTGATCTTCATTAAGATCTTCCCTCCATGACGGAATACCATCCCGGTCATGATCTGCTTTATTTGTACCGTAGAGGTTAATAGCAAATACCAGTGGGCTGTAAGAAGGAATAGTTTCTCTAAAAGCGTTAAAGTACGCGAGCCCTGATGGTAAGAAAACAGCACCAATCCCATAGTCATTATTCCATTCGATGGTGTTATCTTCCTGTACCTCGAAGCCCGATGCTCCACGAAATTCAGTAATTCCAAGACCAAATCCAGTCACTGTACGGGTAAGATCAAACCATACGGGACTTTGAGAAGCATCAAAAGTCCTACGGTTTAGTAAAGTACCTTCGTAAGACACGTAAACTGAATCGCTGAATTTTGGCTGAGGTTGTTCACTTGCACCTTCGCGCACTTTCAAGACGTAGTAAGTGTAATTTACTCCTTCCAAATCAAAGTTCTTCGTCTCCAGTAATGGCGACTCACTAAGTGGAGTTTTACCTGCATTAGCTGCGTTTATGGTATCAATCTTAATCTTGTAGTCAAAACCTTCGGGAGCAGCCTCAAATTCTTCATAATTGTAGAAGTGTGTATCCAGGTAGGCATCCAGTGCAGCCTGATCTGTCAACTCCTGCTCTCCCCTATCTCTTGGCGGGACCTGCTCTGGTGAGTCATCATCCTTATCACAGGATATTAAAGAGATACCGGCAAGCACATATAAAAACAAAAATTTATTCAATTTCATCAATAGGTAATTTAGGGCCGCAAGATACAATATTCTTGTATTTTTGCTGAAGATAGAAGGAATTTTACAGCACAAAGATGAGAGTAGACAAATTTTTATGGTGCGTGAGGTATTTCAAAACCCGAAGTGTAGCAACCGAAGCGTGTAAACAGGGAAAGGTACGAATGAACGAGGCTATTGTTAAACCTTCCAGAGAAGTTTTCGCAACAGACAAAATCCAGGTCAGGAAAAACCAAATTAATTACCAGATAGAAGTACTGGATATCCCCAAAAGCCGGGTGGGTGCCAAGTTAGTTAACCTCTACATCAATGATATCACTCCGCAGGAAGAACTTGAAAAAAGAGAACTGCTTAAATATTCCCAGGACTATTACCGAAAAAAGGGTACCGGACGACCTACCAAGAAAGATAGAAGGGAGCTGGATGACTGGTTTGATCCTGAAGACAACGAGGATTGATTAACTTTACCTTGAAATTAGTATCTTAAAAAAACATCCCCATGGAGAAAAATTCTGTTTTGATTCTCAACAATGAGCAGATCAACCATAAAATAAGAAGGATCGCTTACCAGATTTACGAAAACAACCTCGAAGAAGACCAGATCATCCTGGCGGGGATAGCCAAAAGTGGCTTTCAGCTTGCGCAAAAGCTGCAGGCAGCACTACAGGAAATTTCTGATCTTGAAGTACTGCTCTGCGAGGTGAAAGTGAATAAAAAGAATCCGCTGCAGGCTGTCACCAGTAGTTTGTCACCTCAGGATTATGAAAACAAAGCTCTTGTATTAATAGATGATGTTTTAAACTCGGGCACCACTTTGATCTACGGAATAAGGCACTTTCTGGATGTTCCGCTTAAACGGTTCAAAACTGCAGTTCTGGTTGACAGGAGCCATAAAAAATATCCTGTAAAAGCCGATTTTAAAGGCATCTCTCTTTCAACTTCGATTCACGAAACAGTAAAAGTACATTTTAAGCCGGGAGAAGATAAAGTGGAGCTAGTCTAAACTTTCCACAACCGTATGCACTACCTCTTCTACAGATTTACTATCAGTTAAAACCGTAAGGTCACTCTGATTGTAGTAGAAGGTGCGCTCAAATAAATGCTTTCGGATATAATCTTCAAGAACTTCAGGAGTTTTGAGGTCTTGTATTAATGGCCGGCTATCTTTTTCAACTATTAGTCTTTCCTTCAACTGAAGCAGACCGGTTTTGAGATATATTGAAGTAACAGACGCCGTATTTTTGATCAACTGCATATTTTTCCCGTAACAGGGAGTACCTCCTCCCAGGGAAAGAACATAACTCTCCTCCCTCTCCAGAAGCTTTTTAAGCACCTCTGCTTCCTTTCTGCGAAAATAAATTTCACCATTGGTCGAAAAGATTTCAGGAATAGTCTTATTTTCTTCTGCACATATTTTGGCATCCAGATCCAGGAATTTAACAGATAAATGAGTAGCAAGGGCCTTTCCAACAGAACTTTTACCAGAACCCATGTATCCTATAAGAATAATTTTCATGCTTAATTATATGATTTTTAAGGAGTTTAATCTCTACTTTAAAATGATCTTCAAATTTATGTCAATTTCTTCTTGAAAAATAAATTAATGTGGGTATATTTGCACCCGCATTGGCAAAAATGCAAGTAACAAGATCTGGTAGCTCAGTTGGTAGAGCATCTCCCTTTTAAGGAGAGGGTCCTGGGTTCGAGCCCCAGCCAGATCACAGAACAAAGTTCTTATAAATATTGACCTGGTAGCTCAGTTGGTAGAGCATCTCCCTTTTAAGGAGAGGGTCCTGGGTTCGAGTCCCAGCCAGGTCACTTCTTTCTTCAAGGAATTAGTGGAAAACCCAAAAAGGTATAACCATTGATTTTCTTCACACGGAGAATAAATTTCGTTAAAGAAATCTTAAAGAAAGCCCAGGTGCTGGAACTGGTAGACAGGCATGGTTGAGGGCCATGTGTTCATTAGAGCGTGCGGGTTCGAGTCCCGCTCTGGGCACTTTTCGAAATAATTACTTCTTTCTCCGCTTCCATTTCCCCTTTCTTATTTTTTTTACAATTTTCACTTTTCTTACGCGACTTCGTACAAAAAAGACTAAAATTCTGTTAATCACATCATTAGCATCTTCTTGAGAGAAAATAAATATTACATTTATCTCAGACAATTTTATTCACCCGAAGATGCAGTTTCAGTTATACTCTCAGCTACTTAAATTAGATCTCTCCAACGACGATCTACTTCAAATGTATTATGTCCTTTACTACGACTTAAAACAAGAAGATAAAGACATGGCTGAGAATATTGCCAAACTTATTGAGATAAGGGAAAAGGCTAAAATCGAATTACGAAAACTGCTCTTTAATATTAAAAATTCTATTCAGGCTTCTGCAGTTGGAACTGCAGTCTTAAATTTCTTACCGGTATTTCTTAAGCTGGATTATTTGGCTCGCAACACCTTTAACAATTTAAATTTGAAGGTTTGCTATGAAAAAGAGAAAAAAAATATTAAATTGTATTACCAAACACTTTATAATCAGGATATTCCCTCTTCAACGCTTGATGTTCTTTTTAAACACAAGAATAAATTGGAATCACTGCCATAAATAGATGAGAACAAATAGTAATTTTTACTGGGGGGCAAAAATTACTGATAAAAAACTCCGGAAATAAACCTCCGGAGTTCTCATCTACTATCTCGGAAAAAGCAATTCTAAACAGGGTTGCTTTTTCTGTTTTTAGTATGTACCTAAACAAAAAACTCCCGCGCTGGCGGGAGTTTTATAT
>NZ_JBOJLM010000028.1:0-15874 GCF_050750585.1 Salinimicrobium sp. WS361
CAATAGATGCCGTAAAATCTCCTTGCTCTAAACCTTGGAGGAAATGTTTAAATTCTTTTTCCTCCTTCGTTGAAAATTTTTGCGAAACAGTTCTAATGTCTAGATTAGTAACAATATAAGAATTGTCTGGGTGTAAATCATATGAGCCATGAATCACCATGTCTGCATTTAATTTCTCACCTATAGCACGAATATTTTCTTTAGTTCTTTTATTTGGTTCTAAATCATAAAATTTTATATTCAAGCTTCTATCAAGCCTTAATTTGTTTTGAAATTCTATAAGTCGATTAAAAATTCCAGTGGAGAAGTTAGATTCAGTTGGTTGGCTAAAATTGTCAAAAGGAAAAACGAGGATATTAATAACTCCCTCTGAACTAATGAATTTTTTATTCATTTCCTTTCCTTCATTATATTCTTTCCAATATTCTTTAATACGAGAACCTGATTCGATCATGGCTCCTAGTGAACCACAAAAAACTAAGATTGCTATTACAAGTTTTAGTTCTACGGCCATTTTATCTCTCTTTTTTTTGATAATTCATTAATATTTTCCTGGTGAATTGATCAGCTTAAATAACTGGCATGAAGATATATAATCTTGACGTTCTTAATTAACCCAAGCCCAATATTTTCGAAATTTATTATAGGAAAACAGGCTAATAATAAGACGAAATGCATAAAACCAGACTCAAGTAATCTGGATGTGAAGAAAATAACGCAGGATGGTATTTTTGAGAATTAGTAAATAAAATTCAATAATTATTTAGAGCGACATTTTATTACCTGATACTTTATAGGTTTCTCAGGAGTTAAACAAAAATCTAAAATTTTTTATAAATCATTTATAAGGGAAAAACTATAAAGGGAAATTATACCTTAAGAGGATACCTTTTGCTTCAAATAAAGTTCTTTTTCTACCAGCCTGCTATATGTAGTTTTCAGGGGACCCCAAAGTAAAGAGCTACTTGCTTTTGGGAAAAATTAAATAGAAGGTTTCCAAAAAGATATGTTGTAGATAAGCTATCATGTCTGCAGACAACAGACATGTTTGAAAATTGCTTATTTATATTTTTTACTTAAAGCCGTCAACCAATAAGAAGACGGAAGGAAAGAGATTTTTCACATCATTTATGGTTGAAATACTTCCTTCTCCTGCTGGGGAATAGAGGGCATTAAGCATTTATTTTTTCGCACATTTTCTACACAGAAAGTGTGACAAAAGATGTCGTTTAAAGGTGGAGTTTAGGAATAAGAAGTGCGAATGAAAAGTGGAATGATCGAAAACTTAAATTCTGAATTTAAAAAAAACCGGAACACTGTGGCGTCATAAATTGGCGTGAGCCCTATTTATTTTTGCGCTATAAAGGAATGAAAAATGAGAAAGCTGGAAATTACTTTAACCGAAGAACAGTATCAGCACATACAGGAAGAGATAAGATATTCCAACCGCATGCATTTATCTGAAGGTGTATTTGGAGGTTATGAACTTTGTTTGAATGAAGGGGTGCCAGATGTCTATGGAAGTACCCTGGAGATAAAAACCGCGAATAATATTGATTTAGGTGAGGTGGAGTGGAAGTTTGTCAAAACAGGAAATAAATATTATTAAGTTGTTTTACCCCTAAATACATCTCTAATTAAACTAAAAAAATTAGATCACCCAGAATGTAACTTCTCCAGATTCAACATTTAAAAAAATATTTACCTCCCTACCTGGTGATCAACACCATTGATCTTTTCTCTTTGGCCTGAAACCGGAAGAGCAGTAGAGAACTAAGGCTCAGGCAAACGAGAATTGTTAGTGCCAGCGGGAGCATGCTAATGCCGGTGAACTTACTAATGATAAAAGAAGCCACAGCACCAAGGATCATTTTTAGACTTCCTACCAAAGCTGATGCCCTTCCTGCTTTCTTTTCAAACGGATACAGGGAAAGGGCAGTAGTATTCGGATTTTGAAAGCCCAGTAGAAACAGAATCAGGAATAACAACAGGATTGTCGTATAGAAATTTCCTCCAAAAAAACTGTTTAGCACGAAGAGCATAGAAAGACCTACCAGTATTACGCTTATCACCACAGTCACTCTAAAAGTGGTGTAGCGCTTTAATACCAGCCGGTTTAGCTGACTTCCGGCTATTAATCCGGCGGCATTGAGCCCGAATAACCAGCCAAAATGGGTTTCACTCATATTAAACCTGTCCATGAACAAAACAGGGGCGTTTGAGATGTAGGCGAACATTGCACCTATGGTCAAACTCCCGGCCAGGGAAAAAGTCAGGAAAATTTTGTTTCTAAAGATTCCCCAGTACTTAGAAGTCATGTTTTTTAATTCCAGCTTGACCGATTCATCGGGAGCTACACTTTCAGGAAGAAATTTGAGGACACTAAAAAACATTAGTCCGGCTAAAACTGCCAGCACGAGGAAAATGCTATGCCAGGAAAAGTAAGCGATTACCATACCTCCCACTGTAGGGGCAATAATGGGCGCACCTCCCATGATCAACATGAGGAACGAGATAGCCCTGGCCACTTCTTCGGAAGGAAAGATATCCCGCACTACCGCTTTGGAAGCCACCATTCCTGCAGATGCTCCCACCGCAAGGAAGAAACGGGAAATGATAAGCCACATAAGGTTTGGTGAATAAAAGCAGCTCATTGCTGCGATTGCGTAGATCACCAGCCCAATGAGCAGGGGGCGCTTGCGGCCATACCTGTCCATAATAGGTCCATAAGCTAACTGCCCCAGGGCAATTCCTATAAAATAGCTGGTTAGTGAAAAGCCTACCTGGGCTTTGGTAATACTAAATTCTTCTGCGATACTCTCAAAGCCGGGAAGGTACATGTCTATGGAAAATGGCCCGAGGGCGATTAAAGTTCCCAGTACCAGGAGTATTATCTTTTCCCGCTTTTTGTCTCTTACACCATAATCTTCTTGCATCGTGCAAATTTCTGCTACAGCTGGCTTAAAACCAATTAGAATTGGAAACTTAACAAATAATTATCCGAAAAGGTTGTAGCATTGAGAATGTGTATTGATTGTGGTTTTCAATCTTTAGTGCTTCCGGGTTTTATATTTTTGTCTTACTTTGATTACTCACGCTTCTAAAGAAAAAACCTTTTTCAGCTGTTAAATGACCAAAAATAGTAAAACAAAGAAGCCATGGCCTACCAAAGATGCTATGGCGCAGATCTATGAAAACAACTTGTGGGGTGGTGATAAATCTGAATTCTACTCGGGTTCAGGCTCTCATCAACCTGAAACAGTTAATCCATATTTAGCCGTGGTATCTGCTTTTTTATCAAAATTTGAAGCTCCTCCGATGGTGTGTGACCTTGGATGTGGGGATTTTAATGTGGGTAAAGAACTGTTGAAATATTCGGGGAAGTACATTGCAGTAGACATAGTGCCAGAGCTTATAGCGCATAACAAGAAAAAGTTTAGAGCAGAAAATGTAGAGTTCTGTACCCTGGATCTTGCAAAAGAGGAATTGCCTTCGGGAGACGTTGCGATTCTAAGACAGGTTCTGCAACATTTATCGAATGAGGAAATAAAAAGCGTGGTACAAAAATTATACGGTTTTAAATATGTCATTCTAACCGAGCACATACCGGAAGAAGATTTTGAACCTAATAAGGATATTATCTCCGGGCAGGGTACCCGATTAAAAAAACAGAGTGGCGTTGTCCTTTCCGCATCACCGTTTAATTTTCAGGCCAGGGAAGAAAAACAATTGTTGTCTGTTCAATCTCCGGGATTTAAAGGAGTTTTAGTAACTACTTTGTATAAGCTTAAGTAAAGCCGGGGGAGATCTTAACCAGAAACTGCCACTAATATTGCAAACAGTTGTTCCTGTCGGCTAGTTTAGCAACAGTCATTTGAAGAAGGAGCTTCAAATTTGTTGAAGAGGCCGTTAAACTTCTCCTGGATTTCCTTCCATCGCTGCGGGTTGATGCAATAGCATACCTTTGTGCCTTCAATAGTTCCCTGTATGATGCCAACATCTTTTAGTTCGCGTAAGTGCTGACTTATAGTTGCCTGCGCCAGGCCCAGTTCATTTACCAAATCTCCATTAAAGCAGGTGTTCGACTTTAGCAGGAATTCAATAATGGCGATCCTGGCGGGATGAGCCAGTGCTTTGGCGGCCAGTGCCACATCGTTTTGAGCTTCTGTGAAGAGGTCGCTTTTCGTTACTCCCATTTTTTACATTTTACATTGATCATATGTACATCAAAATCATATTTAAGTGCACCCGGAGCCACAATAATTTCCCGACTTTTTTTGTAAATGATGTCGGACAGCCAATTTACCTAATCTATTGTAATATTACGATATAAATTATGCTTGCAAATAAAAATGTCAAGGAAGTTTCTGTACTTGGGGAGAAGTCTTTAGAGAAATATAAATGTTTCTGTGCTATAACTTTAATTTAAATTTTGAGATTTCTTTTGTACAATAGCATCCCGAAAAGTTTATTTTAGCTTTTTCCTAACGAATATCTTTTTTATGAAGAGTAGCCAGGTTCCTTTTAAGGAAGATCCTGAACAGATTGAATATGCCAAAAATATCCTCATTTCCCTGCGCGATCCTGTTGTGGTGATCAATGAAGAGGGAAGGATACTGGCCGCGACTCGCAAAATGTATGAGGTTTTTGAAACGCCTCCTGTTACTCTTGAAGGAATGAACCTTCTGTCTTTACTTGAAGATAAGAAGGAGTCTTCGCGAATTCCCGAACTTCTGGAGACCTTAAGAACTTCAGAAGAGGCGGTTAAAGATTTTCCGGTTCTATTATCTTCAGCCAGCCTTAAAAGGCATCGTTTTTCAATTAATGCAAATCGGCTGCCCCTTTATAATCAAAAGGTTTGTTTTCTTGTGTGTTTTACCGAAGTGCATATTCTTCCCGACGGAAATATTGACTACCGTAAATTGTTGCATGAAGTACTTTCTGAAGCACCTGCTTTAATTTGTACTCTGAGAGGGAAGGACCATATTTTTGAACTCGCTAATCACAAATACCAGGACCTCTTGGAATTTCGTGAAATTATAGGTAAATCTGTCAAAGAAGTTCTTCCTGAAGTAGAGAATCAGGGCTTTATAAAAATGCTTGATGGGGTGTACAATACTGGCAAAGCCTTTATTGGTAAAGAAATAAGCCTTGATCTTAAGGGGGAGAATGGGGGGAAAACTGTGATGCTCGATTTTGTGTATCAGCCCATAAAAGATGCAGCCGGAAATGTGGAGGGAATTTTTGTTCATGCCATAGACGTCACCGAAAAAGTGCTTAACCGTCAAAGCCTGGAGAACAGTGAAAAAGAACTGCGAAATGTCATTGATACTGTACCGGTAATTATTTGGATCACCAATCCGCTGGGAGAAGGAAGTTATCTTAATAAAGAATGGTTTCAGTATACCGGGCAAACCAGGAAGGAGTCTTTGGGTGCGGGATGGCTGGAGGCGTTACACCCTGAAGATCGTAATGGGTTATATAAAAAATTCCTTGAGGCGCACCGGGAGCAAAAAGAATATCAAGCAAAATTCAGGCTTCGGAATAAAAACGGTTCCTATAGGTGGGTCATGGATCGTGGCCGACCCAAATGGACTTCTGAAGGAGAATTTGAAGGCCTCATAGGTACTGTTACCGATGTGCACGATGATCATCTCAAAGAACAGGTAATAAAGGAGAATGAGCATCGTATTCGCTCTATAGTAGAACAGGCAACTGTAGCCACGGCTGTGTATACGGGAAGAGAAATGACGATAGAACTAGCTAACGATGCCATGATCGATCTTTGGGGAAAGACACGCGAGGTAGTGGGCAAACCGCTGCGGGAGGCGCTTCCCGAACTTGAAGGGCAGCCTTTTCACGACCTGCTGGACAAAGTTTTTACCACAGGAGAGACTTACTGGGGGAAAGAAGACAGGGTAGACCTTATGCGAAATGGCATCATGGAAACCGGTTACTATAATTTTACTTATAAACCTCTGCGGAATGAGGAAGGGGAGATCATAGGCATCCTCAATATGGGGCTTAATGTTACCGAAATGGTCGAGTCAAAAACACTTCTGAAGGAGAGGGAGCGCCATTTTAAACTGATGGCCGATCTTATGCCGGGGAAGGTTATTAATACAGATGCCAATGGGAAACCTATCTTCTTCAATCAAAATTGGTATGACTTTGTAGATCTTGATTTTGAACAGTTAAAGGAGTATAGCTGGGAGAACTTTATTCATCCTTCCGAAGAAAACGAGGTAAGAAAAAAATGGAGCCATTCCCTTAAAACCGGGAAGACCTTTGAAATGCAGTTAAGGCTTAGGGACAAAGACGGGAATTACTTGTGGCACCTAAGTCGGAATGAAGCGGTTAAAGGAGAGAATGGAGAAATAACGATGTGGATTGGTATAAGCACCGAAATACAAAGGCTTAAGGAAGAAGAAAAAAGAAAAGA
This sequence comes from Salinimicrobium sp. WS361, assembly GCF_050750585.1. Taxonomy (NCBI): domain Bacteria; kingdom Pseudomonadati; phylum Bacteroidota; class Flavobacteriia; order Flavobacteriales; family Flavobacteriaceae; genus Salinimicrobium; species Salinimicrobium sp. WS361. The sequence continues at coordinate 6,443 of NZ_JBOJLM010000028.1, forward strand.
AGATTTTCTCAAGATGGTGAGCCATGAACTAAAAACTCCCGTAACTTCTATTAAGGGCTATGTGCAGCTCTTGCTTAACCTGCTTGAAAAGTATAAACTGGAGATCCCCGGTAATGTTCCGCTTAAGCCGTCCCTTGAGCGTATAGATAACCAGATTGTGCGCCTCACAAGGCTCATTGCTGAAATTCTTGATCTGTCAAGGCTCGAAGAAAACAAACTGGAGCTAAAAGAAGAGGTCTTTGATCTCAACGAAATGGTAGAGCAAACCATCCAGGATATAAAGCTTACCAATACACAGCACCAAATGGAGATTTTCCACTCCCATAGGGCTCGTGTATTTGCCGATAAAGACAGGATAGGGCAGGTGCTTATTAATTTTATCACCAATGCCATCAAATATTCACCCGACAGCCAGTACATCCAGATTCACGTTATAAAAGTAGGTTTAGATAAGGTGGCGGTGAGTGTAAGGGATAAAGGAATAGGTATTGATGCAAAATTCCATAGGAATATCTTTAAAAGGTTCTATAGAATAGGAGTGGAAAGTAAAGAGACCTACTCAGGGTTTGGAATAGGTTTGTATCTTGCCAATGAAATTGTTGAGCGCCACAACGGCTATATAGAAGTAAAAAGTAAAATAGGGGAAGGTTCAGACTTTAGTTTTGTGCTTCTTGAAAATAAACAGGAAAATGAATAAAAAGAAGATACTGGTTGTCGATGATGACTCCGGAATAGGGGAAATGCTCAAGACACTTCTCGAGTTTTACGATTATGACGTTATTGTTACGGCAAGACCTGAAGAGACTGAAAAGCTTATTCTTGAAGAAAAAATCGATTTGGTGATGCTGGACATGCTGATATCCGGCGTTAACGGTACCGATGTTTGTGCCCGTCTCCGAAGTAATCCCGAATTAAAAGATACTCCGGTGCTCATGATGTCTGCCCTGCATGATGCCGGTGCAAAGTGTAAGGAAGCGGGGGCAAATGATTTTATAGCCAAACCTTTTGAAATGGATGACCTTGTGGAAAAGATACAATCAATCCTGGGGCAAAAAGTGGCAAATTAAGGAGGTGATTTTCTGCGGAAAACTTAACGGAACGAATATTCTAATTTCGATTCCGGCTGAAGTAGTCTGCTTCAATATTAAAGTGCAGAGGTGCTGACTATATGCCTTTTCCTCACGAGCAGGCCTAAAAATGACATTTTAAGATGCAGTTTCCGATGCATCTGAGAAATTCGGATAAACAGGATCATACAGCTGCTACTTTTTAGGGATTTTCAGTGTAAAAAGTGGGTTTTATGTCTCATTTTTCGCTTCGGAAGCTCTGATTTTTATGCTTCAGCGATAAATGGAACTTCAGAAATAAAGTAGGTCAAAGAAAATGTAAATCTTCTGGTTTTGAGTGCTTTAATTTTTATTTAAATGGGAAAAAGGTATTCGAAAATGCCATTTTTGACACTTTATATTTTTTGCTTTATAAAAAAAGCTGCTCAGGGGCAGCTTTTTAGGTAGTTATTCATAGTAGCATTATTGCTGCTCCGGTTCTTCCTGCTGAATGTGATCATCGGTTTCGTGAATCTCTTCATCAATCTCCCTTTTTACATTTTCAGCACCTTTTTCTACCTCTTCGGCAGCACGCCTGGTTCCGTCTTCAATATCTTCACCAATTGCCTCTACAGCATCCTTGGTTTTGTCTTGCGTAGATTCCCTACAGGAAAAGGTCGTTAAGACCATTCCGGCAACTGCAAGGCTTAAAATTATTTTTTTCATACTCCCTTTATCAAATTAAAAGAGGCTGTCTAAAAAGCTAGAGTAGGGTCTTCCTGATTTTACTTCAGAATCTAAAAAAATCTCATTCAAGATTTCAACAGAACCTGAAAATATGCTCAGGTTGACACAAACACGGCTTTTTAGGCAGCCCTTTAAAGTCTTTAAAGAAAATTTTTAAAGAAAAAGTCTACTGAATATCGTCAGTGTCGTTAATTTCTTCTTCAATTTCCTGCTCAGTCTGTTCTCCAGCCTGCTCTATTTCATCTCCTGCTTCTTCAAGACCAGACTCGATGTCATTTCCTGTTTCTTCAAGATCAGTTTCTACTTCTTCCATGTTAGTTTCTACATTCTCTTCTGTAGTTTCTCTACAAGAGTAGATAGAAAGAGTAAATGCAGCTACAAGCAATCCTAAAAATAATTTTTTCATGTTAGTATGTTTAATTAGTTGGAACAAATTTAAACTATTTTTTATATATGCAAAACACACTTTCAATAAACTCCTGCTCATGGTGTTAAAGCGAGGTTATTTTTCTTTATTTTTTAAGAAATAATTATAAATTTTATTTGTGGCGCCTTTGTTTTTTTCAATAAAAGCAACTGAATTTTCACCTGCTTTTTCTCTGAAGTCCCTGTCACTAATGAGCTTATCAAGAATCTCATTCGCTTCGGCGCTGTTTTTTACTGAGAAGAGTCCCCCGGCTTCCTTAAGCTTTCCGGCTTCAGGAAATTTTTCAAAATTTTGTCCAATGACCACCGGAACACCAAAAGCTGCGGGTTCGAGTATATTGTGCAAACCGGTGTTGCCGGCCGCACCTCCTACATAGGCAATGTGGGCGTAGCTGTAGATCTTCGTCAACAGGCCAACCGTATCAATGATCAATACATTGGCGTCTTTTAAAGTTTTACCTTCTTTTTCTGAAAACAGTAATGAATCTTCCTCCAACTTTGACTGTAAACTCTTTATTTTTTCTGGTTTTATGGCGTGCGGGGCAATAATAACCTTCACCTCATTATGATTCCTGTGGATAAAATCAATAATAAGGTCTTCGTCTTCGGGCCATGTACTTCCCGCGACTATGCAGAGGTGATCGCCTACAAACTCTTCAACAAAATCCAGGTGATTGTCCTGCTGTAGTTGTGCGTACACTCTGTCAAAACGGGTGTCGCCGCTCACGCTGCAGTTATCAAAGCCTATTTGCTGCAAGAGCTGTTTTGATCTTTCATTCTGAACAAAAAAGAATTCAAAGGCTTTAAGGTACTTCCGCATCCACTTTCCGTAGGACTTAAAAAACACCTGATTTTCCCTGAAAGCACCTGAAATTAAAAGACTCCTTAGATCTCTCTTTTTTAGCTCTTTTAAGAAGTTGGGCCAGAATTCATATTTGATGAACAGCGCCCAGTCTGGATGAACTATATTCAGGAATTTTTCAGCATTTGCAGGGGTGTCCAGCGGGAGGTAGGTCACCACATGGGCCAGCGAATTATTCTTCTTTACTTCAAAACCTGAAGGGGAGAAGAAGCTTAAAACGATCTTATGTGTGGGGAATAATTCTTTTAATTTGATAATAACCGGTACTGCCTGTTCATATTCTCCCAGGGAAGCGGCGTGAATCCAGATAGTTTTATCGGTGGGGGCAATTTGTGCAGCCAGACTCTCAAAAAGGCCTTTTCTGCCCTGGCTAAATTTCCCAAGCTTTTCATTGTACCTGCCGGCCAGGGGAAGTAGTAAATCTGTAGCTTTAATTGCTATGTTATAGAGATAGTGCAAATGGGGTATTTTGAGTGCTAAATTAAGAAATTACCATTGGGAATACTGGCATTCTTCGTATTTTCGTAAGCCTAACTTTTTAAGATGAAAAAATTACAAATGGTTGACCTTAAGGGTCAATACGAGAAAATAAAAGATACAGTTACTCAGTCGATGTTAGAAGTTATTGATACCACTGCATTTATCAATGGCCCCGAAGTTCACGCTTTTCAGAAAGAATTGGAAGAGTATCTGGATGTGAAACATGTGATTCCCTGTGCCAATGGTACAGACGCTTTGCAAATTGCCATGATGGGCCTTGGTTTGAAACCAGGTGATGAGGTGATTACTGCCGACTTTACTTTTGCGGCAACGGTAGAGGTCATTGCCTTGCTACAGCTTACGCCTGTACTGGTTGATGTGGAGCCAGATACTTTCAACATAGACCCTGAAGCCATTAAAAAAGCAATCACACCAAATACTAAAGCAATAGTGCCGGTACACCTTTTTGGGCAGGCGGCAAACATGGATGAAATTATGGAAATTGCACGGGAGCACGATCTTTATGTGATTGAAGACAATGCCCAGGCTATAGGTGCAAATTATCACTTTAAAGATGGTGCAACAAAAAAGGCCGGTGCAATAGGCCATGTGGCATCCACGTCTTTTTTTCCTTCTAAAAATTTAGGATGTTACGGTGACGGTGGTGCTATTTTTACTAATGATGATAAGCTGGCCCACACTATTAGAGGGATTGTGAATCACGGGATGTATGAACGTTACCATCACGATGTGGTAGGAGTGAACTCCAGGCTTGACAGTTTACAGGCTGCAGTATTGCGGGTGAAACTTCCTCAACTAGATCAATATAACAAGGCACGGCAGGAGGCTGCGCAAAAATATACCGCGGCTTTACAAAATGTAGAAGGGGTGACAGTCCCTTACACCGAAGGAGCTGCTGATACTAACGTTTACCACCAGTACACCATAAAAATTGCGGACGGAAAAAGAGATGCTTTGGCTAAACACCTTTCAGAAAAAGGTATTCCCTTCGGGATTTATTATCCCATCCCACTCCACAGCCAAAAGGCTTATAAAGATGACCGGTACAGGGAAGAAGATTTCACGGTGACCAATCAACTGGTAGAAGAGGTGATCTCACTGCCCATGCATACCGAATTGGATGATGAGCAAATTACCTTTATTACAGAGACTATTGCTGATTTTCTAAAGAAGTAGTTCTTTATGAGATCCTGCCTTAGGGCAACAAAAAAACCCGGAGCTAAAAGCTCCGGGTTTTTTATATATATAAATATAAATTAGAAGTTTCTTTGGTTAGCATTTCCAACCCGCAACAATTCTCAACCTGCATCCTGCAACCTGCACCTTGCAACTACTATACTTCCGCAGATCTTACTTCGGCACTTCGGTCTATCTTCTTTACCAGTCCCTGTAACACTTTACCTGGTCCTACTTCAATGAATTCTGAAGCACCGTCTTTGATCATATTCTGCACACTCTGTGTCCATTTTACAGGAGCCGTTAACTGAAAGATCAGGTTTTTCTTGATTTCGGCACTATCGGTTACCGCAAAAGTCGAAACATTTTGATAGATAGGACAAACTGGTTTATGAAATTCAGTTTCTTCTATGGCTGCCGCCAGCTCCTCTCTTGCCGGTTCCATAAGGGGCGAATGAAAAGCTCCTCCCACAGGAAGGATCATGGCCCTTTTAGCACCTCTTTCCTTTAATTCTTCACATGCTTTTTCCACCGCCAGCAGGTCTCCCGAAATTACCAGTTGCCCGGGGCAATTGTAATTTGCGGCAACCACTGTACCTTTAATATCGGCACAAATCGCTTCCACGAGGTGATCTTCAAGACCCAAAACTGCAGCCATTGTAGACTCCTCCAGTTCACAGGCCTTTTGCATAGCCAGTGCTCTTTTGGAAACCAGCTTCAGGGCATCTTCAAATTTTAATGTACCATTTGCAACCAGGGCCGAAAACTCTCCCAAAGAGTGCCCCGCAACCATATCTGGTTTAAAGGTATCGCCTAACACCTTAGACAGGATTACCGAATGAAGAAATATTGCAGGCTGGGTCACCTTTGTCTTTTTAAGGTCTTCAGCGGTTCCTTCAAACATGGTTTGAGTTATAGAGAACCCAAGAATATCATTGGCTTTTTCAAAAAGTTCTTTCGCTAGTGGGGACTTCTCGTAGAGATCCTGTCCCATTCCTGTGAATTGGGCTCCCTGTCCCGGAAATACGTATGCTTTCATAACTTTAGTGATTAGGCTGCAAAATTAAGAAAATAAAAAATCCTTACAGCAAAGCTGTAAGGATTCCTAATATGTTAAGCGGATTAAAGGTCTAATTTGCCTTTTTCACCCACATCCTGTTTCTCACCGGTTAAAGCCCCTATGCCCATTTTAAATAGAGTGACATATTTATTGGTTTTACTATCCCAAAAGTAGGCCTCTACAGGTTTCACCTTTATTGCCGTGAGGTTGGGGTCATCTACGCCGTCAAACCAGTTATCGGAAGTTGAACTGTAAAGATCTTCCAGTATTTTTTTGTCTTGGGTGATCTCTGCTTCTCCATAGAGCGTAACAAATTCGTTATCATCGGCGTCACTGTATAATAGGTGTACCTGTTCGTTGATCTGCAGGTTTTTATTGTGTTCACTATTACCTGCACTCACAAACCAGATGTTTCCGTTATCATCAATTTTTTTTGTCCTCATGGGAATGGCGTTGATGGGCCTTTTTTCAAGACCAGTAACCATCATCGCTACCTTGATGTCGTCTACCAGTTCCCTTAGTTTCTTCCACGATTCTTCTTTATTTAGATTTTCTGTGCTCATATCTTATTTTAATTTAACTATTTAAATATAAAATAATTAGCGCCCTATGTGCACTAAAGAACTCCTAAAAGAAGAGCGCGGGCTGTTAAGATTATGAAAAGCGACGGATTATTTCCTCAACCTGCGGAAGGTAACTGCGGCCAAAAATGTTGAGGTGAACCAGGAGATAATAAAGTTGCCAAAGGGGAATTCGATTTTCCCACCCCGGTTCAAGCGGAAAATGATCATTGTAAATTTCAAATACTTCTGAAGGAAAACCACCAAACAGCTGCATTATGGCAAGGTCCATTTCCCTTGGCCCAAAACAGACTGCAGGATCTATAAGGCAGGGCAGGCCTTCGTCATTGGTAATATAATTTCCACTCCATAGATCTCCGTGGAGCAGGGCAGGCTCTTCCTGCGGAATTTCTTCTGAAATATTCCTGTAAAATCCTGAAAAATCGCCCAGCGAAAAGCCTCTTTCTGAAGCCATCTTCACCTGCGGTTCCAACCGCTGACTCACATAAAAACCGGCTGCCGATGTCGATCTTTCATTGTGTTGTGGCAGGCTGCCAATATAATTGGATGTCGCAAAGCCGAAGGTTTCAGCAGAAGTTTTATGAAGTTGGGAAAGCTGCTCCCCAAATACCTTCCAAAAATGCCCTTTTTGAGACTCTTCTTTTTTGTATTCCAGTAGGAGGTAAGCCTTATCACCAACTTCTCCGAGACCAAAAACAGCCGGTACATCAAAAGCATTTGCCTGCTTCAGGGTTTCCAGTCCCTGTTTTTCGGCTGCGAACATTCCGGGGAATTTGTGGGCAGAGTTAACCTTCACCACTTTTTTTCCTTCCGAAGTATTTATAAGGTACACCTGGTTGATGCTGCCGCCGGCAAGAGAATCGATGCTTTTTACGTTAAAGCCATGGCTGCTTGCCAGTTCGTGTATGACCTGTTGATCATTTGACACGTTCGTAGGTGAGGTAGGTGAAAGCGTACTTGTGGCGCTCATCTGCAGGGTGTTCTTCTTTTGCCACCAGTTTCCAGTTCTTCTCATCAAAATCGGGAAAGTGGGTATCGGCGTCAAAACTCCCGTGCACACGCGTGAGCTCAATGGCATCAGCTTTATCGAGAGAAAGCTTATAGATCTCACCGCCGCCAATCACAAAAGGTTGCGGATCAACTTTCGCTGCTTCGAGTGCTTTTTCGAGAGAATTTACCACGATGGTGCCTTCGGGATTGTAATCTTCCTTGCGGGTTATGATCACGTGGGTACGATTGGGAAGCAATTGAGGGAATGTCTCAAACGTCTTACGTCCCATTATAATGTAGTGGCCGGTAGTCAACTTTTTAAACCTCTTAAAATCGTCGGGCAGGTGCCACACCAGGTCTTTGTCTTTCCCCAGTTCATTGTTTTCACCTGCAGCTGCAATCAAAGTAACTTTTCCCATTTTTAAGAATTTATTGGAGCATCAGGATCAATTGGTTTTTGGGTCGTGGGCGGAATGTAGGGCTCCTCTTTTGTTGGCAGCGGATAGTCTTTTTCCACTTTCTTCTGAAGTTCGGCTATTTTCTTTTGCTGCTTCGCAACCAGTCGGTCAATCTGCTCGTTTTCCCAGTCTTTTCCGAAAAATTTATTGGTGATAAACACGTTGAAAACATGAATAAGCAGTAGCAAAACCCAGAAGATGATGGCCCATACAAACCAGTCTATCCCAAAAGGATTGATGTTGCGGCCTATGTCAAAGATCACATTGAGCAGGATCAAAACCACCGATCCAAGTAGAAAGACTATAAAATGTTGATACAATCTTCTTTTTTGCCGTGCCCGCATTTGTGCCCTTTCAATAAGTCTGCGTTGCTCCGGATCTATTTTTGAAGCACTATTCTTTTCCAGCCCCATATTTAAACGTAATTTTAGAGATATTCTCAAATTTATTGATTTTACTACGGAATCTTCCTTGTTTATGAAGAATTTTAAAAAACAGTTTCCTCTTTTAGAACAGTATACTTATCTCAATACTGCGGCTTCCGGTTTGTTGTCTGAAAATCTGCTGGAATTCAGGCAGGACCATGATCTCGACTTCCTCATTGGCGGCAGTTTATTTCGTGATAAACGTGACGCTCTCTTTCTGAAAGTAAGAAAGGCGGTGGGAGATCTGTTTGGCTGTGCACCCAATCTTGTAGTGCTTACGCCAAACTTTTCCTTCGGATTTAATACGCTACTGGAAGGAATTGACCACAGCAAAAAGGTGCTTTTGCTCAAAAATGATTATCCTTCAGTGAACTGGGCTGTAGAATCACGCGGGTTCAAGGTGTGTTATGCAGAAATTGATGAGCTCCTGGAGCACAATATTGCTGAAGCAGTTTCCCAGGAAAAGCCTGATATTTTTGCTTTCAGCCTTGTGCAGTACATCAACGGAATTAAAATAGATCCCAATTTCCTTCTGAAGCTTAAGGAAGATAATCCCGGGCTTCTCCTCTTCGCCGATGGCACCCAATACTGCGGTACCGAAAAATTCGATTTTGAAGCCTCGGCTCTTGATGTACTTGGGGCCAGTGCTTATAAGTGGCTTAATGCCGGGTACGGGAATGGATTTTTCCTCTTTAAAGAGCATATGCAGGAAAAAATTGAGTCGGGAGAATTTGAGATTAAAGACCTACAGGGAAAGAATAAGCCTCATAAGGGCAGTTTTATTGGCAAATTTGAACCAGGTCACCTCGACACCCTAAACTTCGGAAGCCTTAAAACCGCCATAGATCTTATAAAACAGGTGGGAATAGCAGAAATTGAAAACGGCATCAAAGAACTTGCTTCCGCTGCCAAAACTAAACTCAGCGAAAAAGGAGTGCTTGAATCTGCAGTGGTCAACCGGGAACTGCATTCGTCTATCTTTAACATCAGGGGAGATGATAAATTGTTTCAGAAGCTTCGTACCAACAGGATTATCTGCTCTCAACGAGGTGAGGGGATAAGAGTTAGTTTCCACTACTTCAATTCTGAAGAAGACCTGGAAAACCTGCTGAAGCAGTTATAAAAAGGGTGTCCAAAAAAGGCATTTTTTGAAAGGTTTT
>NZ_JBOJLM010000029.1:0-13026 GCF_050750585.1 Salinimicrobium sp. WS361
TCCTTTATGGACAATGGGACAAAAACAGTATCGAACTGCACGAAACCTTTAAAATAATGTTGCTGAACAATGCCAATAAAGTAAAAGGTATTTATCAGGTATCCACCGGAGGGATTACCGGCACCTTGGTAGACTTAAGGATCGTATTTGCAGTAGTACTCAAAAGCCTTACCACGGCTGTAATCCTTGCTCACAACCATCCGAGCGGAACCTTGAGACCGAGTGAACCGGATAAACGCCTGACCCAAAAAATTAAGAAGGCAGGGGAATTATTTGATATAAAGGTATTGGATCATTTGATCCTGACACCTGATGGAAATTATTTCAGTTTTGCAGATGAAGGAATGCTTTAAATGCAAAGCTTATGATTTATCTTAATTTTTCAGACCTGACCGAAGAAGCCCAAAACCGACTTTTGGAGAATTTCATAAAGGATGTGAAACGAAAATTTGGGGATGATATGAGCACGTACCTTAGAGAAAATTGTACCTGTTTTGAGATGATGGTAGAGGAAGCCTGTCCTGAGTGAAGTCTAAGGGAAGCACTACAAAATTTATACTTCTATCCTGTGATATTCAACATCTGATTTTCTGAAATTTGCAGTAAAGCACCTCTAAATTTTTGGAGGTGTTTTTCCGTTCAATCAATTTCAAGTGAAGAAAAATTAGTATATTTATCTCGCTTAAATTCAGCATTTAATTTTACGTGGGGTTATCCATTTTTTGACTTTCGCTGATAACCGTACCCATCAAAAAAATACATAACAGGAAATTATTTCCCTGGAACTGGCAATTGGCTTTTGACCAAATTGTACGGAATTTTTGTTCGCCTGTGGCGAACTAAAAGGAGTAGCAAGAGGATAACACGCTAAAGCGGTGTTATTTAATTACTTTAATCTGTAAGTATAAGTTTACTGGGCTCTGGTATTAATTATATCATACCTATCAAAAGATAAACCTAATTATGCCTTAATTAAAACTGAAATAACTGTCATCTTTGTTGCTTTTAATTAATGAGATCCTAATTAAATGATCGTTAGAAGGGTTTTCTGCCCATTTTTTTATAAATGATGGCCCAAGTGGTTGTGATTTAAAGAAATATCACCTCACCTATGGACTTTGTCAAACCTTTTCAGTTTGTCCACTCCGAGAATGTTGAAAGATTGCGGAGGCTAAGATTGTATGGTTGTTGAGTATCACTGGTGTCTATAATTGCAGGTTTACTATTTCATTTTTTGTCTTCCATTTGGTATTTTTAAGCTCTTGATGATAATAGGAGTGAGAGAAAAAATCCTTGCCTTCAGTACAGTATTTTCAAATCATTCAAGGGTCACAGCAGGAGGTTTCTGAAAATTTTTTTCTTCCGACTCCTGAAACATATTAAAATTTTCTAGTCATTTATTGGCGTTCATTCTGAATTTTCTACCTTGAAGTATGAAAAAAACTTTTCTTCTCCTGTTAACAATGCTTACAGCCTGCACTTTTCCAAAAGATTCCGAAGGTTCTTTTGAAGAAGCAAAAGATACTTCTCTAAAGATCGGATTAGTAGAAAATCCGCCGTATGTGATAACGCAGGGGGAGGAGCCGGAAGGGAGCGAGGTGGAAATGCTGCGGGAATTTGCCTCTCAAGAGGGGTTGCAGGTGGAATTCAGCAAAGGTTCAGAAAGTGATCTCGTCCATAAATTAGAGAAGTTTGACCTTCATATTGTCGCCGGGGGAATGGATAAAAAAACACTGTATAAGAAGAAAGCGGCACTTACTACAGCATATGACCAACGACATGTTTTTCTAATTCCAAAAGGGGAAAATCGTCTCCTGGAGCATTTGGAGAAATTCATATTCAGTAAAAAGAAGCAGCAATGAAAACGATAAGGGATTTTGAATTGCCTCCGGAGCTAAGAGAAACACTCAAAAAGGCAAAGAAGCTGGAGTGGATAACTCTTGTCTATCTCATTTCAGTCACTGTTGTTATGTATCTGGTTCTTGGCTCGAGTCAGGCTATGAAAACCGCCTGGCTTGAGGATGTTCTGAGCCTTGTTCCCTCAGCTGGTTTTCTTATCGCGAGCAAGATCAACAGCAAAGCCCCAAATAAAAAATTTCCTTTTGGTTATCACCGGGTATTTTCCATTGCTTTTCTTGTGGGGGCTGTAGCATTGCTGGGCATGGGGCTTTTTCTGGTATTTGATTCTTCAATGGCTTTAATAAAAACAGAACGTCCCACCATAGGAAATATGAAGATCATGGGATACACCATTTGGATGGGATGGCTTATGATCGCCGCTCTGGTATACAGTGCCGGTCCTGCCATGTGGCTGGGGAGAAAGAAGATTCCTATGGCCAAACAGCTACACAATAAACTGCTATACACCGATTCCAGTGCTCAGAAAGCCGATTACATGACAGCTCTCGCTGCCATTTTAGGTATCCTTGGCGTGGGGTTGGGCTTGTGGTGGGCAGATGCAGTAGCAGCTATTTTTATTTCGGGTTCTATTCTCAAGGACGGCTTTAAGCATACAAAAACTGCAGCTTTGGATCTCATGGATAGGTATCCAAAGCGTTTGTTGGCGGAAGACGAGGACCAGATCATCGTAGACGTGAGAAACAGGGTACGCTCCTGGGAGTGGGTGGCCGACGTACGGGTACGCTTTCGAGAGGCAGGACAGGTTTATTTCGGACAGATTGCAGTAGTTCCTAAAGGAGAGATCAACCTTGAGGCAATAGAAGAGGGATATAAGGAAATAAAAAATATGCACTGGAAACTACACGATTTCACTATAGATCCGGTGAAAAAATTACCTGACTGGTGATCTTTGTGGTTAATTCACTTTTTAAATAAAGATTTTAAATTTTCTTTTTACAACTGCCATTACAATTCGAACCATCAGGGGTTCCTAAGCATTTCGATTTTGGTTCCGTACATGATATTAATCGAGATGAGTGGAGGAAGCCAGGTCAAAAAATAATGGCAGGTGCCATTGCTTCTCCTTTATATCCGCATCCCTGTAAAAATTTCCCTGAAGAACTATTCGATATGGTAAGGCTTTAAAAGACGGCTTGTACTTTCTAAAAGTCAGCTTTTCTTTTAGGGTATATAATCTTCGACAATTTCTGTCTATTATCTTTTATGTTTGAGATATTCTTAGAGAAATTTTCCTTCCCAGTTTTACTACTAATTCTATAATCTCCTCTATATCGCTTTGGGAAGTCCTGAAATTCACAATACAAGCTCTCAAACAATATTTATCATTTACGATGGCATTTGACAGGAACACCTGCCCGCCGGTTTGTAATTCGTTCAATAAATTTTCATTCAGCATATTTAGATTGCCACTGTATTCAGTACTACCAGGATTGTACCTGAAAGTTGTAATGCTTAAACTTTGAGAAACTGCCTCTAATTCAGGATGCTTTTTAGCAAGTTCAAATAGCATTTCTGAAAGTTCGATATCTTCACCAATGAGTTTTTCATAACCACTTCGACCTACCTGTTGCAAGGAGAGCCAAACTTTTAAAGCTCTAAAGCCACGGGAATTCTGAAGTCCATATTCATAAAAGTTTTGAGTTTTTTCCTTGCCACTGCGGTCAAAGTTGTAGTATTCAGGATGTGAACTATAAGTGTCAAGTAAATGCTGAGGGTTTTTTATTAATGTACATCCTGCTTCAAGTGGGGCGTATAACCATTTGTGAGGGTCCAAAGCAATAGAATCTGCTTCTCTAATTCCTTCAAACAGCGGTTTGTATTTAGGAATAACTGCTGCAGGAGCACCATAAGCTCCATCAATGTGGAACCACAAATCAAATTTTTTACAAATAGCGGAGATTCCAATTAGATCATCCACAGCTCCTGTACTAACATCGCCAGCAGTGCCAACTACCATTATCGGGATAAAATGATTCTTAAGATCTAATTCAATTGTAGACTCTAAAGCCTTGTTGTCCATTTTATTAAAATCATCGGTTGGTATCCAACGAATAGATTTGGTGCCTAAACCAAATGATATAACGGCTTTTTCAATCCAGGTATGTGTAGTTTTAGAACAATAAACAGTTAATCTATTTGGTGAATTTTGAATCCCGTCTTCTTTAATAGCCTTTGGGGATTTCGCTGTTCTTGCGGCTAGAAATGCAGTGAAATTTGCCATGTTACCACCACTTACCAATAGTCCTCCATAGACTGGCGAAACACCAATAAATTCAGAAAGCCATCTGATGGTTTGCTTTTCAATCTCTGTAGCAATAGGGCTTAAAATTTGTGCCCCTACATTAGGATTGACAGACGCTGCTAATAAATCTGCTAAGGCTCCTATTGGGGCCGCGGAGGAAGTAATGTATCCCAGGAATTTAGGGTGTCCATTAAGTAAGGAGTGCTGGAACAATAGATCAGTCGTTGAAGAAAACAATTCAGATACAGACTTTCCTTCTTCAGGTAATGGAGCATTCCCTAATATTTTATTTTGTAGTTCACCAGGGGTTTCATTTGTGGTAACTGGTTTCTCATCTATTGATTCAATAAAGTTAGAGATGTCATCAATTAATTTATATCCAACCCTACGAAATTCTTCCTTTCCCATTTCGATTGATGACTCTCTCACTTTTGACATAATCTTATTTTTAAAGGATGCTTTAATTTGCTTTAATCATCTATGAGGCTGGTATTTTTAAGGGGAGTAGGTCAATTCTGAAAAGAATTTTTCGAGCTTGGTCATTGCAGGTTTTATACTGTTGCGCATTCTTTTTAAAATCGCCTGTAACTCCTCATCATCTGCAGGAATATCAGCGAGTAAATGACTGAATCCATCAAGCCTGTTGTTATAAAGCCATTTTGTCAACTCAGGTTCTTTTTTCCAGTTATGTTGATTTTGCATTGTTCCGGCCATCATTTTTATCCAGTCCGTATCATGGTTTGGCAGGGGGACTACTCTGCACAGCCTGTTCTTTTGTATCTCATCTTTATATGCGGTCTCAACATGTGCAATGAAAGCCGCACTAAAGACAATTTGCCCGCCCCTTACTGGCTGCAGAGTAATTGTGTTTCCCGAGAATATTGGCACTGTCTCTGAATGGTTTAATGCATTTGCTGAACAATCAACGAAAATATGATTTGGCTTAATAGCTATTCTTCCTCCTTCAAGAATCATCTCACTTTTCTCCAGGCTAATGATGTGACCCATGCGAACAATATTTTTGATTCGCTTTAGCTGGACCAATTCAAGTTGACTTATAGTTGCACCACGATGCATTCTAGGTTTTACATTTTTATCTATACGCAACAGCACGCCGGCTTTCTCAAGCCTGTAAAAGAGATCATCAATTGAGTCTGCCTTTTCCAGCGCCTCAAATTGAGCAGCCTGATCATTAAGGAAAAATTTTAGGAATTTTGGAGATGGCTGTAAATTCTTTCGATCGGTAAACCATGAATCACGGGGGACGATCCATGTAATTCGATCTGGATCAACCTGCTGTTCCAGTAACCATAATATAGCATCAACGCCGGTTTTCCCACCACCTATTACCACAAAACCTTCAGGTGGCTCTACAATTTTTGGTAAATTGTTGATAGGTATAAACTGTAATTCTGGTGCAATGCTGAAGCCGGGTATATGGGTGGCAGGAATCCTGGTTTGCATATGAGCTGCGTTCACCGTTTTTTTATTTACTCGTACTTCAAAAGATTGTCCGGTAAGAATGGAGGAAAAACTGTTGTTCCCGTGGTAATTGCATAAAGGAAAATATTAACCCGGCCGCCGGGAAGGAATTGACCTTGCATGACATCATTATAGTAGTTCCGGATTTCATCTCCGGAAGAAAGATTTTGTAAGCCCTTGTTTACCCCGACTTTATCTATACCTTCCTTCCCCAGGTCTACTGAACTTACTCCATAAAAGGCAGATGGCTGGTGTAATTTCACAAAGGAATAAGCCTGGTTCCAATGTCCGCCGGGTTTATGGAGCTTGTCAACCATAACTAAACTAGCTTTCGTTTCTGATAGAACAACATCGGCGAACGCCATACCCACTGCACCACACCCTACAATCAAATAATCTGTTTCCAACTTTGTTTTATTCTGAATCTCCCTCATTATATACCTTTTAGTGGTTTCAGAGATGAATTATCTTTAATTTGAAAAACTATTTATAGTTCAGAAATATTACACTTTTTCTAATCATTTTTCTTTCTCAGGAAAGGAAAAAACAAATTCATTAACTCAAATTGTTATATAAGTTCATAGGAATAATATAGAAGCCATATGAACAAAACGTTCTTTAAATATTAGCATAAAGTGTTTGTCAGATGTCTATGCAAAGGGAAATATTTCACATCCGACTCAGGGGGAAGAAAAGCATACTGAATTTACGGAGCCTTTAAAGTTAAACTTTAAATTCCATATTTATACCAGTACATACCCTATTTATTTTTGATAATCAATCATTTATATAATTACAACCCTGAACTTTTTCATCATGGCACAAGTCGACGGCTATTAGATATCGGCATATTTCCAGATAATTTGAAATCAAGCCATTTTGGTGATATCATTTTAGATAAAATACTAACAGGTAGAGGGAAAAAAGTACACAACATCTTTGTTTTAATTAAATTCTTTGTTAGCTCTGTATCCTGACAAATGATGGTTCTTTTTTATTAACCGTAAATATTGGAGGTTCTGAGAAAAACCTTCCAATCAATTTTGAGAATTTCAGAACTTTTTAATCATTAAAAAGTTTGAGGAATTATTAAAAGAAGAAGATGGGTTTGGGCAGAAAGGGCCGGGTAGTGCAGCCCTAATTTCAGGAAAATTTCCTTTTCCTCTTTCTGTTGAGCGAGAACAGCAGGTAAGATATTTTCCATGGTAGTCTCCACTATGTAAATCTCATTTTCGAAAATGTCAATTAAAAGGAGTTGGTAATTATATCCTATTCCTTTCCTGGTGTCATAGGTTTTGAAGCTTCCTGGAGAATATTTGCCTTGTAATTCAGGCAATTCCTCGAGGTAAGCTTTGGTCGCAAGAATTCGACCTAATTCCAGATCACTTTCCTTAACTTCTTTTATGAGTGTTATTTTGTCTTCGGCTGCAGGTCTATGAGTAATCTTTTCGATCCTGTAAATAAAACGCTCTTCCTTCAATCTATTTTGAGTTTTTAAATTATTGTATTACTTCTTAAATACATTTTTGATCCTTCTTCCATCTGTTCTTTGAGCAAATCCAATAGGAGAAGAAGTCTCCAGGTCTGGCTTTTTTCATGTGGACAAGCCTTTCATATTTAAAATGTCTTTTTCTGTCTATGGATTCTCCTTCGCTCCGGCGATCTTTTCCTTCACTTTATCCATCTACTTTTGTTAATAAAAACGTATTAAGAAAATCCGGATTTTCTTCGTTTCTCAGGAAACTATTAGGAATTGCTTTTATTTCTTTTAGTCTTCCATATACCTTAATAACCCCGAGTCAGTGGTTTTGATGCATTGTGTCTTTGGAAATTAAAAAAAGCAAACCATAATAACTTTTAAAACTGTTCATGAGAATGTCTAAATATCCGAGATGATCGATTTTCGTTAAGTAAAAGAGATTTTAAAGTAAATAATATTTAGATAGTTCAAATTTGTGCTAATTGAATTAACCTTTTTTTAAATGAAAGAAATAATAAAACCTATTGTTTTATACCTGAAGATTATATTATCGGATTTTTCACAAAATGGAACAAAGGCTTAAAAGCGTGAAAGAATCCCATTTAAATCCATTTTTAAAGTTCTTTCATGGAAGAATACTACGGCTTTTCTGAAACTCTTCAGCGGGGGCGAAAATTTTAATTACAGCTCCTGCGCATTAGATCCTTTCAGAAACAGGATAGTCAAGAATGCCACCGGAAGAGCCTGGAAAGTCGGAAAACAAATACCTTCCCCAAGATCTTCAAAAGTAGAACTTACCCATAAATGATAAAGAATACATTCGAAGAATGAAAAGTGAGGCCTGGATTTTTAATTCTCCCAAATGAAGCTTTTGATGGCTTGAAAAATAATAATCTCATTTCAAATTATTGCAAAATAGTTTGTAGTGACAAGTTTATTGTAAAATACTACTCAAACCTGATCAAAAGCCTCATCTTTACTTTATGAGAATTTTTCCTCTAGAATCTACTTTATCTAAACAAAATGGCTGTCAAAGAAATCGAAAATTCAGTTGCCTCAAGGATAAAGCAATTACGGAGAGATAGAAACTACTCACAAACATATATTGCAAAAGATCTTTCAATTACCCAGGCTGCTTATTCTCAGATTGAAAATTCAACAAATGGAATAATTGCTGAACATATTATTAAGTTGAGTGAAATGTTTGATGTAACCACAGATTACATCTTAAAGGGCAATTCCAAATTGGTGGAGATTTCCTATAGGACCGGATTTTTACCTCTAATAGAGGTTAAGGCTCATGCAGGTTTTGTGAAAAATTATAGCAAAGGGAAGGATTATGTAAATAGGGATTGGTATAAAATTCCCGGTTTCAATTCAACAGTGGATCACAAATTGTTCGAGGTGGAAGGTGACAGTATGTTGCCAACAGTATTACCAGGTGATATTTTAGTTTGTCAGATTCAGCAGGACATAAAGAATTTGAATGAAAAACTAATTTTGATTATTACCGATAAGGAGGTTATGGTAAAAAGACTTGAGAGATTGGGAGAAGACAAAATCTACGTAACAAATGATAATCCCGATTATTATGGACAAGATGAGGGAATTGAATTTTCTAAAATTCAGGAAGTCTTTGAAGTGCTTGGTAAAGTGAGAAGTTTTCAGGTTCCGGGTGACGATAAGAATTTCAGGATAAAAATAAATGACCTGGAGGAGAATATTGAAATCCTAAAAAGCGAAATATTCACTTTTAAGAAGGAACTTAAGGCTTTAAATATAAAGAAGTAAAATTTCTTTTTAATTAAGATCTAATATGATTCCTGGAGAGCATTAAAAAATATGAAGTCTTTTTAGCGTATTATGAATTCTCGCCCCAATCATAAAATGTATCATCCTTATTAGGTGTAAGTGTGGGAGAACGCCAGGAATAAAAACCTGGATTAAGTATTTTTTGATCTCTAATCGAATTTATTTTCAGAACAAAAAAGATTTCTGAAGTAGTTCAAGTTTATGCCAGTTATTTAAAAGGGGTGAGTTCGATCTATAAGCCGTTCTATTAATCTCTGCCAGAAACCTTAAGTAGTTTCCAACGACGAGAACCTGGCACTGTAGTGATATTCCTACCTAGACGCTGCTGCTGAAAATTATATTTGAAATATAATCATTAGGAATATTGCCAAAGGAGTTACTTGGAATCTGATGATTTCAAAAAATCCTCAACTATTAGATATTAGGGGGTTTTAAGGATCTAACGAAGTGATATGAATTTTTTTCTGTATTTTATTCATAGGAGGGTAAATACCCCGAGGCTTGCCTCGTTAGTAAATGTTGTAAAGTTAGAAAACGTGTTCCACTAAAATGCTCCGTGGGCTTGCCCCGGAGAAATTTACTATTCTTAGATATATTGTATTTTAATTATAACTATTAGGTATAAATGCCGCTTATTTTATTAAATTATTAAAAATAGTCTGTAAATAATCATAATCTTTGGATATTTGCGGAGTACTTTTAAAGTGAAAAGTTCATCTTTTTGCTATTAAGAATCATTGTATGTCATCAAATAATACCCGAAGTTCGATTGCTAAAAGAATAAAGGCTCTGCGCAAGGAAAGAAAGTATTCTCAGGTTTATGTGGCTCAGGATCTTTCAATAACACAAGCAGCCTATTCAAGGATAGAAAATTCCATGAACGGAATCCTGGCAGAGCATGTAATTAAATTAAGTGATATTTTTGAAGTAACTACAGATTTTATCTTAAAGGGCAATAGTAAACTCACAGAGGTTTCTTATGAGACAGGCTTTGTTCCCCTGATCACAGCAAAAGCCCATGCTGGGTTTGTCGAGAATTTTAAAAAAAGAATAAATTTTGATGATCGGGATTGGTTCAAAATTCCTGGTTTCAATCCTACACAAGATTATCGGTTGTTTGAAGTCGAGGGAGAAAGTATGGTGCCAACTATACTCCCGGGTGACATTCTTATTTGTCAGGTGCTTCAAGATTTGAATAGAGCATTAAATGGAACTCTTCTTTTATTGATTACAAAAGATGCAGTACTTGCCAAAAGATTGGAGAAAATAGATCACGACAAAATTGTGGTGCTAAACGATAACGCTAATTTTCCCGAGCAAAAAGTGGATATTAAAATTTCGGATATTCAAGAGGTTCTTGTTATACGTGGTAAGATTAGTAGCTCCCTGGTTCCTGGACATCAATTGCTTTCATTTGGAAAATTTGAAGAAATGGAGGAAAGTCTTGAAATGCTCAAAAAAGAAATGTTCTCCCTCAGAAAACAGGTTCTGAATAAAAAATAAAATTTCTAATGAGAGGTGTGGTAAAAGGATCATACTCTAACCAAAAAGAACGGTCTAAAACTTTTTAAAATAGCCCAGATTCTGGTTTATGCAGCTCTGGTTCTACAGTAGCTTGAACAAATTAGTTTAAGACCAGGAAGTTGGAAAAATAAAGTTCAATTTTAGCAGTTGAGAAATTAACAAGGAGTACAGTTTTTCTGTTTTATAATAATCGGGCATATATACCATCTTCTTTTGGAGTTCTTATCTAAAAAATAAGTTAAATCGACATTATATATAAGCTTTTTATAGACAATAATTTAGATTCATTTATCTGCTGTCTGCATGAAATTGTTGTTGGGGGCATGCAGACAAAATCCCGGTCTTCCGGGATTTTTTTAGCAACAGATGTGATTGGCTAAAAAATGCTAGACGATCTTTAAATATTGTTTACAATATTTAAAAATTTTTGAGAACTAGAAAAGTACCCAGTTAGGAAAGCCTGAATAAAAAAGGTTGAGTATACTTGACGATTATTCTTTCAAAAATGTTAGAAAAGAATAAACATAAGCAATACCTGGGTTGATGTAATTTGGATAAAAAATCATGAAAAAAGCAGCAGCCGTAATTCGAAAAAAGACAGAACATATTATTGAGTTGTGGGAAGTGGCCGTTGAGAAAGAAATTCCACCTCTTGCAGAGACAGAGATCTTGATTCTACTTAATGTATTGCCTCAGCTATTGAAGGATATAGCCACCGTACTGGAACGCTCTGAGGACGAGATTCTCTACACTGTACCGGAGGAATTCAAGGAGATCATCGAAGACAGCCGGGATCATGGCCGTCACAGGGCTGCTACGGTCAATTTTTCTGCTAAACGAATAATCGAGGAACATAAGATCCTCCATAGGGCATTAATTATGGTTCTTAAATCTGAAGGGGCTTACGAAGAAAAAGTGGGAATAAGTTTGTCCCTCATAATGGAATCTGCGATGGAATATTCGATAGACGCATTTAATGAATCCCTGCAGGATATGAGGGAGAAGTTGATTGCAACTTTAGCCCATGACTTAAGGAATCCTCTTTCTGCAGCTAATCTTGGTCTTAGCGCCTTGAAATATGAACATGGGGAGGTGCAATTCGATAAAATTAAGGAGATGACAGTGAGAAGTCTGAAGAGATCTTTGGCATTGGTCGAAGATCTCCTGGACACCGTGACTGTTAAGGCGGGGGAAGGTATTTCCATGAATTTTTCTTCATGTAATTTTGTTGAAGAGGTAAAGCTGGTTTTTTCAGAGGCTCGTGAATCTTATTCCAGGGATTTCAGATGGCAAAGTGACGAAAAGGAAATTTTAGGAATATTTGATCCTACTGCAGTACGTAGAGTGGTTGAAAATCTTATTACCAATGCAGTTAAGTATGGTTCAGCTGATGGACCAATTACAATATCTATTGTAGACTGTTCGGATAAAGCAATTCTAAAAGTGCATAACAGAGGAAACTCAATAAGTCCTCAGGATCGGAAAGAAATTTTCAATTTTCTTAAATGCAGGCGGCAGGAGGGGTCCGGTGAATTAAAAAGCTGGGGCATCGGATTGTCTTTCGTAAAAATGGCTGCCGAAGCTCACAAGGGATACGTTGATATTGAAAGTGATGAAAAAAGCGGAACTACTTTTAAAGTTGCATTTGCCAAAAATGCCAACAAACCGGGGAGAAAAAGGGCAGTTCTTAATTTTATGAAGGGAAAAAGGAGTTAAACCCACCACCTAATATTTTACTGGTTTGTTATCCTTAATCACTCCATTAATAACGGGTTTCGTTTGCCTGGATTTTTATAGCGGCAGTAATAATTGCCAAATTCTTTCGATTGTTTTTTTGCTATCGAGTCATAGGATTAAAAAAGATTAAAATTTCACCAACAGATATCTATTTCTATCTGTTTCTCATGATTTTAGAATTTTTCCTGATAAATTCTACAACAGTTTAATTCGCTTTAAAGAGAATGGATTTTACAGTCGCTTTTGTGGTTATTACTCTGCAGATGGTCATCAGAAGCACCTCCGGTAGTCCATTGCATATCCTTTGAACAAAAAGCAGTATTTCGTCCTTCTGGTGTTAGTTCGCTTTCACCGTATGAAATGATGACTTGAAATGTATTAGTTTTTTCTGAAGGACCATAGTGAGCTACTTGATCCCATATAACGATCAAAGCATCACTAGTTATTTTGTAATAAATTGTTCCTCCTTCACTCGTATCTACATCTCCCCAAAAAGGCGCGACTATGGAATATCATCTGGAAATCCGCTGGCACTATATATAGGATTCTCTTCTTCAAAAGTTAAATTGCCATTGGTATTAATAAATATCTGTTCATATGTAGTACCGTAGAGATTATAAGAAAATGATCATTTTATGCATAAACAAAATGTCCCTTATTTCTCCTTATCCTATTCTCATATTTCGAAATTTATCTTTCAATACTTTAGAATAACGTCATCATCAAATTGAGATTTGAATGGCAAAAAGTATTGCATAACAATAAAATTTCTCTGGTTGTATTATTCTAAATTTTAGTGGATTTGACTTTCACAGTCAAAATTCAAAAA
>NZ_JBOJLM010000030.1:0-10014 GCF_050750585.1 Salinimicrobium sp. WS361
GTATTTTGTTCATCGCCTGCCCCATGGGACAGTAGTAGGTGTCCGTTTCCGGATTGTAAAAAAGGTTATCTGGATGGAACGGGTTTTCCTTGTGCTTTTTATCGCGCTGTTCTTTATGGAAGTAGTTGTATTTTACAAAAGCAGTTATGTTCTTCTCTTCTAGGTCTGTGTAATTTTCTTCACTACCATATCCGGCATCAGCAGTAAGTGTTTCAGGGGTTTGACCGTAGGATTCAATATAGGTTGGCCATAGAGTTATGGGAGTCACCCCCACCCGTTACAAATAAATCCTGATCATTATCTCCATCTATATCGGCAAAAGCTATGGAACCATTTTGTACTCCCTCAAATGGAGTTCCTGTGTCCTCAGTGTAATTTCCTTTGCCGTCATTGAGATAGAGAATAGCTTTAGCTCCTTCGCCATCCATCGTACCCCCGTTCATATCACCAGAACCGCCGGTTATCAAAACATCCTGGTCTCCATCTCGATCTACATCGGCAAATGCAATCGAACTGTTCTGCACTCCTTCAAAGTTAGAAAGGATCTGTGGGGCAGGTGGGGGAGGCAGTATCTGTTCAAAAGTCTGCGCAAAGGCCATTTTACTTCCCAGGCATAGACTGAATAAATTAGAATCTTCGTAACGTAGCTTTGTTTCATGTAAAAATAGGTTGGTAAATTAAGAGCGATAAATTCATATTATTCCCTCTTTCTCGTCGAGAGAAAAAACCTGTTAAAGGGAATGTAATTTTCTTGGGAAAAAGTTAAAAGAATAAAAAACAGGATGAAATACAAGCTTAGTGGTGCCCAAATTCGATTTGAATACGTGCGTATTTCTTATTTATTCGGCTATTTGAAAGGTTCAGCACCTCTCTGGTGCTAATATATATATCAAGGTTTTCAATGTTTTTGCTAAACGAAACTCCACTATTTACTGGCTAAATGTTTAAAATGCCACATTAAGAAGTTTATCTAAAAACATTTCTTGAAAAGATCTTTTCGAAACCATTTCCCCAGGCTGCAGAGCATACATTTTTTAGTAAGTACGAGGCAGACACTGTGATTGGTATTTCGATTACTAAATTTGAATCTTTACTGATATATGAATGGAAGGAGACACCAAATGCATTCCCGGAATACTTCCACCTCTCTCAGGTGTTTCCACTTTTTTTGATGAAGGGAAAATCAGCCTATCCCCTCCTCTTTAAAAGTCAGTCAGGATGAATTCACTTCGTCGGTTCTCTTGGTGCTGTTCCTCTGAGCAGAACTTGCCGTCTCCACATTCATTTACTGGCTGGGATTCACCCAATCCTTTATAAGAAAGCCTACCGGCACCAATACCTTTCTGCAGCAGATACTCCATGGTAGCTTTTGCCCTGCGTTCTGAAAGCTGCTGGTTATATCGATTTGAGGCCCTGCTGTCTGTATGGGAGCGTATTTGGATCTTCACCTCAGGATACTTTTGCATTACTGCCAAAACCTTTTGGAGCTCCGTAGCTGCATCGGGACGTATCTTAGCTTTGTCGAAATCAAAATAGATCATTTTTATCCCAAGGGCCCTCGCAAGATCATCACCTTTATATAGCCTGAAGATATTCTGTTCAAGCTGAAAATTGATCTCCTGCACCCGATTTTCGGCATCTCTGGCTTTTTCATCGGTAAGGTAATTTTCGTTCTCTGCCCTTAGAAAGAAGGGAGTGAACCGGGCTGTTGCTATCTCATAGTTCCCATCATTGTCTGTCGTTAGGGAAGTGAGTTGCTTGTTATCACTATCAACAATAGTCACGTCTGAGTTAGGCAGGGGCTCACCCGTTTTCTTGTCAGTCACTTTTCCAAAGATCAAGGCTTGATGCACCTGTTCGATTGGCTGCTGTTGAATAAAACCATAGATGTCGTCAAATCCCTTTCCGCCGGGTCGGTTAGAACTGAAGTAACCACTCTTGGCAGAGTCTACTACAAAAGCAAAATCATCGGTCGGGGAATTTAAAGGTGCGCCAAGATTTATTGGATAGGCTGTAAGCCCATCACGAGGATCCCAATAGAATATATCCAGTCCTCCGAGTCCATAATGACCGTCAGACGAAAAATACAGATGATTTTGGTCGCTTAGAAACGGGAATGTTTCTCTCCCAATGGTATTCACAGATCTACCGAGATTCACGGGTTCTCCCATTGAATCATCTGCCAGAATTTCAACCCTGTAAATATCAGATTGTCCGAAACCACCGGGTCTATCTGAAGAGAAGTACATAAAATCCTCCCCGGGTCCAAGTGCAGGATGTGCGTTGGAAA
The DNA here is from genome assembly GCF_050750585.1 of Salinimicrobium sp. WS361. Lineage (NCBI taxonomy): Bacteria > Pseudomonadati > Bacteroidota > Flavobacteriia > Flavobacteriales > Flavobacteriaceae > Salinimicrobium > Salinimicrobium sp. WS361. The sequence continues at coordinate 2,291 of NZ_JBOJLM010000030.1, forward strand.
AACTTTTTGAATTTATAGAAAGATCCTCAATATTGCTCCATTTTCCCTTTATTAACTGAGCCCGGTAAATGCCCAGAGTGCTCATAATATCTTTCCCATTGCCGTTATTTTCCCTGCTTCGCGTAAAAAACATGGTACGGCCATCGCTGGTGATCACTGCACTGGACTCGTGCATACGGGTATTAATTTTCCCTTTAAGCTTTTTAGGTGATTTAGATGATCGTGGATCGGCAATTTCATAGAGGTCGAGAAAGCTTAGATTATTCCAAGTACTTAATTTTCTGCGAACTACGCCCGTATCCCGGGTAGAAGCAAAGATCAAATGTCCTTGGACATTAGTAGCTGCGCCATAATCTATGCCGGGGGAATTGATCTTTAGCTCTACAATTGAAAACTTTCCTGAATTAGCCTCCAGCAAGGCGTGGAAATTAATTTCAGGACTATTTCTGGTATGTTTATCAGCAGCAACTTCCTGATAAATTTTATAAAAATTCTCCCCTTTAACATTCTCGCCAATTGCTTTAAGAGACTGGGCGTACCTCATTACCAGGATTGCCTCCATGTTTGAATCCAACTTGAAAAGTCTTTCATAATACTCGGCGGCCCTGGGATAATTAGCATTAAAATAATAAGAATTTGCGAGCTTACCCAGCAGTTCTTCAGACTCAAAGCCAGATTCGGCCACCTCCTTATAGATTTCGGCAGCATTAATATAAGCATGCTCCTGATATTTTTTATTAGCCTCTGACAGGTTCCTCTGCTGAGCAAAGATCAAAGTAGAAGAGAGCAGAAGTACAGTAAAGAATGTTTTCTTGATGATCTTCATAATTAGAAAAATCTGGGATTCATGGAACTTCGGGCGCGGGTTCCGAGCTCAAATCTTAAAAATATTTCGTGTGAACCGGAATGGTAATTTCCAAGTTCTGTAGTATCGTAGTCATAAGCATAACCCAACATTAGGTTATCGTTTATTTGAAATCCTGCCAAACCACTCAATGTGACGTCATATCGATAGGCCATTCCAAGTATGAACTTTTCCTGATACATAAAATTGGCCGAAAAATCAACAGAAAGCGGAGCGCCACTAACCATTTTGGTGAGCAAGGCTGGTTTAAATTTGATGTCCACATTCAGGTCGAACACGTACCCCCCGATAATGTATAAATGAGCTTTTTCTGTAGCCGTGGAAACCGCTATTTCGTCATAATGTTGTGTCTCCAGGATATTCGGAGAGGAAAGCCCTAGGTACCAACGATCCCTGTGCAAATAAAATCCCACTCCTACTACTGGAGATTTTACGTTTGTACTAAGCAGGTTCACATCATTGGGGTTATAGATGTCTAATTTGTTTACATCGATGTCCAGTATGTTAACTCCTCCTTTTAAACCGAAGGAAAGTTTAGTCAATGGGGAGACGCGAATGGTATAGGAAAAGTCGGCTGTTAAATTACTCTCTACAGAAGGACCAATTTTATCACTATAGAAATTAGCTCCTAAACCCACTCCTTTTAATCCCACTGGGGAATTTAGGGAAAAAGTGAGAGTTTCAGGTGCACCTTCCATGCCTACCCATTGGCTTCTATAAATCCCGTTAATACTCAGGATTCCCCTGCTACCGGCATAGGCGGGATTTATAGTTCCAGTATTGTACATATACTGGGTGAATTGCGAATCCTGTTGGGAGAAACCAGAGCTGGCGGCGAATAATAATATACCAACCAGCAAAAATTTTATCTTTTTAAATATCATTATCATATGCTTAAAGGATTAATTCCCGTTGAGGTACAGGTATCCCTGCTGTTGATAGGTTTTCTTAGCTCCTTCTGCCGTGGAATATTCAAATTCCAGAATGTAGAAATACGTACCTGTTGGAAGTTGATCGCTTCCCAGGGTTCCTCTACCGTCAGAATATCCGTCGAAGACATTGCCGGCTTTGCCGTAATTTTCGGTTTCAAAAACCTTCACATTCCAGCGGTTAAAGATCTTTACAGAAATATTCTCGGCACATCCGCCATTATTTAGCTGATCGATCATGAAATAGTCATTCTGCCCGTCGTTATTCGGGGTAATAGCATTATATACGGCCAGCTGACAGGGCAGGACATCTCTGGTTTCTACAGTGGCCAGGGTAAATATCCCGAAGCTGGATACGGCAGCTGAAACTGAGTTGTTCCACTCATCCACGACTCCGCCTTCATCTACCCATAGTTGCTGCTGCTCGTCCCAACGAACTATGTGAAACGCTTCCGGGTTCTCCAGTAAAAAACCGGGAGTAGTGTTCTCATTCCAGGAGAGCGTCACTACCAGTTCAGTATCGACTTCGGCAGGTTCTATTTTCCAGTATTCAGCATTATTAATACCTTCAATGATATCTGGCTTACTCAACAGCGGGTACTGTGCATCTGCATTTTCTAAAAAATAGGTGGCCTTATAGGTTGGGCTCCCCGTTTCTATTCCTGTTACGCCGGCTTTTCTATAATAACCTTTATTTCCAATAGGATATTCAAAACTGGTATTCCCTGTTTTCATTACCGGCCCGTCTACATGACTATTATTAGAAACCCCTTTGTAACCAGCCGTTTCTCCAAAGGTAAAACTCCCACCATAGTGGCGGTTATCAATGATCCCGTCCCTAAAGTCCACTTCGGCCTCTGCATTTATAGCAGCTTCTAATAAAAAAGGTGTGCCAGAGGAATTATTGTCAAACAAGATATTAGAAAAGTACGTATCCCCGTGTCCGGATATCATTTGAGGAGCAAAACCAAGGAACTGGCTTTGTCCTTCCTCCTGGTAATAATCTACCTGTCCTTCATTGTCGAAATTGGAGTAAAAAAAAGTTATTCCATCATTGAAAAAGCTTCCGGAATCCTTATTCTCAAAATCAGACAGAGTAGAAAACTCTGTAAAAGGAGAAACATACAGTTCTCCGGTATTCACCGTCTGCCCAAACGAGACCGAGCAAAAAAACAGGAAAACGGCGGGAAATATTATAGCGTTCTTCATTACTGTTTAGCTTTTGAGGGTAGCATAGGGTTGGTGATTAGCCTGCAAAGATTTACTACCACACGGGTACTGGGAGAACTTTGATAACTAAGAGTTCTGTTTAAACCATCTGTCATTGAAGTCAACTGAAAAACTCCCGGACCTGAAAGATCAAAGGTGAAAAATTCAGTATTACTGATCGCTGTAAAAGACTGGCCATTCCAGGTATAGGTTACCTCATAGGGAGCCTGTCCTGTAAATTCTGCTTTCACCACCTGATAATAACTGGCCGGCTCGCATCCGGAACTAATCGTTACCGAAGGAAAACCCTCTGGTGTTACACTGGCAGTATTGTTACTCATATCTGTATCAAAGCTTACACTTGAAACCGTGGCAGTGCTGGTGTAGGCTCCCGATATTTTAATTTGCGCATTTATGGTAAGGCTGGCTATTTCCCCTACCGGCATGTGCCCCAAAGCCCAATATCCGGAAAGAGCACTGTAGCTGCCCCGGGTGGCATTAAAAGATTGTACTTGATAACCCGATGGCAGCTTGTCCTGTACATTCACATTAATGGCTTCAAATGGCCCCAGATTTTCAACCTCTACTGTAAAGGTCACCACGTCTCCCGGGCTGGGAGTTTGCACATTAAGCATGTTGGTCACCTTCATATCTGAAGCCCCCACCAGAACACTTACCAATGAAAAATCACAACTCCCGGTGCTGCTGCAGACTTCATATTTAAAATAGTCCATACCAGTAAAATCGAGATTGGGTGTATAGGTGATCGTGTTGTCTGGATTTATAGTGGCAGTCCCATTAGCTGGTCCCTCCATAGTGGTTAAAGATCCCATGACAACGGCAGGCGGAATGTTATCATTCTGCATCACATCAATTACCACTGCCTCATTAATATTAGTAGTCACCTGATCATCGTTGGTTACCAGAATTTCCATAAGATCTGTATTGAAAGCGATAAAAGCCGGGTCTGAGGTTCCTCCCATCTTATAGATCAATCCTGTAGCCTGATCATAGTTTTGGACGGTCAATCCAAACTCCGCAGCATCATAGGCTGAGATCCTGATATCCCGCTCAGAGTATATTATTTTATTAGCTGTATTTCCATTGGGATCATAAAAGTCATTCATTGATTTTCCCAGGCTGGGGAGATTCGTTTGGTCGATACTTATTATATTTCCAACCAACTGACGATTATTATCAATGAACCACATTTGATCAATATTCCCACTAACGGGCTGTGCTATCTGCGACACCAGGATATCGGGAAGACCGTCCCCAATGTTGTCTATACTTTCAATCGTGGTAAATTGATACTCCATTTCAATGAGGCTTCCGTCCGCATTTTTAATATTAGTTACCCCGGTGCTAATATCCAGTCCCTGGATCCCGTCGGTCAATACATCAGAAAGCTTTATTGGGAAAGTATAGGGAAAAAGTCCATTTGGATTCATGCCATTATGCAAACCATCCTGCATCTCCCCAAATTTGGCAAATCTCGACTCTCCAGATACTATATCTATAGACAGCACCGGTAATGCCTGGTAGTGCATGGGAATAAAATCCACCCCATATTGCGTCAGTACTCCGTCGTTCACTCCCGTACTGTAAGTCCTTCCTTCAAAAGTAAAACCTACAAGGTTATTTGAATAATCGGGCCTTACAGGATTGAGATCTCCAACTCCTGAAGACCAGAATCCAAGGTAATCTGTATAGATATGGTTAATTTCCTGAGCTGTCATTCGTCCCGTGCTACCCAGCAGCAGGAAAACGATGAACAGCAAGGGAAAAATTTCTTTCCTAAGCCATGGAATTTTTCTTTTAACCAACTTCATCATTTGATTTTAAATTACTTCACTACGAATACGATATTCATAAAAGAGGCGGGTGTCGGGGTACCTATGATATCATAGGTAAGGACTCCGTTGGCGTCAATGCTCACGTTAGCGAAGACATTAGTATCATAATACGTGATATGGTACTCCAGTTCCTGGGCATTAAGAGTGGGAATCGAATTAACAGCCCCGGTACTGCTCACCATGGGTGTTTCAAATTGATTTCTGTATTCCTGGAAGAGATCTTTAGTTAGTCCTGTCCCTCCTGTTGAAGTATCAAAGACTACAGAAGGCATATAGAAAAATTTAGGCATTACAGCTTTTACCTTTTTTAAAACACCCGAAGCTGGATCAATCACCATTACTTCATCGGTAGAAGTTCCGGTTTGCAAGCCAGCAACCGCGAGGGTTTCTGTTGCCGTGGTCGTGATCTCTGTAGTTTGTGTCAGGGCGCCGCCCAGTTGAATATTGCTTCCACTTATGGACAAACCGTTGCCGGCAGTCGTTGAACTCCCAAGTGAAGCTCCATCTACAGATTTTAGTACCCCGTCTGCATCAACCACCACCACCTTATCGGTACTGGTATCTCCAGATACGGCAGGAAGACCTGCTATTCGTGCATTACCATTCACCTGAAGTTTTTGATCAAAGGCTGTGGTTTCAAAATTATCAAATCCAACACCCGTCTTTCCATTTTTTAGGATGGTAAAGGCATCGTGTCTACCATTCCCAGCGCTACCTCTTCCTATATTGAACAAGCGGTCGGCAGGGTTCCAATCGCGTGTATCTTCTGGAGTATACTGAGTACCTTGATTTCCCCCTGCCCATTCATAAGCAGAAAAAGCAGTATTACCAGTTCCACCGGTAACGACAGAACGAATTCCTGAAGCGGTATTATTCTCTCCTCCGAAAACCCCCGAAAGACCTCCTAAAGCTTTATTGAAAGATCCTCCAGCAACTATAGTAATGCCTTCTGAAGCAATATTAAACTGTCCACCGGAGACCACAGAAAGGCTTCCTGAGGCGGTATTATAAAGTCCTCCCGAAACTATAGCACCCTCTCCTGAAGCTGTATTATTAATTCCTCCCAGAACTGCCGAATTCAAAGCTTCAGCAGTATTATTCTCTCCTCCCGTAATTACTGAATTATTAAAGCCTGCACTATTGTTATATCCTCCTGAAACCATGGAATTTATTCCTTCAGCCTTATTCCCGTCTCCAAAAGCCACAGAGTTTTCTCCTACAAAACCCTGTTGGTTTGAACCAGCCCGTATAGCTCCCGCGACATCCAAAACGACATCTGATTCAAAAGGCCCACCTGATGAAAAGGTAACATCCTTACCAATGGCAATACTTCCCATTTGGTAAATGTTTTGTGTATTTAAGGTTGCATCATCTGTGGTACCTTGTACATTCCAGGGTACAGCGGCCCCCATTGCAGAGGCATCTACAGATTTCAGAACCCCATCTGCATCAACAACTACCATCTTATCGGTACTGGTATTTCCAAGAACGGCAGGAAGACCTGCAATTCGTGCATTCCCATTTACCTGCAGTTTTTGGTCAAAGGCTGTGGTTTCAAAATTATCAAATCCAACACCCGTCTTTCCATTTTTTAGAATGGTAAAGGCATCGCGTCTTGAATTCTCACCTAAACCTGATCCTATATTGAACAAGCGGTCTCCAGGTTGCCGAATTGTACTGCTTATTGGGGTGTATTCGGTAGAATAAGTTCCTCCTACCCATTCATAAGCAGAAAAAGCAGTATTAGCTCCTCCTCCGGAAACTGTCGAAGCAGCGCCCAATGCCTGATTATTGCTTCCTCCAGAAACTGTCGAAGTATCTCCTGAAGCAATATTTTGGCCTCCTCCAGATACTGTAGAATTAGATTTTGAAGCAGTATTAGAATTCCCTCCGGAGACCACAGAATTAAATCCTGATGCGGTATTACCCGTTCCCCCGGAAACCACAGAAGATATTCCTGTAGCAGTATTAGCTACTCCTCCTGAAACTGTTGAGATATTTCCGGAGGCAGTATTTTCTACTCCAAAAGCCACAGAATATCCTCCTACTGTTCCTTGGTGGTTAGTACCTCCGCGCACAGCGCCCTCAACATCCAGAGCAACACCTGTGGCGGCAGCATCTTTACCAATGGCAATATTACCCATTTGGTAAATGTTTTGAGTATTTAAGGTTGCATCATCTGTGGTACCTTGTACATTCCAGGGTTCAATCTTAAGTGAAGATAAATCCAGCACAGGGTTATCAGCATCCTCATTGGTATAAGTTAATTCACTGGTGGTATTATTAAAGGCTAGAGTAGTGTTTGTTTCCAGATTGTTGACAATAGCGGACAAGTTCAACTGGGTTACTAGCCCGTCTTCATCGGTATAATCGATGTGAACATTGTCAGGGTTTAAAGCGATGCTGGTCAAAGTCTCCAGGTTGGACACATCTAAAACAGTGGTGCTGCCACTCTCACTAGTATATGTGAAGGTACCATCAGTATTCTCTACTAAAGTAGATACTGTTTCAAAAATATCGATCACAGGTTCCAGATCAATTGGAGAGATCAAGCCGGCCTCATTCATGTAATGCAAAGTTTTCCCATCGGCGCTCAATACTAAAGAAGTTACCGTTTCCTGAGCTTTTACCAGTGCAGCAACATCAAGGGTCGTGGTATTTCCGTCCTCATCGGTGAAGCTAAGAGTTCCGGCAGAAGCATCTGTTGAAACCGAAGTTACAGTCTCGTAGTTGTCGATAATGGTGGAAAGTAGGATTTCCGTGGTAGTTCCGTCCTCATCTGTATAAGTAAGTGTTCCGTCGTTGTTATCAACTAAAGAAGTTACCGTTTCCTGAGCTTTTACCAATGCAGCAACATCAAGGGTC
>NZ_JBOJLM010000031.1:0-9738 GCF_050750585.1 Salinimicrobium sp. WS361
CCCTTTTTGACCCGCAGCGAGGTTGCGGCGGTAAAAGGCGTTACTTTCTTCGGCAGTTGAGAACCCGGCGTACTGGCGAATGGTCCAGGGGCGCATCACGTACATGGTGCTGTAAGGCCCCCGCAGGTAAGGTGGAATTCCCGCAGCAAAATTGAGATGAGGCAGATCCTTGTATTCACAAGTGTTTTCGGGTCTTTTTGAATCTTTTTCGGTATTTTTCAGCTTTAAATGCTGAAGATCCTTTCTGCTCATATCTTATTTTTCGCCGTTAGTACTTTCTTCCTTTTGTAGTCTTTCCTGTTCGGTTTTTTCTGATAAACGTTTTTCTATCACCGGCTGCAGCAGTGTCTTTCGCGGCTTTTGCTTCACAAAAGGATACAACTCCAGCTCGTTTTTCATCTTATCCTGAGGATTAGGATATTTATTGGTTCCCACCAGTACCAGCTTGCCTTCATCAAAAGCCTGCTGTTCGTTGGCTGCACTTTCAGAAATTTTCTTCTGAATAATTCCCTCTTTTAATTGAGTGACAAAGCCACCGCCGTTTTCAATATTTTTAAATATATCTAAAGCCTTATCGGCCATTTCGTGGGTAAGGGTTTCAATATAGTAGCTGCCTTCAGCAGGATTGGCGACTTTCTCAAAGTAGCTTTCGTGCTTAAGTATCAGTAACTGGTTGCGGGCTATGCGGCTTCCGAAGTTATTGTTTTTATGGTAAATGGCGTCATAGGCCATATTGCAAACGCTATTGGAGCCGCCCAGCACTGCGCTCATACATTCTGTAGTAGTGCGCAGCAAGTTCACATTATAATCGTATAAAGTTTTGTTGCGGCGGGTGGGCTGTGAAATGATATCACAGCTGGTATCAAAGCCATATTCGCTGCTAAGGGTCGAAAATAACAGGCGCAGCGCCCTTATTTTGGCAATCTCGAAAAAGTAATTTGGCCCTACCGAAACAAGGAACTGGAATTTTGCCTTTTTTGACACTTCAGGTTTGTCACCTATGTGGTTAAAGTATTCATTGACATGTGCCAAAGCATAAGCCAGCTGCTGCGGAATGGTAGCACCGGCATTTTGGTAAAGCCCAAGGTCAACTGAAATAAATGATCTTAAATTTTGACATTTTTGAAGCAGAACATCAAGTATCTTGTAGTCTTCCTGCTGGTCTTTAAACCAGTTGCCGCTGCGGGCAAGGTTACCTATAATGTCAAACTGCAAAAAAACATTTGATTCCGGTTTAACCTGTTCATCCAGTTTTAAGAAAAATGCTTCGGAAGCAAATTCAGGCTTCAGGTATATGGGAACTTCAGGATCTAGGCCTTCAAAAAGCTCTTTTAGCGCTATCTCTTCTGAAGGCAGGATAAACCAGATGCTTTCGGCGCCTTTCCGAAGAGATTCCTGTGCTTTTTTATTGGCTTTTTCAGCAGAAGAGACATAGATCTGCTCTGTAACGTGCCAGTTTAACGGACTGTTAAGCTGTACAGGTTCGGGCGATTCTTCGGCATGGTAAAAAGGTTTGACATTGATGCCGTCCAGAGATTTCCATACCAACGTTTCATTATAATCGGCACCTTTTAGGTCATACTGTATCTTTTGTTTCCACTGTTTGGCCGATACTTCTTCAAACTCATTGAACAAATTCTCTCTCATTTCCATAAAATTAAAGGGCCCCTAAAATGACATTTTTGGCACCTAATCTACTGCTTCTTTATACTCAATGATAAAGATCTCTTCATTTTCCCTCTTCATGAAATATTCCTGCCTGGCAAATTTTTCAAGTTCGAGGGAGTCGTTAAGATTATCCATTATGGCTTTGTCGCGTGAGATCTCATTGAGGTAATAGTTCTTGTTCTTTTTCAGGTCATCGATCTCAAGGTCGAGTTCATGGTGAATTAACCAGGAGTTACTGTCCAGAAAAAGCATCCAGAAGCAAAAAGCCGCCAGCACCAGCGTATATTTGTTGGCAAAGATGCGTACCCATCTATTGTTGCGGATGTCTTTTAGCTTCATAACCCGAAATATACAAAATTACAGTAAACGTTGGCGTATGATTGTTTGCACAATATCAACAGCTACTGTGTTGTAGCGATTTGTGGGGATAATGATATCTGCAAATTCTTTGGTGGGTTCTATGAACTGCTGGTGCATAGGCTTAAGCGTGGTTTGGTACCGGCTCAAAACCTCTTCCAGGTCACGGCCTCTCTCGGCAATGTCGCGCTTAAGACGGCGAATAAGGCGCTCATCACTATCGGCATGCACATAGATCTTGATGTCAAACATCTCCCGAATGTCGGGGTGAGTGAGGATGAGGATCCCTTCAACGATGATCACCTTTCGCGGTTCTATGGTAATGGTTTCTCCCGTGCGGTTATGCTGCTTGAAAGAATAAACAGGCTGCTGAATGTTTTTGCCTGCTTTTAAATCTTTAAGATGAGAGACCAACAGGTCAAAATCTATAGATTTTGGGTGATCAAAGTTAATTTTGGTACGCTGCTCGTAAGTGAGGTGACTGGTGTCCTGGTAGTAGGAATCCTGAGAAATAACATCTACTTCTTCATTTTTGAGCTCCTCGATAATCTGGTTTACAACAGTAGTTTTTCCGCTCCCGGTACCTCCGGCAATTCCAATGATCAACATATTTTAATTTTCGGCAAAGGTAATTATTTACCGATTTAATAAATATGGTTTATTTTTTTATAGCGGCTACTTCTTCTTCGTTCACCTCGTCACTTACGCTGTTGCCCCAGGAATTGTTAATATAGTTCATCACATCGGCAATTTCACGGTCGCTTAAGCCCAGGGCCGGCATGAGGTTATCGTATTCTTCACCATTGACTTTTATAGGGCCGCGAAGACCAAATTTGATCGCGTGTATAGAGGCTTCCTGTTTGTCTTTTAACCAGTTAGAATTCTGAAGCGGTGGAAAAACAGCTTTTATGCCTTCACCACCCGAAAGATGGCAGGAAGCACAAAAATTGTTGTACACCTGGGCGCCGCGCGAAATGCTCTCTTTCATTTCGGGAGAGAATTCTACCCGGGCAGTTTCTTCAGTTTTTTCTTCGGAAGAATTCTTGCATCCGCATAAAACTATCAGCAGGCAGGCCGTTAAGAGTTTCTTCATTACTGTTGCTTCGGAATAATTCTAACAATACCTTTTCCTTCTACTGAAACATACAGGTCACCTTCAGGCGATTGTACAATGTCTCGCACGCGTCCTATTTGTTCCAGGATCTTTTCCCGTGCAAGTACAGTTTTTCCGTCAAGCGTTAAATGCTCCACATACTGGAACTTTAGAGAACCCACCAAAAGGTCTCCCTGAAGTTCGGGATATTTATTTGAAGTTACATGTACAAAGCCGCTGGGGGCAATAGAAGGAACCCAGTAATAAAGCGGATCTTCAAAATCTGGTCCCGATGTTTCATCGGTGAATGAAGTGCCATCATAGTTAATCCCATAGCTTACTAACGGCCATCCATAATTAGCACCTTTTTTTACTGCATTAATTTCGTCACCTCCCTGTGGGCCGTGTTCATGAACCCAAATTTCGCCTGTGTTTTCATTGTAGATCATGCCCTGCGGATTCCTGTGACCGTATGAGTAAACGGCATCTACGGCTTCTTCCCTGTCAACAAAGGGATTATCTTGCGGAACACTGCCGTCAAGGTTAAGCCTGTAAACTTTTCCGTTATCACGGGTAAGGTCCTGTGGATTTACATCGCGATCGCCGCGGTCTCCAACGCTAAAGAACAAATGCCCCTGCCCGTCAAAAGAGATTCGGGAGCCAAAATGTTGGCCACGGGTAGAGTTGGGCGTGGCTTTATATAGAACTTCTTTGCTGGTTAACTGGTTGTTCTCCAGTTTTGCACGCATTAATGCTGTATTGCCACCTTCGCCTTCACCTTCTTCGGAAGCATAGGTGAAATAGATCCAGCCATCACTTTCATAATTAGGGCCAACGGCTACATCAAGAAATCCGCCCTGGCCGCGGTTATAAACCTGTGGAGTTCCCTGGATCTGTTGCTTCTGGCCATCTTTAAATAGAATAAGTTCACCACTTTTTTCGGTAATAAGAATGCTACCATCGGGCAGGAAATCCATACCCCATGCAATCTCAAGATCGGGGACAACTACTTCATATTCATATTCGGCCGTAGTGAGTTCCTCTTCCGGAATAGTGACAGGAGAATTTTGAACAATAGTATCATTGTCGATCACCTGGTTGGGATCTTCAGTTTTACCATTGTTTTCACCGCAGCTAACAAGGCTAAGGGCGAGGCTAAGAATAAGTAGTCTTTTCATCTTAAGAGTTTTCTGTTGGTTGAACGTCCCGTAAAAGGGAACTTCAAAGATAACAAGAAAAACATGAAGATTGGAAATGAGCTTAATGACGAAAAAATGAGCAGGGTTTTAATCATACATATTTTTTCTTTTTTACTTATCTTTTCCTTATATCAAATGGATGAATGACAGTGTATTTGAAGTCCAAATTATTGATTCCCATTAAAAAGAAAGGAATATGATAAAATTAGAAAACATACATCCCGGAGAAATTTTAAAAGAAGAATTTTTAGATCCGATGGAGATTTCAGCTTATAGACTTTCCAAAGAAACCTTTATTCCTCAAACCCGAATTTGCGAGATCATTAAAAAGAAAAGAAGAATAACTGCCGATACGGCGCTTCGGCTCTCAAAATATTTTGGGACAACTGCAAAGTTTTGGTTAGGCTTACAGGATGATTATGATCTGGAAGAAGAAAAATTTTTAAAGCAGGAAGAGTTGAGTAATATAAAGCCTTTGGAAAATAACCCCGCCTAACTCTGTACTCTTTAAATCGGGGATTTTGAAGTTAGATTTGGAGGGATTTATAGGCTTTAAATCTTCAACATCACGCAAAGAACTACCTAATTTTGTCATTTTAGAAGACCGCTATGAAACTAGAGGAGGCATTTAAAACTCCTGGAGTGTCAAAAATGGCATTTTGTAAGCTTATTCTATCATAGGAGCAGGTGATGTGAAGCGCATTAAGCTTCAGAAATTATATCTATCTTTAGCCCATATTTCGCTTTGCCATGTTTGGATTTCTACAAAAAAAAGTCAATGACACTATCACGGTAAGTGAAGAGGAATTCGAGTATGCCAAAACCTTATTTCAACCTAAAAAACTTCGGAAAAAGCGCTTCATCCTGGAAGATGGAGATGCCTGTATCTACACCATCTTTGTAGAAAAAGGGCTGCTTAGAAGTTTCACCATAGATGAAAAAGGGAACGAGCACATTTTGCAGTTTGCGCTTGAAGGCTGGTGGAGCGGAGATCTTTACAGCTTTCTTACCGGCGAAGCTTCAGAATATAATATTGAGGCCTTAGAAGACAGTGAACTTTTGCTTATCACCAAGGCATCCTGGGATCAATTACTAGATGAAGTCCCGGCTTTTGAGCGCTACTTCCGGATTCTTATCCAAAACAACCTGATTGCCACCCAACGCCGACTCATGGGAACTTTTAGTACCACGGCCGAGGAGCGTTACCAAAAAATGCTGAAGCAATTCCCCGATGTTATTCAGCGGGTGCCACTTCACATGATCGCCTCCTATCTTGGGGTGACACGCGAAACGCTTAGCCGTATTCGCAGCCAGATTACTTCCGGTTCATAAAAATACCCTTCAAAAATGGTATTTTTGATGCCTTACCTTCCGAAGAAATTTCTGAAGACGAGCTTGTTATAAAAGCTTCTTATAGAAAGTGTGACATAGATCACATTCATTTATTATCATAGGTCATTGGTGAGGGGAAGTGATGCCTGTAAATTTGCCATGTAATTAATTAATAATCTAAAATAAGAAATATGGCAAGTACAAAATGGAACATCGACCCAACGCACAGTGAAGTTACTTTTAAAGTGAAACACCTTATGATCTCTACAGTAACCGGAAAGTTCAAGGTTTTTGAAGGTGGCGCCGAAAGTGAGGGCGATGAATTCAAAAAAGTTAACAATGTTGAATTCAAGGCTGATGTTAAATCAATCGACACCAGTAACGAACAAAGGGATGAACACCTAAGATCTGGCGATTTCTTTGATGTTGAAAAACATCCTTACCTTGTTTTTAAGGCTGAAAGCTTTGACGTGAACAAAGATACGGTTGAAGGCCAGCTTACTATAAAAGATGTCACTAAGAATGTTGTTCTGGACGTGGAATACGGCGGACAGGTGGTAGATCCTTACGGACAAACCAAAGCCGGACTTACAGTATCGGGAAAAATTAGCCGAAAAGAATTCGGTTTAACTTACCATGCTGTTACCGAAGCAGGAAACGTGGTGTTAGGTGACCAGATAAAAATAAATGTTGAAGTTCAGTTCGTAAAAGAAGCTTAATTTCATTCAAGTTAAAGAGCGGGCAGAGCTAAAAATATGAAGAAGATGGTGAAGAAAACTGTAGCAATTATAGGAGACATTGGTAAATTTTGCCCTGCTCTTGCAAAGGCGGCGGTACAGCAGGACTTGCGCCTGCTGTTTATCTCCCGCAATGAAGAGGTTGTTCTGGATGTCAAAGCACAACTGGGCGAACTGCAAAATGCTACCGAAGTAGAATTTAGCTCTTGTGAGAAAGAAGGTTGCTGGGAAGCCGATATGATCGCTTTTACCAGGCCCGAAGAGATTGAACCTGTTCTTTTTGATAGAATCAAGCAGGTTTCGACTCAAAAAACCGTAGTGGTAGTTTCTCATCAGCCTGTAAAGGCTTCACAGCATGAGAAGTTGTGTTTCCAGGAACTGCTGCCACATTCAAGAGTGGTGGAGCTGGAAATAGAAGGTTCAGAATTCCGCATTTTTGGAAGGAATACAGAAGCCAATCAAAACGTGCAGGAGTTTTTTGAAGCTGCCGGTTATCAACAAAAACAATAGTTATGGAAGTAAAAATATGGTCAGACGTAAGATGTCCTTTCTGTTATATAGGAAAGAGAAAATTTGAAGCTGCGCTGGAAAAGTTTCAGCATAAAGAAAAGGTGAAGATCACCTGGAAGAGCTTTCAATTAGATCCGGGCCTTCAAACCAGAACCGACATCAATACGCTCGATTATTTTGTGGAAACCAAAGGCGTGACCAAAGAACAGGCGCGGCAAATGTTGAGCGGTGCTACCCAAATGGCAAAAGAAGTAGGCCTTGATTTTCATCTTGAAGAATCGGTGCTTGCCAATTCCTTCAAAGCTCACAAACTCATCCAGATGGCGAAATCAAAAGATCTTGGTGATGAAATAGAAGAAGCCCTGTTTAAAGTCCATTTTGAAGCCTCAAAGAATATAGATGATACTGAAGTTCTGGTAACGACAGCTGCTTCAATAGGAATGGATGAGGCTGAAGTTAAAGCGATGTTCAAGTCGGGTGACTATGAATATGAAGTAAAACAGGATGAGCTGGAGGCACGAAATATTGGCGTACGAGGAGTTCCATTCTTTGTGTTTGACGATCGCTATGCGATCTCGGGCGCACAACCTACCGAAGCTTTTTTGGAAACTATTGAAAAAGCATGGGAGGAATTTAGACCAAAATCCAACCTGGAGATTTCTGAAGGCGATTCATGTGCTACAGACGCAAATTGTAATTAAAAAGAAGAAAAATGAAAATAGCAATAATAGGCGCTACAGGATTTGTAGGTTCAGAAGTTTTACAGGAAGCTATAAGCCGCGGACATGAAGTGACTGCCATAGCCCGTAATACCGAAAAAATTTCAGCTAAAAGTGACACTTTAAGAACTGCATCTGTAGATGTAATGGAAAAGGAAAATTTGGCTGAAGTTCTTAAAGGGAATGAGGTTGTAATAAGCACCTTCAATCCAGGCTGGAGCAATCCCAAAATTTATGAAGATTACCTTGAAGGCGCAAAGGCAATTCAGGAGGCTGTGAAAATTTCCGGAGTAAAACGCTTAATTGTTGTTGGCGGGGCAGGAAGTCTTTTTCTGAATGAAAGAACGAGAGTCATTGATTCTCCAAATTTTCCGGAAGAAATAAAACCGGGTGCTACTGCGGCCTGCGAATATCTGGAAATCCTTAAAAAGGAAGAAGATCTGGACTGGACCTTTTTTAGTCCGGCAATAGAAATGGCTCCTGGAAAACCACAGGAGCGCAAGAATACCTATAGAAAAGGCTTTGATAAACCCGTTTTTGACGAGCAGGGAAAAAGTGACCTTTCTGTACAGGATACCGCGGTGGTTTTGGTAGATGAAGCCGAAAACGCAGCACATATCAAACAACGCTTTACCGCAGCTTACTAAATTTAAACATTAATAATTTTACTAAAACTTATTACAATGAAACAATTATTTTCTCTTTTAACTATCGCTTTTTTGAGCACGGGCGTGTTTGCTCAAACTACATGGAAAGCCGACAAGGCTCACTCGCAGGTTTCCTTCGGAATTACACACATGACAATTTCGGAAGTTGAAGGCCTTTTCAACAAATTTGATGCAACGATTGAAGCTTCAGAAGAAGACTTTAGCGATGCAAAGTATAAGGTGGAGATTGATGTGCCCTCTATTGATACCGGAGTTGAGATGCGTGATAACCACCTGAAAAATGCCGATTTCTTTGATGCTGAAAAGTATCCAAAAATGACATTTGTGAGTACTTCTTCAGAAAAAGTTGGCGAAGGTAAATACAAAGTGACAGGAGACCTTACTTTTCACGGGGTGACCAAACCTGTAACGCTCGATGTTTGGCACCGTGGTACTGTGAAAGACCAAAAAGGAAATTTAATTTCAGGTTTCGCCATTAGCGGAGAAATAAAAAGATCTGATTTTAACCTTGGTCCCGATTTTCCTGAAGCTGTATTGAGCGATAAGGTAGTTATTGACGTTGACGCCGAATTTAAAAAAGCCTAATAATATTTTGGAGCCGGAACATAGAATTTGCATCTCCCTATAATGCAGCCCTGTGTTCTGGCTCCTATATAATTAATTGATATGAACAGATTTCTGAATTCACGTTTTTCGGCAGGCCAGGTAGATATGGTACTGCTCCTTTTAAGAATAGGAATTGGTGCGATGATGCTGGTACACGGCTGGCCCAAATTCCAGACCCTTTTGGCGGGAGGAGAGATCCAGTTTCCCGGGGTGATGGGTATGAGTCCGGCGTTGTCGTTGGGTCTGGCAGTATTTGCCGAATTTCTTTGCTCAATCTTACTCATCTTTGGGTTAGCAACAAGGCTCGCCAGCATTCCTTTGATCATTACTATGGTTGTGGCGGTGTTTATTATTCATGCAAATGATCCTTTTGCAAATCAGGAACTGGGGCTGCATTATTTGTTAACATACCTGGCCTTGCTTATTCTTGGCGGCGGAAAATATTCTCTTGACGCTGTTTTGACACGAAAAAATGGAAGCAGGTAGCCAGATTTCTTCGGAAGAATAAGTCTCTAAAATGCCATTTTTGAAAGATTTTCCTGTCTGCAGAATTTTCTGGTTCAGACAGGAAATAGTGTGGAGGAGAAGCTCTAAATAAGGTGGCTTCGGAAATTTTTTAAAAAAGAACAGGAATTGGGCTTCAATGCCAACTTCTTTTTTATATTTGCAGCCGCTTAAGGTGATTCAAGCTTTTGAATTCTTAGTTCGTTTTTTTTGAATTGGAATTTGAAAATTGTTTATTGAAGTTTATCAGCATAAGCTGATCTCGGGGTGTAGCGTAGCCCGGTTATCGCGCCTGCTTTGGGAGCAGGAGGCCGCAGGTTCGAATCCTGCCACCCCGACGAAAAA
>NZ_JBOJLM010000032.1:0-8750 GCF_050750585.1 Salinimicrobium sp. WS361
GAGGTTGGCAAACCTACATGTTTTACATTTACACAGTTTATGAGATAGTCCTAATTTTTTATTTATTGGATGTCCGCTAAAGTGAGTACTTTTGTTCATAGTATTTGATTTTGTGGTAAAAACCAAATTACTCTAAAGCGGGAAACCCATCAAGGGAATCCCGCTTTTAAAAATTTAACCGGACACAAATGTTTTTAAATATCCTTCTTCCTCAGATTTAGGAGTTAATTTTTCAATGTATGTATTTGAATATTTTTTGCGGTTAGAATTCTAGTTTTTACGATTTCCTGGTTTTTGTTTCATCTTATCTTTCATTTTTTGCATCATCTCTGGATTTTCCATCATCTTCTGCATCATTTTTTCCATCATCTCGGGGTTTTCCTGCATCATTTTTTGCATACTTTGTGTCATCTGTTCACGCATTTCCGGATTTTTTCGCATCATTCCGTGCATTTTTTCCATTATTTGCTTACGCATTTGCGGATTTTCCTGCATTTTTTCCATCATCTTCTGACGCATTTCCTGCTTATCCATCATTTTTTTCATCATCATTTCCTGCATTTCAGGATTTTCCTCCATCATTTTTTGCATATGCGATTTCATTTTTTCTTTCATTTCGGGATTATTGGCCATCATACCTTTCATTTTTCCCGATTCCATCATTTGCATGTGTTCCTGTATCATGATTTTTTTAGCCTCTTCACTTTGCTGAGCCTGGCCAATAAATTCCTTAAAATTATTCGGATTCGATATAATTTCCTGATAGACCGCATATCGATTTTCATTTACATCCATCGTTTCGGCAGCATTGAAGGTTGATTTACAGCTAAGTAAAGTGCTTGCTACTCCAATAATCATTAAAGTTTTTACTATTGTTCTCATATTCTAGTTTTAAAAATTATTAAATCGGTTATTTAAATTTATAAAAAGTTTATTTTTTCTGGTCCTGTTCAACTCATTAAGGATATTAAGGAGCTTTTATAAAAGTAGTTTATATAATATCTATCCCTTTTCTTATGAAAGGCTTTATTTTATGAGGAAAATTCTCATCATTCCCATATCCTCATGTTCCAGATTATGGCAATGATATACAAAAGACCTTTAAAATCGTTGAAATCCATTATCAAACGAATTTTCATTCCGGGCATTAATAAAACCGTATCCTGCCATCCTTCGTGAATTATACCTTCTTTGATAGAATTCCAAATCGATACGGTTTTCCGGCTTTCAGTATAATTCTGAGTTTTAGTTTTTTGAGTTCGTTTTTCTTTCTCCAAATTCTGGAAAATTTACTCGATAATCGAGATTTAAATACTCCGAAGTTGTTTAATTTAAACGTTATCCACTATTTTTTGTAGTTTATTTCCAATTTCTGTGGCGATCTCTTCTAAATCTTTGTTTCCTACCGCCTGCATAGATGCCGAAGGGTTTACTGCAGCGATCGCAATTTTACCCTTTGCCACTTCCTGAACAATTACATTACAAGGCAACATAGTACCGATCTTATCTTCGGCTTTTAGTGCTTTGTGTGCGTAGGGAGCATTGCAGGCACCCAGGATTTGATATTTTTTAAAATCAACATCCAGTTTCTTCTTTAGGGTAGCTGCTATATCTATTTGGGTGAGCACCCCAAAACCTTCCTTTTCCAATTCATTGGTAACTTTTTTAATTACTTCTTCAAATTCTCCCGACACTGTTTTGGCAAAATAATATTTCATACATTTTTCTTTTTAAATGATTAACTCATGAAAATAAATTTATATAAAGAGACTTTCAGTAACAATTGTTACATAAGATTTTAAGCTTAATCGTCATCTGCGGCTTTTCTTTGAAAAAGTTCAAGTTATTAAAGATGATACCCTCGAAGAACTCGAAGTAGTGGAAATTGGTATTTTACATGATTTTCTAACTCAAAAGAAATTTTATTTAAATGTATAACTTAAATAGTTAGCAATTTAATTAGTTGAAGTATAAACCATAGGAGCTAAGGTTCTTGTGGTTTACTATTTTTTCTCAAATCTCTGTGATAAATTACTACTTTTGTAGTCTGTGCGTACAAAATCTCAAATAAAAGCTTTATTCCTCCTTGGTATCTTTATGCTGATGTCTCTTCATCAGATAATTCCACATGCACACCATGCACATGGGCAGGAGAAGAAGGAGGTTGCGCATCATCATCATTCCGGTGAAGATCATCACCACGAAAAGAAGCAAGAAGATAAGCAGGGGGGATTCTTGTCCTATCTGTTGGCCATTCATTCGCATACGATTGCTTTGAATGAAATTCCGGTTATTAAGGAATATTCCGAGGATGTAAGATTGCAAAAGACAGAAGCCAAAAAGAAAGCCTCAAATAAATACTATTCAGAGAATTGGGTTTTAGCTGATCAAGATTCAGAAAGTTTTGAAATTTATCAGCCTCCCAATGAATATTTCAACCCTTATTTATCCATACTCTCACTTCGGGGACCTCCCGACTTAGTTTGATTAACTAGTCAGGCCACTATTTAAAATAGCAGGCCGATCTTATCATATAGATTAAACTAAAATCAAAAATTATGTTCAGATATATAGTTTCCGCTTTCTGCGGATTCCTTATCTCTACCGGCTCATTTGGCCAGAATACCGGAAGGAATGACATTTTAAAGGAGATAAGCCAGAATAACAGGCAGCTACAGGCATATCAGTCGTTTATTCGCAGTCAGCAGCTTGGAAACAAAACTGAAAATAATCTGCCGGACCCTCAGGCTTCAGCATATTATTTACCATTTGGGGAGCATGAGACAGAAGATTATTATGAATATCAAATATCTCAGCGCTTTGAATTTCCGACGGTCTATGCGGCCCGCAGCAAACGGATTGACAAACAAAAGAAGCTACTCGAACTAGAGTACGACGCCATGCGCCAAGAAGTCCTTCTGCAGGCCAAAAAAGAGCTTTTCGAGCTTCAAATTCTGCAGCAGCGAGAAGAGCTGGAGCAACAGCGCTTGGAACAGGCACAACAGGTGTATAAACAGATCCAGCGATTATTCGATGCGGAACAGATCGGGATCCTGGAGCTGAATAAGGCCAAAGTTGCCTGGCTGCAGCAACAATTTGAATTGGACCAAATAGAGATTGAAATGAAGAACACCTTGATGGAACTTCAGAAACTGAATGGGGGAAATCCGGTTCAGGCAGATGAAATCCTGTTCATTGAAGACGCTGAAGTTGCCGAAATGCAGGTGCTTTGGAACGAAAAACTTTCCGCAGATGCCGAGGTCCAAATGTTGACTGCCCTGGAGGCGGTGGCGGAACAACAGGTGAAACTGCAAAAGAATAAAATTTTGCCAGATCTTACCATTGGATATAATTATCAGGGAGTGAATTCGACCAATTATTCCGGCTTTTTAGGGGGACTTTCCATTCCGCTATGGAATAGTAAGAATAAAGTGAGAGCTGCCAAAGCTCAGTTGGAATACGTGCAGGCTAATGCCGGAGCCGAGACTGCCCAATTCTATACCCGATTTCAGGAAAATTACCGGCAATACCAGTTAATAAAGCAGAAATACGAGGAATACCGGGATACCTTTAAAGACCTGAATTCCGAAGAACTTCTATTTAAAGCCTATGAGCTGGGAGAATTCTCGTTTCTTGATTATTACCGGGAAGTGGAATTTTACCGGCAGGCGCATAACAAAATGCTGGAAATGCAAAAAGAGCTTTTTCAGCTAAAAGCACAACTTTTAAAACATCAATTGTAATTTAAAATTAAACATTATGAAATTCAGGAATTTATTTTTCGCAGCAATATTAGTATTTGGTTTTTCAGCTTGTAGAGATACAGCTAATGAAGATCACGGGCACGAACATGGAGAGGGAGTCGAAGCTCACGCCCATGAGGAAGAAGAGCATGGTCATCCACATGATGAAGATGGGGGGCATATGCAGGAAGAGTTCACAGTAGGCGAGGATTCTCTGGATATGTCTCACGAGGAAGAGGAAAGCCATATGCATGACGATGGTACCGAGCACCACGAACACTAAAATTAAAAATCAGATATGAAATATATTTTTATAGTGTGCATCTCGCTTTTTCTTTATTCCTGCGGAAATAACCCGGAAGAAGACCATGCGCACGATGCCGAAGGAAACCACCTTACAGGTGATGTTCCGGCCATAAGCAAAACCGTGTGGACAGACCAGACGGAGCTTTTCGTGGAATATCCGGCTTTGGTGGAGGGAAAGATCAGCAAGTTCGCTGCCCATTTCACCTCGTTGGGCAAACATAAACCGATTCGTGAAGGATCGGTGACAGTAAGTCTTGTAAGAGGTGATAGCGGTATTCGTAATACTGCGGAAGCACCTTCTTCACCCGGAATTTTTTCTCCCGCTTTACAACCGAAAGAGCCGGGAACTTACAACCTGGTCTTTGACCTTAAAACTCCTGAATATTCAGACAGGATCGTGATCGAAAATGTACGGGTTTACTCTTCGGTGGCGGAAGCTGCAGAAAATATAGAGGCTGCAGAAGAAGCCGGAATAAGCTTTTTGAAGGAGCAGGCCTGGAAAATCGATTTTCAGACAAAACCTGTGACTAAAGGTGAAGTCTATGATATCGTTCATACTTCGGGAGTATGGCAGGCGGCACCGGGAACTTATAAAACCGTTGCAGCCGGCGCTAACGGAATGGTGAATTTTGTTTCCGAAAATTTAACGGAAGGCTCCGAGGTGAACAGAGGTCAGTTGTTGATGACTTTGAGCAGTGAAGGACTTTCTTCCAATAATATTCAGGCGGAGATCGCCCAGGCGAAAGCCAGGTACGACCAGGCGAAAGCCGAATATGAGCGAAAAAAGGAACTTTATCAAGACAGAATAGTTCCCAAAGCGGAATTCGAAAAGGTAGAAAGTGATTTTCGCGTAGCCGAAGCGAATTACCGTGCGCTGGCTTCTAACTATGGAGCCGGCGGAAAGCAGATTCGCGCTCCTTTTGACGGTTTTATCAAATCCATCAATACCTCTAACGGAGATTATGTGGAACAGGGAGCAAATTTGATTACTATAGGTACTGACAAATCTCGACTCCTGAAAACCCAGTTAAGTGCGACTTATAATCCAAGTAAGGAATCCATCGCCAATGTCTGGTACAGGAATGATCAGGGGGATTGGGAAAGTGCATTAAATTCTGATGGATCCATTGTTTCTGTGGGCAAAGAGGTGCAGGATGGAAAGCCAATGATTCCAGTTTATGTCAAAGTAAATGACGTGGTTGAAATGCCCGAAGGCAGTTTTACCGAAGTACAGATCGCCCTGGGAGAGGCTGAAACAGTAGTTGTAGTTCCTGAAGCTGCCTTGCTGGAGGACTATGGCAACTATTCTGTCATTGTACAAACCGGCGGCGAAAGCTTCGAGAGACGGCCGGTAAGGATCGGAAAACGAAATGGGAAGAACGCACAGGTTTTGGGCGGACTGCAAGAGGGGGAAGTCGTTGTAACAACCGGCAATTACCAGGTAAAGATGGCTTCAATGTCAGGTGAAACACCGGGTCACGGTCACGAACATTAATCCTGAAACAAAAATTAGATGTTAAATAAAATATTATCGATTTCACTTCACAACCGCCTTCTTGTGCTTTTGGCAGCGGTAGTGCTTAGTGTTACAGGGTTCTACTTCGCACGCACCATGAACGTGGATGTGTTCCCAGACCTTACAGCACCTACAGTGACCATTCTTACCGAAGCTCACGGTATGGAGAGTGAAGAGGTAGAGAAACTGGTGACTTACCAGCTCGAAACCGCGATGAACGGTTCCCCAAATGTGAGAAGGATCCGTTCTTCTTCAGCTGCGGGAATTTCTATTGTTTGGGTTGAATTTGACTGGGGTACCGACATATACAGAGCAAGACAGATCGTTAGTGAAAGGATTCCCATGGTGCGTGAGAACCTGCCGGGTGGAGTAGGCGCTCCGACCATGGCACCTATTTCTTCTATTATGGGCGAGGTAATGCTTTTGGGAGTGACTTCAGACAGTCTGAGCCCAATGGAACTGAGAACACTTTCAGACTGGCAGATTCGACCACGGATCAAAGCCATTGGAGGGATTGCAAACGTGGTGGTGATAGGCGGGGATTACAAGCAATACCAGGTTTTTGCCGATCCGGCAAAAATGAAGCACTACGACGTTAGCCTTGCCGAACTGACTGAAAAAGTGCAGGAGGCAAATATGAATGCACCGGGTGGTTTTTTGAATCAATACGGGAATCAATATATCATCAAAGGTAGCGGCAGAGCTTACGCCGTGGAAGACCTGGAGCAAGCTGTAGTCAAACAGGTCAACGGGCAGAGCATCAAGATAAAAGATGTTGCTGAAGTGCAGATAGGTGCTGCCGATAAGATCGGGGATGGTTCCCTAAACGCAAAACCGGCAGTTATCCTGACTATTTCCAAGCAGCCCGATGTAAATACGCTGGAACTTACCGAAAGGTTGGATGAGGCCATCGCCGAACTGGAAACAAGTTTGCCGAAAAGTGTCGAGATCAAAAGTCAGATCTTCCGCCAGGCCGATTTTATTGATGCTTCGATTAGCAACCTTAATATGACCCTGCTCGAAGGTGCCTTTTTTGTGGTTATCGTGCTGTTCATTTTTCTTATGAACTGGCGTACCACCTTTATTTCACTGCTGGCCATCCCAATTTCCTTACTGGTGTCCATAATCATTTTAAAATGGCTGGGGTACACTATTAATACGATGAGCCTGGGAGGTATGGCTATTGCCATTGGTGCACTGGTAGATGACGCCATTATTGATGTGGAGAACGTTTATAAACGCCTGCGGGAGAATGTTCGAAAACCGGAAGCGGAAAGACAATCTGTTATTACGGTGGTCAGGGACGCTTCGGTGGAAATAAGAAGTTCGATTATCATTGCTACGCTCATCATCATCGTATCATTCATTCCGTTGTTTTTCCTTGGCGGAATGGAAGGCAGATTGCTGAAGCCACTTGGAATTGCTTTTATCACTTCAGTTTTGACCTCATTGGTGGTTGCAGTTACTGTTACTCCGGTGTTATGTTCTTATCTTTTAAAAGATGAAAAAATGCTGAAGAAGCAGGCTCAGGGAACCAAAGTTGAAAGATGGTTACAGCAGCGTTACGCCGCAACTCTCAACCGAGCACTGAAGATCCCTAAAACGGTGATTGGAGTAACTGTAATCGCTTTTTTACTGAGTATCGCCCTTTTCACACAGCTGGGGAGAAGTTTCCTTCCGGAATTTAATGAAGGTTCCCTGGTGATCAGCGTAGTTGGTCCTCCGGCAATGTCCCTGGAAGAAAGCAACAAGACAGGAAGACAGGTAGAACAGCTGTTACTCGAAATGCCCGAAGTTGATGTGGTGACCCGAAGGACAGGTAGGGCCGAATTGGATGAGCATGCCCAGGGGGTAAATGCCGCCGAGATCGATGTGCCTTTTACACTGGAAGAAAAATCGAAGGAAGAATTCTTTGAAGAGGTAAGGGGAAAACTGAGTATGGTGCCCGGAGTAAATATCACTTTAGGGCAACCCATTGCTCACCGAATCGACCATATGCTTTCTGGAACCCGGGCAAATATTGCGATCAAAATATTCGGACCCGATCTGCAACAGCTTTATGAAATTGGAACAGACGTGGAGCAAAGTATAAGCCCCATCAACGGACTTGCCGATGTAGCGGTTGATCAGCAGATCGAGGTGCCGCAGATCAAGATCACGCCAAAACGCCAGATCCTCTCTGCTTACGGCATGACTGTCGGCGAATTAATGGAACAGGTGGATGTTGCCTTTGCCGGCCACGAGGTAGGGGAGATCTATGAAGGTCAAAAATACTTTGACCTTGTGCTGAGATATGGTGAGGAGTTCAGAAACAGTATTGAGAATATTAAAACTGCTTTAATAGGACTTCCGAACGGCTCACAGGTGCCATTGGAACAGCTTGCCACAGTTTCCTCTGTAAGCAGCCCCAATACCATTAGCAGGGAAGATGTACAGCGTAAGATCGTTGTAGCTGCCAATGTGCAGGGACGGGATCTGCGAAGCGCGGTAGAAAAGATCAGGGAAACCGTAAATTCTTCCGTAGATATTCCGGAAGGTTACAGGGTTGAATACGGCGGACAATTCGAAAGTGAATCCAGAGCCTCACAGATGCTGATGATTTCAGCTGTTTTGGCGATCCTGGTAATTTTCCTGTTGCTGTATTTTGAATTTAAGAATGTCAAACTGGCTTTTATCGTCCTTATCAATCTGCCGCTGGCATTGATCGGGGGAATCCTTATCGTGTACTTTACATCGGGAATTGTGAGCATAGCTTCGACTATCGGTTTCATTAGTCTCTTTGGGATTGCTACTCGAAACGGAATCCTACTGGTGTCCAGATACGAAGACTTACGGCAGGAAGGCTTAAGAGGTTTTGAATTGATCAAATCGGGCGCATTGGACCGGTTAAATCCGATCCTAATGACAGCCTTCACTACAGGTCTGGCACTTATTCCATTAGCTTTAAAAGGAGGGGAACCGGGAAGTGAGATCCAGAGCCCGATGGCTGTGGTGATACTTGGGGGGTTACTCTCGGCAACCATTCTGAACCTGGTCGTAATCCCTTGTGTGTATGATCTTGTTACTAAGAAACTTTAATACTCAAGAGTAATTTTTAAAAATCCCGAAAGTAAAATTTCGGGATTTTTTATTTTTGATAGATTGAGGTTTGGTTCTGAAGTTAATCCTTTCTGTGGAAAACCGGG
>NZ_JBOJLM010000033.1:0-6169 GCF_050750585.1 Salinimicrobium sp. WS361
TAGCAAGTTTTATTTTCCGTCTCCTTTATTATTTTATGAAAATATTTTTTTCAACTTAGTCCAAAAACTATGTCCTTTTCCATCTCTTGGAGAAGTGAAATTTCTGTCTTGAATTAAATCCGTTACCTTTTTTATGTCACATCCAATTACAAATATTCGTGTTCGCCAATCGTTCAATTTATAATGGATTTTATCTGTCCAAAATTCTACTCTACGTTTTCGTAACTCCGCCAATATTTGTTCAACTTTCTGATCGCTTTTATACATTCCAATATAATTGCGGTTTGCGTGTTCATCTGCTTTAATCTTTTTTAAAGCATATTCAACAGCCGCTTTTTCGTTGGGAAAATATTCAAGTTTTTGTTTTTCTCCGCGTTCCGTATAGTTCCATTCATAAATGCCTTGGATATTTTCAAGAATATATCCTTCGTCGATAGAATTTCCATTGATACTATAGCTATTCATTGAATAGCAATTATCTTTAAGCCACTGTTCTAAGTCAGTCACCGTTTGTATTTCAGATTCCGTTTTCAAGTTTTAGAAGTATTTTCATTCCGTAATATTCTTTATTTTTTCCAGTATCGCTTTAAAATTTGCTACAACGTCCCGTATAAAAACAGTGCGGCGATTGCCGGCGATGATTTTCCGCAGGAAAATCAGACGCAGCAAGTACGCTAAGAGTTTCGATTCAAGACAGGTTTTAGCATTGTTTTTATACGTTGTTGCCTACTTTGCCGAGACGTTTGAGTAATCACGGTAGATTTGCCGTCTCGTGTTTCTTTTGAATATAAATTAAACTGTTTTACGAAATCAAAAATCTTCATAAGAGTGAGAAAGTATCAGCGTTTGAGTAAGGTTAATTATTTTTAATTATCTTGAAAATACAAATATTCTTGATTATAAATTTGCCATTTTTAATCCGTAAGGTTTTATTAATCAGTTTTATCAGTAGAGTGGAAGTCAGTTTTTAGTTTTTGCGGCTGAGTGATAGTCCGTTCTCATTTCCAGGAGAAGAGTCAGTTTTTTATTTTTCACGTCTGAGTAGAATCCGAGGCATTGTAGGCAACGTTCCCGGTTAACGAAAGTGGCGAGTAGGGAAGATCCACTTGTCCGGCGTAACGAGTTCTTTCTTATGGAAATAAAAGTAGGAAATTATCTCTCAAAAAAGCCATTTTTGTTAACCGTTGTTGTAAACTGGGCTTTTATTCTTTTTGTGTAATTAGTAAGTTTTTAATCCGCTGAAAACTGATCAGTCCGTTTTTTTTAAAAATTCACTTTTGAAAATCTATTTTTTAGAGATAGATTGGATTTAGTGAGTTTTAATTGTCCGGCGTCAACAATCTTCAAACAGATTTCAGAAATTCATGCTTTCCTAAAAAGCCATTTTTTTGCCTGGTTTACAACGTCCCGTATAAAAAATAGTGCGAGCTGGCGAGCTTGATTGTCCGCAGGACAATCAGGCGTTGCAAGCAAGCACGGACTTTCGAATTGAGACAGATTTGAGCATTTTTTTTATACAGTGTTGTAAACTGGGTTTTTTTTCCCAGCCTGGTTTTTTATCCGTTGCGATTGTCAGTCCGCCGTCTTTCCCGAAGTTCTAAAAAATTAGCTTTAAAAATCATTTTTTTGAGTGGTAAATCAGATTTTTGTCCGTCCGATTTTGTCCGATGAAAAAAGTAATTAATTAAGGTTTCAAAAACTCACCATCCAAAAATGGCATTTTTTGCCTTGTTTACAACGTCCCGGCTATCAAAAGTGGCGTGTAGGGAAGATTTCACTTTCAGTTGAACCGGCGGTTTCTTATGGAAATAAATGTAGGAAATTAGTTGTCAAAAAAGCCATTTTTGGATAGCCATTGTTAGCGGCTGGCTCATACTATATTTAATAGCCAAGGAAGATCTTCTTCTGACTTAACTCTAACCATTTCATTAGAGGTTCTATTATAATACTTTTGATTATAACCTAAAATTTTTAAAAGTGATAATTCGATATACCAAATGCATAGTTGTAAAGCTTCGTATTTAGCTCTGCTATGGATTGAACTTAATTTTTTTCTTTTTTCCTGTTGAGAATGAACTATTGCATTTCTAATTTGAACAACAGCATCTGGACCATCTAAAATTTGTGTTTCACCTTTTTGGAATTCTTCTAATTTATTAAATGCTTTTGGAATTTTATATCGGATATCTAATTGTGATATAAGTAATCTTATTTTATTCGCGGCATTTATGGATTCTGCATCCTTACCAAGAATCATTTCTTTTCTTTCTATAATCCACCAATTATATATAAGTTCTAAAGCCGTTTGAGCCATTATAATAGATCCCTCAGAAAATCCTGAATTATTATTGGCTTCAACATACCAATGTATAGCAGAAGTTAGGAAATCCCTATCTTCTTCTTTTTCCCATATTTTGCTGAAATTTTTCCAAAGACCGTCAATGCCAGCAATTGAATGAGATTGAGTCCAACTCTCTACATGTTTATATTGATCTACATAATAATTGGTGTAATCACACCATTTAGATTCTTTTTCGAATACACCAGTTATTGCTATTGCTGAAGTTCTTCTCCCATTTAAAAACGTTAAAAAAGTATTGAGACAATGGAATAGGTTTTTAGTTTCTTCAAAACTTATAGATCCTTTTTTACTTTTTAGTTCACCTCTATACATTAAAATATAGCCTCCTTTCTCAACTAATTGATTTTTTAAGTTTTCATAATCCTTTTCTTTATCAATGTTTATGATATATTTTTCATTCTCTAGTTTAATTCTACCTCTCCATAAAGTAGATCTTGAATCAATTTTTGATTTAATCACATTACCCATAAACTCTCGGAGATTAGGGACTGAAAAAAGAACTTGATCAACAGAAATAGATTTATCTCCATACACAGCATAACTTGATATAACTCCTTTTATATGGGAACCTATATGAGTTATAAAGCCCTCACCAAATTCTAAATTGTCAATAAAAACTTTTAAGTAAACCTTAGAATCAAAAATGTCGAAGAGATTGGATTTATTATCAACTGGATTACCAACAAAGTGTACACCAGAATCAGGAACCCAATGGAAAGTAATCTTACCATCTATTTTCAATTCCTTGTTCTCATCTTTTATAGTGAAGATGCCCTCATAAATAAGCAGAGGCTCATTTGCCTCCGACATTTCTATATAATTTGTTACTGAAATAGGAGTGTTTTCCTCGAATTCTTTTAATTTCTCATTCATTTAATCTGAATTTTTCTAGAGCTTGCCGCTAACGTCCCGAATAACGCAAGTTGCGGCTTGGGAACTGGAATTTGTCCGTTAAAGACTATTTTTAAAGGTAGTCAAAAATGTCATTTTTGGAAGGAATCAAGCAATTTGGGTTATTCATTGTTGCCCACAGTACTTCTATTCAAACAATGTCTTAATTGTATTCATTGATAGGAACATTTTACCGCTATCTGGAAGTTTTATAAATCCAAATTTGTCATAAAACTTTTCGGCATCTTCGTCAATCGGATCAACCACAACTGCGAATGAACCGATGCTTTTTGAAATATCATAACTTCTTCGCAAAGCATCAACCAACAATAATTTTCCTATACCTTGTCTTTGAAATCTATTATCAATTGCTAATCGTCCAAGTAGAGTAGTAGGTATTGATTTGTATGAATTCGGTAATTTTTTTTGAAATTCTGCGGGAATTAATTCTTGCGCAATACTGTTATTTGCTAAAGTGTAATACCCTTTTAATAGATCGGTTTCGTTGTCATTTAAGACAAAACAAGCGGATAATTTTCTTTTAATATCTTGATTAGCTTGTGTGTGCAGATAATTATCCAACATATCATTCCCGCAAGAAAATTCTTTTTTTCTATGTGTAGAGTTTAGGTTTTCTGTGAGTTCTTTCATTCGGACAAGTGAGCTTTATATTCACTCGCAGCATTGACAAGATTTTTATTTGCTTTTGGTGAATTCGTGATTGCATCAAAGAATATTTCGCTATCTCTTTTTGAGGCAATGATTTGCTCTTTTTCCGCAATGATTTCCTTAGCTTTTTCTTGTACTGCTAAAACCACAAAATCGGTTAAACTTCTATAGCCGCCAACTCTTGCGGCTCTTTCAAAAAAAACTTTTTGTTCTTTTGGAAGGCGAGTATCAAATCTCGCTTTTTCCTGTTTTAATTCTTTTGTTGCCATAATATTAATTTTCAACAAATGTACGCTAAAAATACGTACAGAACAAATGTGCGTACGGTTAAATTCCGTAATTGTCGGTTTTTTGTATTGTGGGCAACGTCTCGTATAAAAACAGTGCAAGCTGGCGAGTCTGATTGTCCGCAGGACAATCAGACGCAGCAAGCGAGCAATGAGTTTCGATTTGAGACAGGTTTGAGCATTGTTTTTATATGGTGTTGTGAGGCGTCTTTTTTTGTCCGCCGCAAATAGTCCTTAATTTCCCTTTTTAGCCTAATCCCTGGTAATTAGAATCGGCCAAAAGTCCGCTTAGTCACAAGCCTTAACATCCAAATCTACCAAAAAAAAGCGCCACTTGCGGCTGAGTGATGATTCTAACCCGTAGCTTTTTTTCATCCCCGAGACACCGGCCATTGCCAGTGATCTATAATCTGCCGACTGCGATCCGTAATTGATGACTCACAACGTCCCGTATAAAAACTGTGCGAGCTGGCGTGCGTGATTGTCCGCAGGACAATCCGCTAAGCAAGCGAGCAAAGACTTTCGATTCGAGAACAAATTAAGCATTGTTTTTATATGTTGTTGCCTGCTGTGTTTTTTTACAATGTGGTGTTTAGAAGGTTAATTCCTGAGTTTAAAAGCATTTTTGAAAATTCTAAACCATCTACTAACTGGATTTCGTTTTCAGCAGCTATTTTCTCGGCTTCTGTGTTAAAAGCATCTGCAGAGGTTATAACCCAAGCAATTTTATTATAGCCATCATCAATACTTTCTTTGTTCGTTTTGTAGTCCAAAATTTGATTTGTTCCCCATTCATTTATTTCACCTTTTTGAAATTTGGCTTGAATATAAATAATGAGTTTTATGTTTTCAAAGACAGCAACAATGTCAGCGTCTCCTTCCTTATCCCTTTCGTTCTTTGCTGGAATAGAAACTTGATTTGCGCCTATTGTCTTAAAATAAGATTTTACCAACTTTTCAAATTTGTCAGGATTTAATTCATTTTTAATCGTATCCAATACAATGTTAGCAGTTTTATCTACTATTATGGAATGGAGATGTATTGGTTTCTTCTCAATATAATTTGATATACTTTTCTCAATACTTTTTTTCAAATCGTTTATATCGCCGTTAGTCTGACGAATCTTCATCCTTGAGGTTAATTTGGCATCAGCATATTTTTCTCTGGATATGTTGCTGTGTATAATTTTGATCTTTCTTGCAAAACCTAAATCATAGACTTCTCCTTTCTCTGAAATAAGATGAGTTCCATCTGTTGATACTTCTTTATTTCCCCAATTTTTTAAATCAGCGGAATGGGCTTCGCCTATGAGTAATGGTCGGTCGTCAACAATTTCACAAACGAAAAAGGTTCCCCAACTCGGTACAATAACAATGTCACCCTTTTTAAAATGTAAAAATCTCCATAAGTTATGTCTTGTCCTCGGTACTTTACCCCACATCTCCTGAAATTGTTCATTGAAGTAGTTCCAGTCATCTTTAATTACTTTATCTATGAACTCTTTACAGGTAAAATCTGAAAAGCCTATTGTTAAATAACCTTTGTCAAGCAATGGATATGACAGTTCTGCCGTATGCGAAATTCTATGTAGCCAATAATTTTTCATTTCTCTGAGTAAGCGTAAAATATTTAAAAATTGAGCCGCTGTTTCAGCGGCTCAATTTTATAATTAACTTCTTTTAATCCAACTAATGCCCGAATTCTTACTTACATACAAACCTTTTGTAGTTGTTCCTAAAATTTCAGTTCCATTCTCTGTTATGTCAGTAAAATTGCCATAAGCTGAACCTGCAGATCGAGGAATCCAGGATATACCGCCATTTTTTGAAACTTCAATTAGATGTGGTTTAGTTGGACTAATTCTTATTAATTCTTTTCCTCTGTTGATCATTGTTCCCATTTAAATTGTGTGGTTTAGATTATGTGCTTACTCTTATCGGTTTTCAGCTTCCCCGTATG
>NZ_JBOJLM010000034.1:0-6130 GCF_050750585.1 Salinimicrobium sp. WS361
TAATAATATCAATCTCATAATCTGCCATCTGTATCCCTTTATTCCACCGCTCTTCCAGCGTTCATATCAAAACATTGGTACATATAATAGTATATCATCAACAGGTAGATCTTAACCCGCCATTGTAATTGTAGTCTTGAAAAGCCAGAAGATGTGCAGGCGAATGCGCTCAACGCAACTCTCAATAATTCAAAAAGTAGTATTTTCGCCGGTAACATGCAGCACTCAAAGAACATTGCCATTGTAGGTACAGGACTCGTAGGGTCTTTGCTTGCCTTACACCTTAGAAAAAAAGGACATAATATTACTGTTTTTGACAGACGGCCCGATGTGCGGACAGTTGAATTCTCTGGCCGCTCCATAAACCTAGCCATGTCCAATCGCGGGTGGAAAGCCCTGCGTGAGGCAGGTATTGAAGAAAAAGTGAGAGAACTGGCAATTCCCCTTTATCAGCGGGCAATGCACGTAAATAACAGTCCGGTTTATTTTCAGAAGTACGGGCAGGAAGGAGAGGCGATCTATTCTATTTCCCGCGGAGTGTTAAACCGAAAGATGATAGATCTTGCCGAAGCAGCAGGAGCCGAGTTCAGGTTTGAAGAAAAAGTGTGGGATGTAGATCTTGCCGAAGCAAAGCTGTATACCGGTGAATCTGAAAAAGGTAACTGGCAGGAGTATAATTTCGATCTTATTTTTGGGGCCGATGGTGCTTTCTCACGGGTACGGCACAAAATGCAGCGCCAAAGCAGGTTCAATTATTCCCAGCATTTTGTAGATGTGGGCTACAAGGAGCTTCGAATCGCGGCCAATGCCGATGGTTCTCATAAACTCGACAAAAATTCCTTTCATATTTGGCCAAGAGGCAGGTTCATGTTAATTGCCATGCCAAATCTTGATGGCAGTTTTACCTGCACCCTTTTTCTTCCTTTTGAGGGCGAGCATTCTTTTGAGACCATTTCTTCTGAAGCTAAAGCCGAAAAATTCTTCAGTGAATTCTTTCCCGATATCAAAGATGAAATTTACAATCTTACCAGCGATTTCTTCAAGAATCCTACCAGTGCGCTGGTGACTGTGAAGTGTTTTCCGTGGACTTATTATGACAAGATCGCTTTGGTTGGAGATGCGGCCCATGCCGTAGTGCCTTTTTACGGGCAGGGCATGAATGCAGGTTTTGAAGATATTTCAGAATTAAGTCGGCTTGAAACTGAATTTGGAGATGACTGGGAGCAGATCTTCGCAAATTATCAGGCCCTTAGAAAGCCAAATGCCGATGCTATTGCCGAGTTGAGTCACCGTAATTTTCTTGAAATGAGTAGCAAAACAGCTGATCAAAAATTTCTTCTGCGGAAGAAGATCGAAAAACATTTTGCTGAAAAACATCCTGAATCCTGGCTCCCGGTTTATTCCCGTGTAACTTTTTCTGAAGCCCCTTATGCTGAAGCCCTTGAGTTGGGCGATAAACAAGCTGCTATAATGGATAAAGTGATGAAATTACCTGGCATAGAAGAAAAGTGGAATACAGCTGAAGTAGAGCAGGAGATCCTGAAGTTGCTTAGTAGAAGTTAGAAATACGACGCGAAATTAGAGTTACGTAATTAGAAGGACGATCGGAAATTAGAGTTACAAAATGAAATTAGACTATGATTTTTAAGTTGATTTTAGTTGTTGGCCTGGGGCCGTAACCCGCAACTGAAAAACCCTCAACCCGCAACACTTCCGAAGTATTACCTTCCAAAAATGCCATTTTCAGCACCTCTTTCTGAACTTTTATAACTGACAATTTTCCATTCCATAAGAGATTTCTCAGTCGCAAAAAAGCTCCTTCGAAATAACAACAGAAACCTGTAGCAGGACAGAACATGTAACCTGCAACATGCAACAGGAAAACAGGCAACCCGAACCTGCAACCTTCCGCATTATTACTCACTTAAAATACCATTTTTGAGACCTCATTCAAACCTTTAGGTAACCCACAATTTTTTCCATTCCAGAAGAGATTTCTCAGTCGCAAAAAAGCTCCTTCGAAATGACAACAAAAACCTGTAGCAGGACAAAACATGTAACCTGCAACATGCAACAGGGTAAACCCGCAACTTGCAACCTGCAACTCTTCCGCAGTATTACCTTCTAAAAATGCCATTTTTGGCACCTCTTCCTGACCTTTTTCCAATCGATAATTTTCCCATTTCAGAAGAGATTTCTCAGTCGCAAAAAAGCTCCTTCGAAATGACAACAAAAACCTGTAGCAGGACAAAACATGTAACCTGCAACATGCAACAGGGTAAACCCGCAACTTGCAACCTGCAACATTTCCGCAGTATTGCCTTCCAAAATGCCATTTTCAGCACCTCTTCCTGACCCTTTTCCAATCGATAATTTTCCCATTTCAGAAGAAATTTCGCAGTCTTAAAAAAGCTCCTTCTAAATAACAAAAAGAAACTTGCAACCGGGCTAAACCCGAAACCCGAAACCCGCAACCTGCAACCTGCAACCCGAAACGCGCAACCCGCAACCCGCAACTCGGAACTCACAACCCGCAACTCGCAACCCGCCACTCTTCCGCAGGTATTCAGAAAAAAATCTACATTTAGTGATAAATTTTGCAACGCGACTTGTTTCCTGTCGTCTTTAAAGTGAAACCCAACCAAACTGAAGTTATTTTGATACAACATCAATTAATAGAGGCTTGCAAACAAAATGACCGCAGAGCCCAGCTCAAGCTCTACAATAAGTATTGCGACGGCATGTACTATGTGGCCCTGAGGTTCGTAAATGATCCGTTTGAGGCTGAAGATGCCATGCAGGAAGCTTTTATAAAAGCTTTTCAAAAACTGGCACAATTTACAGGCGAGGTATCGTTTGGGGCCTGGCTTAAACGGATCGTGATAAATAAATGTCTCGATAAATTAAAAGCCCGAAAGCTGGAGATGGTTGCGATCAATGAACAGGTGTTGGGAACGGTTGAAGAGGAAGAGAACTGGAATGTTGATGATGGGGTAGGGATTGAAGAGGTGAAAGAGACGATGCAACAATTGCCCGAAAAATACAGATACCCGTTGATGTTGTATCTACTGGAAGGTTATGACCATCAGGAAATCGCAGAAATACTCGACATTTCGCAGGTTGCTTCCAGAACCCTTGTTCACCGCGGAAAGAAAAAATTACAGGACGAATTAAAAGAGAAAAGATATGGCACAGGATATTAGAAAGATGTTGCAGGAAGACAAGTCGTTGCCTTCTCAACCCCCAAAAGGACATCGTAGTAGATTTGAACAGAGGCTGGAAGCCCAGTTTCCGGAGAATAAACAGGAAAAATCTTCTAACAGGAGTTTCTTCTTCCTCAAAATAGCTGCCGTTTTGGTGGTGGCGCTTGGAGTCGGATTTTTCTTCCTTAACAGCAATGAGACTTTTAACGGTAGTGAAATCACCGATGTTCCGGTAGAGGTTGAACAGGAAAAGGATGAGAAAACTGAGGAGGCTAAACAATATCAGCTTAGCGACGAGTCTCCCGAATTCAGGAAGATCGAGAATTTTTACCTGGCTAGCTTGAATATAGAGCTTGCGAAACTGGATGTGAATGAATCAAATAAGGCATTAGTAGATTCTTTTATGACACAATTGGCAGGTCTTGACCAGGAATACAAAAAGTTGAATGCCGAAATTAGTGAAACCGGCCTTACCGAGAGCAGTGTTGAGGCTTTGATCTCCAACCTGCAGCTTAGGCTGGAGCTATTGTACAAACTGAAGAATAAAATTAAAGATATCAATCATTCAAAAATACAGGGAAATGAAAACTACAAAGCTTAAAACAGCAATTATTGCGCTGCTTTGTGCAACCGCTGGCCTGGCGCAAACGAGTAAATTAAATAAAACGTTTAAGACGAATAAGGATGTAATCGTAAACATTAATGCCCGCCATACGCATATTGACGTGGAGTACTGGGACAGGAACGAAGTGCAGGTTTCGGCCTTGCTCGAAGGTGGCAGTGAGGGCCAAAACAAAATGCTGCAAAGCTGGAGGCTTGATGTAGATGGATCGGCTTCAGAAGTAAGGATACATTCAGAAGCTACGCCAGGCGGCCCGGGAGATTTTAATATGGCTGCCCTTCAGGCACCACTTGCAAAATTACCCGAAATGATAGCGCCCCTCACCGAAATGATGGGACCAATGCTCGAGAGCCTCGCGACAAACCCGCCACTGCCGCCAGAATTTTATGCGAGTGTGGGGAATATCAATTTTGACTACGAACAGTACCAGAAAGATGGCGAGAAATATATGGAGAAGTTCGAGAAACAGATGGAAAAGAATTTTGGGAAAGACTTTGAAAAAGCCATGGAAGAATGGGCCCAAAAGTTTGAAAAGGATTCTGTGCTCTGGAAAAAGCATGAAATGAGAATGGAGGCCTGGGGCGAAGACTTTGAGAAGGAGATGGAAGCCTGGGGAAAGACCTTCGAAAAAGATATGGAAAAGTGGGGCGAAAGTTTTGGAAAGGAAATGGAAGCCTGGGCTGCCAATATTGAAAAGGAAGCTCGCAATCAAAATCCTAAATCAGGGGCAAACGTTATTGTGCTTAAAGACCATAACATGGCTAAAAAAGTGCTGAAGGTGAAAATCCCGAGGTCTGGTCAGCTTAAACTAAAGGTGCGCCACGGGGAGGTGAAGCTTGCCGGCACCACAAACAATCTAAGAGGAGAGGTTTCACATTCAAAGTTCAATGCTGCAGAAATAGCAGGGAAAAATACCAATTTTAGGGTTGCGTATACTCCTGTGATGATCAAGAGCTGGAAGTATGGCGTTCTCAATGCCGCTTATGTGCAGGACCTTAAAATTGAAAAAGCCGAGAGCCTGAAGCTCGATTCCAATTCCAGTAGTGTTTACCTCAAAGAATTAGGGGAGACAGGAATTCTCTCAGGGACTTTTGGAGAGCTTAAGATAGATAAAGTGTCTCCTAAGTTTAAAAGTCTGGATGTTACTTTGGAAAATTCAGACCTTATCCTCGACCTGCCCGAAAGTGCTTTTAACTTTACATACAATGGAACCAATAGCGCAGTGAAATACCCTAAAGGACTCAACCTGACTTCAAGTAACTCCTACGATAATCAAAAACTGAAGGGCTACAATGGAAGCCAGAATGCGGGAGCAGCGATAAATATCTTTGCAAAATTTAGTGATGTTGTGCTGAAGTAATTTATTTTTGGCAAAAAACATCATGCCAGATGCTCATTTTCTAACCGGCCTCACAACAGGATTTACACCTGTAATTGATGCCGGTTTTTCTTTGGAAGATTATCAGCACGTCGATCTTTCAGTTAATAATGCTGAATTGACACAGGAGCAATTAGATGCCCCTGAAGCTTTCCAGAATTATATAAATGCATTTCTTCGGAAGAAAGGTGGAAAAGTAACCTGGGGCGGCTATAACGAACACCGCGGACTTTACAGGCGCAGTGAATTGTTCTCTTCGGCTGAAGATGAGGAATTAATAAGGAACAGGCATATTGGAGTAGATATTTGGGCTCCGGCGGGTACTGCAGTCCTGGCAGTGCTCGATGGGAAGATCCACAGCTTCCGGAATAACGACAACTTTGGGGATTACGGCCCTACGATCATTCTTGAACATGAGGCTGAAGGAAAGCACTTTTACACCCTTTATGGCCATCTTCAAAAGAAATCTTTAGAAGGATTAGCAGTGGGCCTGGCAGTGAGGCAGGGAGAGCAAATCGCTGCTTTAGGCGACGCTTCTGAAAATGGCAATTACGCCGCTCATCTTCATTTTCAGATCATTCTTGATGTGCAGGGAAAAGCAGGGGACTATTCCGGTGTAACCAACAAAAAGGAGCTGGACTTCTTCCTTAATAATTGTCCAGATCCAAATTTGCTGCTGAAGATAAAGTGATGTCTTTAGGAGATAGTAAATGCCTTGTCCCGCTAGGGACAACCTATTGGTAGAGAAATCAATGCAGAATATCCGTGCCTTTAGGTACGGAATAGAAAGACATCACCAATACCGAAGATCTGGCTGGGGAGTATCAAAAAATATTTGTTTGATCCATCTTCTGTACCTACGGCACAGCAGTTTGTCCATGATTTTGTTTTTTTACCCATATATGGTCCCTACGGGAACTTGTGATG
>NZ_JBOJLM010000035.1:0-5468 GCF_050750585.1 Salinimicrobium sp. WS361
AAAATAAGCTGCAGAAAATCCCCTTTTTGACACCTTAGGTGAAAGGACCTTCTGCAGCTTAATACAAATAATCAGGAAAGCCTGTTCTCCTGATTATCTTTTTCTTATTCCACTCCGCCACGGCGATTGGGAGATCGTGGCTCAGGCCATGTCTCCTGTTCTCCTGTACGGGTATTGATTGGTAGTTTGATTTGTTCTCTCGATGCCTTTTCGTCGTCTTCACTCGCCATATAAGTAAGTACAGCTGTAAGAATGACGTTATTTCTCACATCGTCAAAGACGATCTTATCGTAAGTGTCGCGGTTTGTATGCCAGGTATAGTTCCAGTAAGCCCAGTCTAAAGCAGTTAGATTAAAAGCCGGAGCTCCTGCTGCAAGAAAAGAAGCATAATCTGACCCCCCACGACCCGGTCTTCCGGGGAAGGTAGTCTGTACATGATCGGCAACCGTATCGGGCACTTTTGAAAGCCAGTCTTCGAGGTAATCATAAGCGTGCAAGAACCCATTCCCGGTGATACGCACCACTCTTCCGGTTCCGTTATCCTGGTTGAATACCGCCTGAATATTATCTACAATTTCCGGGTGATCTTCCACAAATGCGCGTGACCCGTTAAGCCCCTGCTCTTCGCTACCCCAAAGCCCAATGATAATTGATCTTTTAGGGTTAGGGTAATATTCCTTAAGAATTCGGGCAGCTTCCATCATCACGATAGTTCCGGTTCCATTATCTGTCGCCCCGGTAGCGCCATCCCAAGAATCAAAATGCGCCGAAAGCACCACGTATTCTTCAGGTAATTCGGTTCCTTTAATAGTAGCAATTGTATTGAATGTAGGCACCATTCCCAGTTCTTTAGATTGGGCGGTAACCTTAATTTTAGGCTTACTTCCATTTTCTGCCAGCCTGTAAAGCATTCCGTAATCTTCAAGAGCGAGATCAAGAGTAGGCACCTCTTTTGTGTAAGCTCCAAAAACCTTGTTTACCCCAAAACCTTCAGACCAGTTGGAAGTAATCACTCCAACAGCACCGGCTTTCTCAAGTGCAGCAGGTAAAGTCCGGGAGGTATAGCCCATAGTACTGAATTTATCTCTCCAGGCTTCAGATTGTTCACTGCGCTCGCGCTTCATCTTTTCAAAAGAAGCTTCGGTAGCATATTCTTCCCAGTTATAATCGGGTCTTCCGGTTGGCTCCTGCATAGAAATGAGGACAAATTTACCTTTTACCTGTGGCAGCCAGTTTTGAAAAGCCATAGAATCGGAAACTGTCTCGGGCAGCGTAATTACCTCGGCGGTTACAGGTTTTTTTCCGGTAGAAGGGCTCCAGGCAAGCTGTCTCCCTTCAAGGGTTTGCAGTCGTGGCTCAACCATGTCAATATGGGTAATACCGCGTTCCCAGCCGCGCCATTCTCCCCACTTCTGCTTTTCGGCAGGGATGCCCCAGCTTTCAAATTTCTTTACGGCCCAGTTATGAGCATTGTTCATTTGTGGTGTTCCTACCAGGCGTGGCCCAATGCTGTCAAGCAACTGGTGCGCCAACTCCTCAAGCTTCGAATTTTGCTCGGCCTCCTTTACAATATTCTGTATAACTTCATCTTTTGATTGTGCAAATGAGAAGTGAGCCGACAAAAGCAGACACAGGGTGAATAATCCCGAAAGTTTTTTCATGCGTGTAATAAATTTTTAAGATCAGTTTCAGCCAAATATATCAATAAAAACAACGACTTCCCCTTCGGAAGCCTTCCTACTACTGACGGATTTTCAGGTTTTTGACGATATGTCGGTCACTTCAGAAATAAAATACCATAAACAAATCCCTTGCTATCAGTGAACTACGTCATGACAGGTAAAGAATTTCAGAATTAATTTTATTTAAGGCTTGTCCTGTACAGTCTTTGCACAAACACTATAAAATATTAGAAGTAATGAAAGTTTTAGTTATTGGAGCAGGAAATATGGGCCTCACTTATGCAGAAGGCATGGCCTCATCAACATTTTTAAATCAGCGTAAGCTCATGATTTACGATGTCTCGCCAGATAAAATTGTTTTGCTGAAGGACATGGGGATCTTTGATGTACACGAACAACTGGAAGATGCTTTACCCCAGGCCGATCTAATCTTTATTGCTGTAAAACCATACCACAGCGAGGAACTATTTGAAAGAATGAAACCGATGATGAACAAGGAGCAAATCGCGGTTTCCTTAATGGCTGGAGTTACCATTGAGACTATACAAAATGGCCTGGGCATCAAAAAAGTAGTAAGGTCAATGCCTAACCTACCGGCTCAGGTTGGAAAAGGAGTTACCTCCTACACCGAATCAAAAGAAGTTTCGAGAGTAGAATTATTGATGGTGAGAAACCTTCTTGACACTACAGGAGAATCTATCCATGTGAAGAACCAGAACTTCATTGACGCCTCTACGGGAATTTCGGGAAGTGGACCTGCGTACGTATTCTACTTTATGAACTCTATGCTTGAAGCGGCCTTAAAAATGGGCTTTTCGGAGCACGATTCAAGAGTGCTGGTGAGCCAAACCTTTGAAGGTGCGGTAGAACTCTTTAACCAGAACGATCTTTCCCCAACACTATGGATGGATCGCGTGGCCTCAAAAGGTGGTACTACAAGGGCAGCGCTAGATTCTATGGATGACAACAATGTAAAAGAACTTATCAAAGAAGCCGCCTACGCCGCTTTTGACAGGGCAGTAGAACTGGGAGAAGAAAGCTAACCAGTTTTCCCCTTTTTGACAGGTATATAAAGCCGGCATGTGAGTAACATGACCGGCTTTCCTTTTTTCTGAATTTATCTGCGGAAAAAGAAATGAGGCCCATGCAAAAAAAGTACCTGCTTCCCTCCCTAAATGTTTGATTATGCAATATTTTTGCACTTCCCGAATAAGTCATAACAACAGAAGACTTTTCGGCTATTTTCTGCAATAAAAGATTAGTGAGGATTGACATATGGACCAAAAAACAACTTCTACCGAATTTCCGAAACGCCTGTTTGACTGCCTTAGCTTTCAGCTTGAACATTTTCCCCTGCCCGATATGCTTGCCGCTAAAGAAAATGGAACATGGAGAAAATACAGCACCGCCGAAGTAGGACAAAAAATTGAGCAGATAAGTGCTGCACTCTTAAAAATGGGATTTTCGGGTGGTGACGGAAGCATAGAAGGTAGAGATAAAATTGGCATTATTAGCCAGAACTGCCCCGAATGGATAATGGCCGATATGGCTATTCAACAAACCGGAGCAGTGTCTGTACCTGTTTACCCCAACATTACCAACCACGAACTGCAATTTATCCTTGCCGATGCCAGTGTGAAAATGATCTTTGTAGGAGACGCTGCGCTCTACCAAAAGATCGTTGAAATACGAGAAGAGCTGCCGGCTTTAGAACAGATCTATTCTTTCAAACCGGTTCCCGGAATTCCGCAGCTAACCGATTTGATGATCGATGTAACACCCCAACTTAAACTGCAGGTAACCCAGAGCAAAGATTCTGTTAAAGAGACAGATCTTGCGACCGTTCTTTATACTTCGGGCACTACCGGGACTCCAAAAGGCGTTATGCTCTCCCACGGCAACATTGTAAGCAATTCTCTGGGTGCGGCACATGTTATCCAGGAAGTGGGGGTCAAACACAAGAAAGTATTAAGTTTTCTCCCCCTTAACCACGGCTTTGAAAGAATGGCAACTTACTGTTTCTTTTACAGCGGGGCAGCTGTGTACTATGCCGAGAGCATGGAGAAGATCTCAGAAAATCTAAAAGAAGTAAAACCCACGCTTTTCACCACAGTTCCACGACTCCTGGAAAAAGTTTATGAAGGCATACTTGCAAAGGGCAACGAACTTACCGGAATAAAAAGAAAACTCTTTTTCTGGGCTTTAAAACTGGCCGAGGAATTTAAGATCAACAAACCCAAGAGCCTGAGCTATAAATTTCAACTTGCCGTGGCCGATAAACTTATCTTTAGTAAGTGGAGAGATGCCCTGGGAGGAGAAGTGAAATCTATTATCACAGGTGCGGCTGCATGCCAGGTACGCCTGTTAAAGATCTTCACCGCCGCCAAAATCGTGATACAGGAAGGCTATGGTTTAACCGAAGCCTCTCCCATTATTAGTGGAAATCGCTACAATGAAAAGAACAGGATGTTCGGTACTGTGGGGCCACTTTTAAAAGGTGTAGAGGTTAAAATTGCTGAAGACGGTGAAATTCTTTGCAAAGGTCCTAACGTAATGATGGGCTATTACAAACGTCCCGATCTCACTGCAGAAGTGATGGAGGGCGAATGGCTGCGCACCGGCGATATCGGAACATTTATTGACGGCAAATTCCTAAAGATCACCGACAGGAAGAAAGAATTGATCAAAACCAGCGGCGGAAAATTTGTAGCACCTCAGCCCATTGAAAATAAGATGGTAGAAAGCCCATGGATCGAGCAGATCATGGTGGTGGGTGAGCTACAAAAGTTTGTGGGTGCGCTCGTGGTCCCTGCGTTTGAAGCTCTCAAAAAATGGTACCTGGAACAAGACAAACCATATCCCGGAAACGAAAAGGTATTGGAAGACCGGCACGCAAAAGAATTGATTGGCGCCTCTGTTATTCATTTCAACAAGCATTTTAATCCGGTGGAGCAAATCAAGAAGTTCCGGTTGATCCCTAATGCCTGGACTATTGAAGGAGGAGAGTTAACGCCTACCCTTAAGCTGAAGCGAAAAATGATCATCGAAAAGTACCAGGAATTCATCAAGTCTATATATAATTAGTTCCGTCTAATTACAATTCAGACCTAACAGGTTTTAAAAACCTGTTAGGTCTGAATTGTAATTAGAAGATTAACTTTTCCAGGCGCTGAAGCTTCGGAAGAAATATTCTGAATTGCTATCTTTTGCCTTTCCAGTGAATTTGTGACCAGGGGAAGTGCAATGGAATTCCATGCGGATCTCCAAATCTGAAGTGGAGCCAACATAAAACCGATCCAAAAACCTGGAATAAAGTACGTAAACCTGATGTACCATAGAAAACCAAAAAAGCCACACATCAAAAATGTGGGGCTCTGTTTTGCTCCTCCTCTTGGGCTCGAACCAACCCCGATAGCTATCGGGGCTCTGATTAACAGAATCTCCTTTTAAGATTCTCAACCATTTCAGGGTATGTCTTTAAATTTTGAATATATTTCTTGCTCTTCATGGTTTTTATATGTTTTTCCACCGCCAGTGCTTGATTTTTACTCTGACAGGAAAAATTTAAAAAAACCTCCCAGTCTTTTGCCTTTCCAGTAAATTTGGGACCAGGAGAAGTGCAATGGAATTCCATGCGGATCTCCAAATCTGAAGTGGAGCCAACATAAAACCGGTCCAAAACCTGGAATAAAGTACATAAACCTGATATACCATAGAAAATAAAAAAGAGGTCGTCTAAAAAGTAATTTTTAGGCGGCTTTTTTGTTGGTAGATATTTAAAGGAGT
>NZ_JBOJLM010000036.1:0-5263 GCF_050750585.1 Salinimicrobium sp. WS361
GCCTACGGCACAGCGACTTGTCCAGGTTGTCTTTTACCCATGTATGATCCTACGGGACCTGATTCTGTGTTATAATTGGCTTTTCTCTTCTATTAAAGATTTTTGTGATAATAAATCATTGTCCCTTTAGGGACAACATATTGGTAGAAAAATAAAAAAAAATCAACCGTGCCTTTAGGTACGGAATAGAAAAGTACCATCGAAAGAGCCAATTATAAAATTATATAGTTATTATTTTAATAAATTGTATATTAGGATGTTATCTTGTTTATCTTCCTTTGAAGGCCAGATCTAATTATCAAAACAGAGATTGAACCGTGCCGTTAGGTTCGGAATATAAAACCTATGGCTAATACCTATACGCAAATACATATCCAGGCAATTTTTGCTGTACAAAACTGGCAAAGCCTAATAAAGTCTGTGTGGGAGGTTGAATTGTATAAATATATCACAGGTATTATCCAGAACAATGGGCATAAAGTGCTACAGGTTAATGGAATGCCTGATCATATTCATGTCCTTTTTGGACTGCGACCAGCACAGGGGTTATCTGATTTGATGAAGCTCGTGAAACAGGACTCGTCAAAATGGATAAATAGTAAAGGAATCTTAAACGGTAGATTTTCTTGGCAAGCTGGATATGGTGCTTTTTCGTATTCCAAGTCTCAGGTGCCACAAGTAATAAAATATATTCAGAACCAGAAAGAGCATCATAAAAAGAGTTCCTTTCAGGAGGAGTATCTAAAGCTGTTAGAAACGCATGAGGTAGAGTTTGACCCTAAATTTATTTTTCAGAATATCAAATAATTGATATTCTGTACCTATAGCACAGCGACTCGTCCATGGGTTGTCTTTTACCCATGTATGTATGGTTCCTACGGGACCTGCTTTTGGGTTATAATCGGCTTTTCTCTTCTATTATAAGTTTTTTGTAATAATAAATCCTTGTCCCGCTAGGGATCACATAT
Organism: Salinimicrobium sp. WS361; assembly: GCF_050750585.1. Lineage (NCBI taxonomy): Bacteria > Pseudomonadati > Bacteroidota > Flavobacteriia > Flavobacteriales > Flavobacteriaceae > Salinimicrobium > Salinimicrobium sp. WS361. The sequence continues at coordinate 969 of NZ_JBOJLM010000036.1, forward strand.
TGGTAGAAAGAATAAAGGAAAATCAGACCGTATCTTTAGGTACGGAATATAAACACCCTTAGTAACGAAGATATCACAGAAGTCCAAAAACAATGTTTTCTGAACCATATTCTGTACCTACGGCACAGCGCTTTTGTCGTGATATTTGTTTTACCAATATATATAGTCCCTACAGGACAGAGGGTAATTAAATTTGTCAGCCCTTTTATGATAAAATATTGGTAGAAAAAATAAAGAAAAATCAAACTGTGCCTTTAGGTACGTAAAATAAACAAGTTAATAACGAAGATATCACAGAAGTCAAAAATGAATGTTTTCTGAACCATATTCTGTACCTACGGCACAGCGCTTTTGTCGTGATATTTGTTTTACCAATATATAGTCCCTACAAAAACAGAGGGTAATAAAATTTGTTATCCCTTTAGGGATAAAATATTGGTAGAAAAAATAGAGTAAAATCAAACCGTGCCTTTAGGTACGGAATATAAACAACGTCAGAAGATCTCTCAGTAATTCAAAAACAATGATTTCTGAACCATCTTCTGTACCTACGGCACAGCGCTTTTGTCGTGATATTTGTTTTACCAATATATAGTCCCTACCGGACAGAGGGTAATTAAATTTGTTATCCCTTTAGGGATAAAATATTGGTAGAAAAAATAGAGTAAAATCAAACCGTGCCTTTAGGTACGGAATATAAACAACGTCAGAAGATCTCTCAGTAATTCAAAAATAATGATTTCTGAACCATCTTCTGTACCTACGGCACAGCGCTTTTGTCGTGATATTTGTTTTACCAATATATAGTCCCTACAGGACAGAGGGTAATTAAATTTGTTAGCCCTTTTAGGATAAAATATTGGTAGTAAAAATAAAGAAAAATCAAACTGTGCCTTTAGGTACGTAAAATAAACAAGTTAGTAACGAAGATATCACAGAAGTCAAAAACAATGATTTCTGAACCATCTTCTGTACCTACGGCACAGCGCTTTTGTTATGATATTTATTTACCAATGTTTTGTCCCTACGGGACAGAGGGTAATCAAATTTGTTATCCCTTTAGGGATAAAATAATGGTAGAAATAGTAAAGGAAAATCAAACCGTGCCGTTAGGTACGGCATATATCTGATGAGAAATATATGATGTTGACCCCAATGCCGAATAAAAACCACCATCCAAAAATGTCATTTTAGAAGCCTTTTATTTGTTGCAGTGTCTCCGGATCTCTTATGGGAACACGTATAAGGGTTTGATCCCATGCCAGATTTAAATTGATGAATTTGCGCTGTTCTTCAAAAATTATGGTGAATTGTTCTATCGGGTTTTTCAGCTTTCGAACAGGGATTTCAATGGTAAGCACATCATAATCTGCAACACGCGACGGAAGCTTGTCTGCTGTAATGCCCCAGGGGTACATTTCAGAATTAAATATCACCTTCCAGGAATCTTCCATCGGGATCGTCCATAGGGTGTAGGTGCCGGCGGGAAGCGACGAACCATCTACGAGAATATCTTTTGAAGTTGTAAAGGTGGTAGCTTCGTTTGCCCCTGTTCGCCATACTTCGTTGTAAGGCACCAGGCCGCCGAAGATTTCCCTGTTTTTTTTATAAGGTCTATTGTAAAAGATTTCGAGGTGTAAATCTCCACTATTATATTCTACAGTATCTTCGGGACTATAAGATTTGGTGTTGTTCTTATAAATTATGTAGATAAGCATTACAACCCCCAGGACTACAAATAGTCCGGCGAGCCCTTTTCTAAACGTACTTCGCATAGACTAAAGATAGCTATTTTCCACCGGAAGCTCATATTTTATATCCCGAATAGAAACTATAAAACACGAGGAATTATCAACTTATCGTTTGCTCTGTCTCATTTTAATTAGTGTAAGGAAAAGTTTTATCGGTAGGATTCTTAAAACAGCCTCATTTAGAAATGTACCTAAATGTTAGGTTAGACAGCCTTCAGTTTGCGAACTCGCGGCTGGTTGGAAGGGTCTAAAGCTTCTTCACCAGATTCATACTTCTGGCATTTTTCAACAGCATTCTCAATGGTTTCCTTTTGCTTTTTCAGAAGCTTGAGGATCTCTTTTGGTAAAGCTTTCTTTTCCAGTAATTCATTGTAAAGTTCCAGGTTTCCCTGATCCTTTTTTCTACACTTTTTCAGAAGCTTTAAAGGTTTGGCTTTTACAAGGGCTTTTCTCTCTTCCCGCCAGTCACGATCAAGATTTCCTTTTTGCACCCAATCTCTTGCAGGTTCTATGCCCGCCTGTACCAGTTGTTCCGAAATTTCGTAGCTAAAACGATTCCGGTTTACAGTCTCGTGGTTGAAAAATCGCTTCAGCTCCACTTGCTGTACATCTTCGCTTGCGTTATAGTAAATACGCTCTGCTTCAAAACTCTCTGTAAGCAGCCAGTTCAACTTCTTAAATTTAGAGTAACGATCTTCCATAGTTATCAATTTTATATGCTCGAAGATAACTACAGAAACAGATTATGATCTGCCAATCAATTGTTAAATAGCTGATTTTTAATAGAATATTCAGTAAAATTTAAGAATAAAAAATTAGTTGTTAAGAATTTGAAGTCTTAGAAAACAACTAGAAGTTTACAAACATTTTCTCAAGCACATCTCCTACAAAATATGCTAGAAAGGCAGCTATTCCTCCCAGAAAGAGGGTCTCTAAAATGCCAAAAAAGATGTTCTTTTCGGTGACAATACTCTTTAAACTACCAATTATTGCAAGGGCTGCTGCTGTGAGGATGCAGGAAAAGAGAAAGAGCTCTTCATCAATGGCAGGCCCTCTGCCTGCAAAGAAATATGAAAGCAGTGGGACCGACCCTACTATTACAAAACTAAAAAAGGTCATGCCTGCAGTTTTGTAAGGGGTTTTATCACTTTTCACCATTTCCAGTTCCTCCTTCATCATGGTATCTACCCACACCTCTTTATCCGCTGTAATTACTTCAACCACTTGCTCGAGCAGCTCGCCTTTAAAGCCCTTTGCGGCATAAATTTCACGTATTTCCTGTACTTCCTTTTCCCGAAGATTTTCTACTTCCCAGTATTCTATTTGTTTATGGCGCTCAAAAGTGTCTCTTTCGGCCTTTGTAGAAAAGAAATTGCCCACGCTCATAGAAAAGCCATCTGCAATAAGATTGGCCATTCCCAGAATTACCACAACCTGAATTCCCAAATCTGCACCTTCGGCCCCGGCGACTACGGCAAAGGTGGTAATAGCACCGTCAATACCGCCGTAAACAAATTCGGAAATATAATCTTTATTGAAAAAGAGCATTTTGTTGCCGGAATGAAGTTGTTTTTCCTGCATGGGAATTTAATCTAAAGATTATTCGGGACCATGAGGTTCTCTGCCGGTTTCCATTTCAATTTCTATCTCTACCTGTACATCCTTTTCAAATCGCTTGCCCTTGATCTCATCATGTCTGTGGAATTCGGGAGCCGGGATTTCAAGCTGAACTTTATATTTTCCCTCCTTCGGAATTTTAAAGAATGCGCCGTAATGCAACAGGAACGGATGCCATAAAAATGGAAAATCTGTTTCTATGATGTCCTTCCCCTGGTCATCAAGTACTTTACCGCGGATTTTTAGGCCGGGAATAAAACGTTTATCGTGTTTATCGCGCACCACGATTTCCAGATGCGTGTTAAAGCCTTCTTCGGGCGTATTCCATTTTAATTTCCCGTCTTGCAGCTGGTAGGTGCCTTCAGCTTCTTCTGAAGCAAGGCTAATAATATAATCATCTACCTCTTTTTCGGCATGGTTATCCATTTCTTTCATATAGTCCAGCGCTGCAGAATATGCCTTGCCCTGGTCTTCGGCCAGTTTGATCTTCTTCTCGTTATCTTCAATTTTCATTGGATATTTTTTTAAGGTTGCCCCATGAAGTTAAGGAGCAGCTGAATTTTTTCCTGCCAATATCCTGTTAAAAAGGGAGCTCAAAAATGGCATTTTTAAGACCCCTTAAAAATTTTTTTTCCGAAGAAATAAAGGAATCTATTTACAGTTCTTTTTATAATTTTGCGGAAGGATTTCGAAATCTTCTTTTTTATCTATCTGTATGGGGTAGTGCCTTTAACCTGATGCGGATTTGGTACTTTTCGCCGCAACATGAGCGCTGCAATGGCTGCTGTGATCAATCCGGTGATTGCCGCCCACACCATACTCTGAATAATGTAGTTCTGAGGGTTGAAATAGGCTTCGGCTTCTTCCGGAGTCATTTCTCCTGCTTCCACAGAATATTCGGTGATATGACTGAAGTAGTCGGGTGTG
>NZ_JBOJLM010000037.1:0-4374 GCF_050750585.1 Salinimicrobium sp. WS361
TTTAGGAATTTTAGATGTTATTAGACCATATAGGAAAAAAAATAACCCTGTAAAGTGTTTATTTACAGGGTTCTTCTTAATATACCTTAAAAGAGTTCTAATTTTCTTTTACAAATCTGGTTTGAGCGAAAAAATAAATAAAAATTTTAGTTTCATTCTATATTCAAAGAATTATAGAATTCTAAGGTTTGGATAACTTCAGACTCATTCTTTAACTTAAATTTATGTTTCTTCACAAATTGTTCTACTTCCTCATTATTCAATTGTCTTAGGATATCCTTTCTTTTTAATCTTACTTCTTCAGCTGGAGTGTCTCCCTTTTTCAAGAAATACTTTTCATAATGATCCAGGGATGCTGGCTTATCACGTCCATAACTGTTAGTAGCTCTCACCGCATCTTGTTTAATTACCCCTCGTCTTTTTAAAAAGACGGCATCACCATCATTTAACTTTTGAAAGTAGCCCTGACGTCTAATCCCATTATCATCAATAAAATATTCTATTTCGTAATCACTGCCATTTAATTCCACTGTGATATCGGGTCTTCTTAACAAAGTAGTTATTTCACCGGTTGGATCTTTTATTTCAAAAGCATCTGATAAGGCATTGTATCTAACTAATGTGGTAAATGATTTATCAAGTATGTTGACGGTGCCTTGCTGAAACTCTTCTGTGGGATATTGACTCCCTTGTACATTAGCAGGTAAGGTTTTTTCTCCACTTATAGTGCTTCTAATATATTCCGTAGGTAAGTTAATATTCTGTGCAGTAATTAGTAAAGAGGGAGTGATGAATAAGCATAAAACAAGCCAGAACTTCATAATTTAATTTTTATAGATTTTCGACTAATCTACTAAAATTATGCCAAAGGTGTAGGTTGTAATTATGTAAGGGTGAAATTTTCTTTAATTATTCTGTAATTGTATTTCTTATTCCTAAATGACGTTAGAGAAAGTATATCCGTGAAGGTTTTTTTTTTATTTTCTAATCATGTTATTTCATTTATCATACTTTTGTTCCAGTTAATGATTTGTATGAAGAAAATAACAATTTTACTTGTTCTTATATTCTTAATCCCATTCGGTTTACTGGCCCAGGAAAGAAGGCTAAATCGTGGTGGGAATAATATTCAGGGGCAGGATCAAACTGCACGTGACCCAAAAAATGAATCTTCTGTTGAAAAAGCCCCAATTGATCTCTACAAGATTATTTCCGTAGATAACGATACCACAACAGTAGATACCACACTTCATATATACAAGGATTACCGGTTTAACTATCTTAGAAAAGACAATTTTGGGTTACTACCATTTTCCAATGTCGGCCGTTCTTATAATCGGCTTACTTATGACTTTATTGAAGAGCGGGAGGTGCTTCCTCAATTTGGCGCAAGAGCGAGACATTATAATTTTATGGAAGTAGAAGATATCTTCTACTATAACGTTCCTACCCCGTTTACCGAACTTTTTTTTAAGACAGTATTTGAACAAGGCCAGGCAGCTGATGCTCTTTTTACTGTAAACACCTCTCCTAATCTCAATATTTCAATAGGATATAAAGGGCTTCGGTCTTTGGGTCGATATCGGCATATGCTCACCAGTACCGGAAATTTTAGAACTTCACTCAGTTATAGTTCCCCAAACGGGAGGTACAATATGCAAACTCATTTTGTTTCACAGGACCTTCTCAATGAAGAAAACGGCGGACTTACAGCTACGTCTCTTGATCAATACATAGCAGAAAATCCCGAATTCGAAGATCGCTCCCGTCTTGACGTGAACTTCGAAGATGCGCAATCTACATTATTTGGTAAAAGATTTTTCCTAGACCATTCGTATGCCCTTTACAAAAGAGCTGATTCGCTTGTACAGCGAGATTTTAGAATTGGTCATCGTTTAAATCATACCTATAAAAAGTATCAGTTTCAGCAGTCTTCGGCCAGTGAACTCTTTGGGCCCTCTTTTGAAGAGGTGGGTTTAAAAGATGTAACACGGCTCACTACTACATCCAACGAGGTCTATGTAGGTTTTACAGCCGGGAATCTTGCAAGAATTATTGCCCGCGGAAAGCACACCCACTATAACTATGGCTATAATACCGTGCTAGATCTTGAAGGAGGGTATATAGTGAACAGGCTTCAGGGAGATATACTTTCAGCAGGGGGAGATTATCTGGGTACTCTGGGTGACTTTCAGTTAAAAGCGAGCGGAATGATCAACTTAACAGGAGATTTTAAAGGATATGACCTCGGCGCCCGACTTTCATATGCGCTGTCCTCAGATTTTGTGGTCGCAGCCACGGCCAATATTAATGATCATGCCCCCAATTATAATTTTCTACTCTACCAGAGTGACTATACAAACTACAACTGGCAAACCTCTTTTTCAAATGAAAGTCGGCAGTCTCTGGGTTTTGACCTCTGGGCACCTCAATGGTTGAATGCAAATGTAGAATTCTCCACTATTAATGATATGGCTTACTTCGCGGTAGGGGAAGCAGGATTTGTAAGGCCATTTCAACACAACGATCAGGTGAGTTATGTAAAGGTGAAGGGGAGCAGGGAATTTAGCCTGGGCAAATTTGCGCTTAATAACACCTTGCTTTACCAGACTGTTTTAGATGGGGGGCAGGTTCTAAATGTACCCGATTTGGTCACCAGGAACACCTTTTACTATAAAGACTACTGGTTCCAGCGGGCACTTTATCTTCAAACCGGTTTCACGCTAAATTACTTTACAGACTATGAGATGAATGGGTATGATCCTGTTCTTGCAGAATTTTATGTTCAGAATTCGCAACAAGTCGAAGGTTTTCCAACTGTAGATTTTTTCTTCAATGGTAAAATACGACAGGCCCGGATCTTCTTCAAACTGGAAAACCTGAATTATCTAATTGAAGCAAATAACAATTTCTCGGCACCACTCTATCCCTCACGCGATTTTGGAGTAAGGTTTGGATTGGTCTGGAATTTCTTTATGTAATTATTTGGGCGTTCCCCGCCTTCGCTACCGCTCATGCGGGTCGGGCTATCCGCTCCAATCTTTTTGCTCGTGCCTTGCAAAAAGGATTTCCGCTGCTCTCCCTAACGCGGGTACACGTCTTCGATTCATAATAATGTAATGGGATTGGGATTTTGTTCTTCGATTGGCATTGAAATAATCGGTTTGAATTGATTGTTTTGATTCCTATTAATGTAATTCGATGGATATTTCGTTTATCAGCTATAAACATTTGACCCCTTCGGGGTCATCCCTACCGATGGTAAATAAATATACCGAATCCTTTGGATCCGGATGGTTAGACCCTATCGGGTCTTATATATGTAACGTAACAGGTCACGAACCGAAGAGCCCAATGGTTCTCATTCTTTAATAACAGGAACACGTCCCAAACCACGACCCCGATGGGCCTCATTTCTTTAATAATGGGAACAGGTAACGAAACCAGACCCCAAAGGGGTCTTATGTTTTTAACCTGAATACCGTGATGATCCCGACCCCCACGGGGTCGCACCTTTGTGAACGCCACTTCTCAAAAGTGCCATTTTCGGCACCTCTTTTCTCATGAGGTATGTTTCAGGATCCGAAGGAGCCATATAATTATAGGACTTTTACAAAATTGCACCTCCTGCTGGTAATTGCTCTACATACTATATATAATACACCTCACGAATATACAATCCCGAAGGGATTGGATGACTATAACAGGAGTGGAGGGAACTGTGACCCCTAAGGGGTCCAATGTTTATACCCCCCCCCCCCGCCGTCGTCCCCACACGACCCCGAAGGGGTCGCACCTTCCAAAATGACCATCCTTGAAACCATGCATCCTCTACTTTCAATTTCAGGATAAAAAAGTACAGAAAAAATCTTCCTTCAAAAATGTCATTTTCAGCACCTTAGTTTTGGGGTTTAGAAAAATGTCAAAAAAACCTTAAAATATTTTTGTTGGGAGCTTGTGGGATTAGAATTCAATTGTATATTTGCAGCCGCTTTGAGAGGGAGTGACGGGATAGGAGAGACAGTGTCTGAGCCTATATGTAGCAAGCCTTTAAAGCGAATAAGTTCTCTGAATTTTTTTTGAATTTTATCTTGGATTGTAAAGGAAATTGGTTTTATCTTTGCATCCGCTTTGAGAGGCACGGTAAGTGTTCTTTTAGGGTTGAAAAAGTTCTCTAAAAAATATTTTGAAGTTAAGTGATAAAGGTTGTAAGTTTGCATCCGCTTTTACGGGATTAGCTTCGAGAGTGGCTGAAAAAAAATAAAATTTTTTTCTTGTCGGTTTAAAAAAAGGTTGTACATTTGCAGCCGCTTTGAGAGAGAGCGAAAGTTCATAAAAACTTACTGAAAAGAAATCCCGGGTTGGGTGAGACAG
>NZ_JBOJLM010000038.1:0-3809 GCF_050750585.1 Salinimicrobium sp. WS361
CACAAATGCGGCTGACCCGTTAAAAATGACATTTTTGAGTACCTTTAAAAATAGAAATTAAAAGATCAATTCGTGTCCCCTACTCCGCACTTGCGTTAACCGGGACGTTGTGTGCAATTATTACCAAAATTTTAGAATAAATGAAAAAGATTTTATTAATAATTAATATTGCGGCTTTAATAGCTGCCCTGATCTGGCTGAAAAATGATACTAGCTGGGAGCCTTTAGTCGCTAGTTTGGGCCTTATAGGAGCTTTAATTACCCAAATATTTAATAGCAAGAAAACAAACGAAACCACAACTATGAATCAAAAGGGAGGAAAAAACTCTAAAAATTATCAATCAAACAGAGATATAAATATCACCAACAATGATTAAAGACAATAATAAAAATCAACAAGGAGGAGATAGTTCATCAAATATTCAGGCTGAAAATGTAAATGTTTATAACGGCATATCTTATAGAGACGCTAAAGAAATTGCGCTAGATGTTTTTAAATCCAATTTTTTACATCTTAAAGACGAAGCCGCCCAAATAGCTGCGCAGAGAGCAGAAGAAATAACTGAAAAAATATTAGATTCATTAAAAGAAAAATCACCGGATGCTTTAGATGAATTTCAGCAGCCAGGAATGCAAGATTCTCTATTCACTGCTCAAAAAGAATATGCAAAAAGTGGCGATAAAGATTTGGGCGACTTACTGGCAGATATAGTGGTTGACAGAGCTAATGTATCTAAAAGAAATATGTTACAAATTGTTTTAGACGAATCCCTAACAATTGCTTCAAAGTTAACTGTCGAACAACTTGACACCTTGACCCTTATATTTCTATTGACTAGAACGGTAAGAAGATCATTGGGGAATTATGAAGATTTTAAAAAATACTTGCAATTTTCAATTTTTCCATTTGTAGAAAACTTATTTGATGATCAACAACAATATAACTATTTAGAGTACTTAAGATGCGGACAAATAAGAGCAGGAAATTTTGGTCAGTTAGAAAATAATTTACGGACAACTTACAAAGGTTTCTTTTCTAAAGGATTTACTCAAGAAGATTATAGTGAACATTTTAAAGACCACCTACAGAACTTCTCTGGTTTGGTAATTCCTTGTTTTCATAACAAAAAGCTCCAACAAATTGGAATGTTTGATGACGATGTTCTAGCAGAAAAAATGGAAGAAAATGCAATTAGTGATGAACAAAAAAATAAAATAAAAGCTTTTTTTGAGAGGACGACCTTATCAAGTCAGGAAATAAAAGAGATGTTGGAGCAGTTTGATCCAAAACTGGAAAAAGTATTTAGAATTTGGCAGAATTCAGCATTTAATAAATTTGAATTGTCCCACGTAGGTATTGCAATTGCTCATGCAAATTACAGAAGACGAACAGGTGAGACTATGGATCTTTCAATTTGGATAAAATAACTGCACACAACACTATATAAAAACAATACGGGAGCCTGTGCCTAATTGATAGTCCGCACGTACTTGTTGCGTCTGATTTCCTCCGGAAAATTATTGCAGGCAATCCCCGCACTGTTTTTATACGGGACGTTAGCTGCAAGCTTTAAACAAAATTTAAAATATGAATGTAGAAAGATTACACCGAATTTTAGTTGATATTGATAAAGAACTAAAAAAAGAAAAAATTGTAACCTTACTGCAACAAGTCAGAGATCATTTACAAAATCAGGTTAATCAACCAAATCAACCTTCACATCAAACGAATTTAGTTTCAAGTTTAGAAAAGCTGTACAATGCTTTAGAAAATTCCGCTTATAACGATTATTCTCCGAGTTGGAAGGATATAATTAGTGAAATAACGGGAGAAGTTGAACTGGGGGAAGAATTAAAACTTAAATTAGAAACAATTCTTTCCTCAAATGCAATAACACCTGCGAAAGCATTAGCCGATATAAAGATAATTTTTACAGATTTACAAAATTTTCAAAGCTCAATAAATAATGTTTTGACTGGTTTCAAGACACTTGGAATAGAGAAGGAGGATTTAGATCCTGGGGAATGCGAACTTGGTTATACAATTCCAAGAGATTATGTGGAAAATAAGTTAGTAGAATTAAAAAATGAAATTGCAGAACTAAATTTTATACTCAATCACATATCAGAAGTTGTTACAGGTAAAAAACAAGAATATGAGGTTAAAACAATATCATCAAGTGATTTTCTTTTATACATCTTGATTGGTCTTCAAGTTGCGAATGTTTTATCAAAAGCTACCGAGCGAATTTTGAATCACTATAAACAAATTCTAGAAATCAAGAATTTAAGAAATCAGTTAAAAGAAAAAGGAGTTCCTGCAACAAAAACTAAATCTATCGAGACCCACGCAAATGGAATTATGAAAACAGAGATTAAGTCAATTGCGAAAGAAATTATTAAAGAACATTATGATGGTGAAAATGGAAGAAAAAATGAATTAGAAAATGGTTTGATAATAGCGCTCAACAAATTGGCAAATAGAATCGATAAAGGATTTAATGTTGAGATTCGAGTAGAACCACTTCCGGAGCCAGAATCAGATGATGAAGAAAATGAAGAAGTAGATAAAGAATATCAATCAAAAGTTGATTTGATTAATTCTATAAAAGAAAGTTCAAGAAATATTGAGTTCATTGAAACTGGAGGTGATTCGATTTTAAAATTATCCGAGAAGAAACCGTCGTAAAAGCCAGCAGCTAACATCGGTTAACGGCCAATATGCGGTATTCCAGGAAAAACAATAACTTAGAACTCCAAACAACAAAACAATAAGCCGACAACTCCGCGTGCTAAATTCCGCACACTGGCGTTAACCGTAACCGTTGTATGCCATTTAAAAAAACATAATGAAAACAATTTTTACCGCACTTTTACTGCTAGTCATAACAACTCATTCTTTCGGACAAGAGTGGAATGAAAAATATGGACAACCAATTGTGGTTCTATTTGAGACCAATCCCTGGCTGATGGTAATAGGATCTGATGTACCAACTTTTGCACTTTACGAAAACGGCCAAATCATTTATAAAAAGGTAGTTAATAAGAAGTGGAAGTATTTTGAAATCAAAAATGATGTAGAAACCACTCAAAAAATAATCAAATCATTAGGCATAACAGATAACTTAATGCAGCAGCCCGATTATATAGAAGCATCAAGTTCGACTGATCAACCAACAAACATTTTAATTCTAAATTTTGATACTCTTCGAGAAATCAGTGTTTATGGTAGTCTGGAGGAAAAGAAAAGCGAAGCACGGAGAAACGTACCAGAAGATTTTATAAATGTCTATGACAACATTAAAAAGTTTAAAAGCAAAAATGCTGAGGATTGGGTTTCAGATTATATTGAGGTCCTGTTAACTGACTACAGTCACTCTCCAGAAGATCCAAAAGAATGGCCTGAAAATTGGCCCAATTTGAAAAGCGAATCAACAGTCGAAAGAAGTAAAACCCTATATAGTTTGTATTTGCCAAAAGAACACTTTGAAGATTTCAAAAGTCTTATTTCGGACTTGAAAGAAAAACAAGCAGTGGAGATAGGCGGAAAGAAATTTTCGGTTTCATATCGATTACCATTCCCAAACTTGATGTAATAAAACGGCATACAACAACGGTTAACACAAATGCGGCAAACCAGTCAAAAATGGCATTTTTGGGCACCTTTAAAAAACAGTAATTAAAAGATCAATTAGTGTCCCCTACTCCGCACTTGCGTTAACCGGGACGTTGCCTGCTATGTAAAAAATGGACGTATAAACAGACACGACATATTTTGGCAGCGTAACTTTATAAATTTGTAACATACT
>NZ_JBOJLM010000039.1:0-2979 GCF_050750585.1 Salinimicrobium sp. WS361
GGCAACTGGCTTTTGTTATTCATTTGGTAGAATATAAACCAAAGTGGTAAAATCAGCCGAGACTTCTTTTAAATCATTTTTGATTCCAATAGGATTTTTTATTCGTAATTCTGGGTCGTAAACAAAGCAAATTAAGACTTTACAATCTGAATGGTTACGATAATTTGCTTTATCAATTATTAGTTGTTCGCCAATTTCTTTATCTTTTAAACTAACCCTGGTTTTTTTTACTTCAATAACGATTTTTTCTTTTTTTAGTAGAAAATCACTTCGTTTCGAACTGCCAGCATAACTTGGATTCCATTCTTCTGCCCTAATATCATTAAAGTGAATTTTTAAGAGTCCGTGTAGCAAATCCTGGACATCATATTCATCTTTTATTATTATCGTTTCCCTAGGATTCCCGCCGTCTTTTCTTCGGTTTTTAAGTTGATTAACAACAGAATGAAATCTTTTTAAAACATTTTCAATTTTTTCTGTGTCTGTTGGATTATGTATTTTAGTTAATATCCCTTCTCTTTGATTCGATTCCGTTTCAGCGAGATTTACGAATTTTTCAAAAACCTCAATTGTTCTTTTTCTATTTCCGTCAATAGTCGGAATTGGTAGGGGAATAGGTTTCGATTTTGAAGTTAATTCTTCCATTGATTCTATGAAGTAACTTTCAAAGGCCTTAAGGTGGTCAATAAAATTCTTGGCTTGAGAAATTAAGTCTTCCGATGTCGAAAATTTTTCTGGTATTGACAAATCACTAAAAACATCTCCAATTATATGTGTAATTTCTCTCATACATTGGACAATTGGGCTAGAGTTAGGGAATTCCCCGTATCCATTTATAGGACGATATTCATTCATATCCAAATGAAAATCCCTATAGTTCGAGAGAACAAATTTCTTCAAGTATTCTCTCGATTTAGGTATAAAGTTTATGTCTATTTCCATTTATTTTTTAGCTTGTTGCCAACGTCCCGTATAAAAACAGTGCGAGCTGGCGAGCGTGATTGTCCGCAGGACAATCAGGCGTTGCAAGCCGCAATTTGCTCGTTAACCGATGTTGGCGACTGTTATTTATCAGGTTCAATCGCCCATTGTCCAATCTTTAGCATCCCAACTCTAAACTCAGCATTATTAACAGGTTTTTCTCCAATAATTATTGAGTGAGCTCTATTATTAGGAACGTAATCGTCCTCAGGATCGTTGTAGACCGGGTCGTGTTTTACTTCTTGGTTGGGATTAATGTCATTTCGAACATTTTCCACTCTTAGTGACCAAATAAAAAAAGAAGATGGATTTTTATAAGTGCCATCTTTTCTTTTTTTCTGTTTCCCAATTAATGCTCGCGAGGAATGTGGTGTGCAATATTTCGACCAATCTGAAGATAGATTGTCTCCCTCTTTTGGGGTATTTGAAAAGGCTGAAGATTTAGGTTTCTTGTCTTTACTACTAATAAAATTTTCGTGAACTCGAATATAAAGATTGGATTCGTTATCGATTTCTTCGGTTTCCCACATTTATTAAAGTTTTTGCATCCAAAACCCTAGATCTTTATTGATTTCATGGTAATCAATAAAGCCTTTAATAATAGTTTTTTTCTTAAAATCTTCTCCGTAATAGTGGATGTTTCTCTCTGGAGTATTTCTAATATTAATTAGTAAGATATAATTCTCATTCCTCCATTCTAAATCAATAGAGCCATCTTTAACCAAGTTTATTTCAGGTTCTTCAATTACCGAATTATGGATTTCATAAATGTATTTAGCATAATCAACTAGAAAGTGTATTGATCTTTTATAAATTAATTCGTTACTACCCACTGCTCCTTCATCGTCCCAATCATCATTAAGCTCTAATAATGTTTTGGACTTATCTATGGACTCATATATATGATAAAGATTTCTATCTATTAAATATTTTTCTCCAAGAATTGTGAATGAAAAAGTGGGTCTGAACCAAGTTACTTTCTCATTCTCACCTTTTGAAGGTTCTATGATTTGTGGAAAAGTATAAAAGGAAATCTTTTCTTTTCGAGAGCGAACTTTTTCTTTCTTTTTATAAAAAGAATTTTCAATTCCAGGTTTGTGAGTATATGGTTTTTCTAGAGTAGTCATAACTATCTATATTATGTATTTTAAAACTTGTTTGTAATCTTCTCTGACAAGTTTGTCTCTTTCAATTGCTTTTTCAATCTCCGATTTTAATTTCTTTAGATTATCAATATCTAATGCTAAATGAAATTTTTTATCTTCAAAATCTTTCGTGTACTCCAGATTCAATTTATGAATAACTATACCTATTCTTTCTTTGTTTTCTAGATCAGTATCAAAAATCAGGCGAATGTCGGTCAACATCTGAAAATCTTTTAAATTATTTTCATTTTCTAGAGCTAACTGTCTTGATTGTATGTTTTGATCAATAGATTTATAATTATGAAAAATCTTTAATAGATTGTTTTCTAATCTCTCGTTTTGGGCAGGATCAAGTTCGTCATTAGATAGATCTACAAAAGAACTAACTAAGTTATTTACTACATCTTTGTAGTTTTCTTCATCTTCTTCAACAAGTTCACTAAAACTCAGAATCGTTTTGAGAAGCTCCTTTCCTTTTTTTTCATTTAGAATTCCATCAAATTCATCAGCAACCTCATCATATTGCTTTCCAACTGGTAACGAATTAAGATATGAAACTAATTCATTAATTTTATTTTCTTCTAATGAAGCTATCACCCTAAATCCTGGAAAAACATTTTCTGGAATACGTATTGCTGCCATTTCGTTTCTTTCGGTTATGGATTTATGTTATTATTTGTTCTCTATTCAAATGTAATAAATTAAAAGTTATGATTGTCTTAAGTAATAGTCGCCAACGTCTCGTATAAAAACTGTGCGAGCTGGCGAGCGTGATTGTCCGCAGGACAATCCGCTAAGCAAGAGAGCAGTTAGTTTCGATTAGAGACTGATTTGAGCATTGTTTTTAGCATCC
>NZ_JBOJLM010000040.1:0-2547 GCF_050750585.1 Salinimicrobium sp. WS361
GCACCAGTATTATTTCTCAATAACTTCTAATTGTTTAACTATTTCACTCTTGATAATTCTAGCAGAGTTTTTGGTCTTATTGTAAAGAAAAAAGTAAGATTCAGTCTTCCCAAGATAGATCAGGCTATCATCCGTTCTAATCATTTCCTTATCAGTAATGATCAAATGGATATTTTTTCTTTCTTTGTTTTTTGTGTTATATGCAGTCAATGAAGAAAATATAATCACAAAAACTGTAATAAGTGAGCCAGTACCGACTACTTGTTTTATTGTACTGATCTTTTTTACTGATAGAAGGAATAAAATGGACAATGCTATTCCAACTAAAAGGAAAGATGCTATTATATTCAGTCCTTCAATGTGATTTTGTGGTTTGTTATAAATTTCTTTTAGTTCAAAAAATAAGTTCACAAAAAAGGCTGCTACTATTAAAATCAAAGTTATTAGAATAATAAAAACTTGCCACAGGCGAAGATTTTTTTTAGCAAGTTTTTGAACCTTTTTTTGGTTTTTTAAAATATACACGGTTGGAACTGCCAAAATAACAGTAAAGGCGATTACAATCCCATCCTTTAAAAACAAAGTTAGAAATTCCGTTAATGTTAAATATGATAGTATATCAATATTAAAATTTGAATAAAAAATAAATTGTCTTATTGCACTAAGAAAAACAATAAATATACTTGCTAGTGGAATATATTTTAAGAAGCTATCTAAAATTTTCAATTCTATTTTTCTTTTAATATTGGTGCCAACGTCTCGTATAAAAACAGTGCGGCGATTGCCAGTGTTGATTTTCCGCAGGAAAATCAGACTTAGCAAGTACACACAGACTTTCGATTCAAGACTAAGATAGCATTGTTTTTATATGTTGTTACAGCACGTATTTATGCTATTTCAATTACAGTAATCTCGTCAATAATCCACTTCCCATTTTCTTTGCGGATAAATACTTTTACTCCATACCCACACCATTTCCCACAACTCATTCCACTTTCCAAAACTCCAAATGATTTAGTCGAGTCAAATTGTATCCTGGAAATACTTGTTATTCCACTCAAATGAAAGTCATATTCTCCTTCCCAAATATCACTGCCTTCTGGAAATTTCGACCGATATTGAAACTGAACTTTATCATTATCTGTTTCCAAGCGATTAATGTCGAGTTTATATTTTGTAGATAAATCTGTCTTGTCCAGTTTTATATCATACTTGGAAAAATGACTTAACAGACGGTTTTTCTCCTCATTTCCAAGTAAGTCCACAGAATCTCTAACTGCTATTACCAGTGTAGCGGTGTCGGCTTCCAATTCTGCTTTCCTTTCTTTAAAATCCGATAATGCTTTTTGGAACCCGGTACTATCTCTGCCAATTATTTCACCGTCCTCATTCAAAATCGGTTTAGGCGGTGGAGGTGGCGGTTTTAATCTGTAATCCCGATGTAATGAATCCATTAATGCAGGAAAAATTTCATAGACAACCGCCTGCTCAAATTTTAATGTTGAACTTTTTTGTTCACAGCTAAAAAGAAGCGGGAGTATTAAAATAAGCAGTAATGTAGTTTTTTTAGTCATATGTGCTGTAACGTTCCCGGTTAACGAAAGTGGCGTGTAGGGAAGGAATCACTTTCAGGCGTAACGGGTTCTTCTCATGGAAATAAATGTAGGAATTTATCTCTCAAAAAAGCCATTTTTGTTAATCGTTGTTGGCATTTCGTTTTTCTGTGCTAGTGTTCGCCAAAAATTTCTTTTATATTAGCTTTATAATTATATTTGAAAAAAGAATCGCCAGCAAATGCTGACGATCCAGTTTCGGTCTTTGTTAGAATAGGTTCAGGAAATTATTAATCGCGACAATTAATTCTAGAACCACAGTGAAGACCATCAGTATGAGCCAAATTTCATTCGAGCTATTTGGCTCATTTTTTCTTTTTTTCATTTCATATACACCTCCTTTCAATTATTTAAATAAAATTAGCCTTAATTATTTTTTGTCAGAGGGATATTCGAAAGAGGTTTTCAACAAAGTTTTCAACAATCAAAAACCATTTTACTAGTGCAAGAGTAAAATTAGCTTTAAAAAATTGCATATTTGGAAGTATTGTTGCAGATTTGGAAGTATATAATATGATATGGAAAAATTACCTCTAAATCGGAAAAATGAGCTGTTAGAAACCATTAAAGCTCAGGTTAGGGAAAGTGGTGTGACGAATTACAAACTTCACAAACTGTCGGGTCTGTCACAAAGTTCTATCAGTCGCTATTTCAATGAAGAATCGGATATGTCGTTAGAAGCGTTTATTAAAATCTGCAATGCCCTTGAATTGAAATGTTATTTAGTTCCTGAAGAAAATATTACAAATGAATTTGAATCAGTTTTGAATCAATAATTTGTAATCTATGTTTCTTGGGAAAAATGAATGCCAACGTCTTGTATAAAAACAGTGCGAGCTGGCGAGCTTGATTGTCCGCAGGACAATCAGGCGCAGCAAGCGAGCAAGGAGTTTCGAATCAAGACTGATTTAAGCATTGTTTTTATACGCTGTTG
>NZ_JBOJLM010000041.1:0-2454 GCF_050750585.1 Salinimicrobium sp. WS361
GCACTAAGCTATACGGATTATTAGTATCACTCGGCTATGACATTACTGCCTTTACACCTGTGACCTATCAACGTGGTAGTCTCCCACGATCCTTTAAAGAAATCTCATCTTGTGGTGGGTTTCGCGCTTATATGCTTTCAGCGCTTATCCCTTCCCAACGTAGCTACCCAGCAGTGCTCCTGGCGGAACAACTGGTACACCAGAGGTTAGTCCAACTCGGTCCTCTCGTACTAGAGTCAGATCCACTCAAATTTCTAACGCCCACTGTAGATAGAGACCGAACTGTCTCACGACGTTCTGAACCCAGCTCGCGTGCCACTTTAATGGGCGAACAGCCCAACCCTTGGGACCTTCTCCAGCCCCAGGATGTGACGAGCCGACATCGAGGTGCCAAACCCCCCCGTCGATGTGAGCTCTTGGGGGAGATCAGCCTGTTATCCCCGGAGTACCTTTTATCCTTTGAGCGATGGCCCTTCCATGCGGAACCACCGGATCACTATGCTCTACTTTCGTACCTGATCGACCTGTATGTCTCTCAGTCAAGCTCCCTTATGCCATTGCACTCTACGCACGGTTACCAAGCGTGCTGAGGGAACCTTTAGAAGCCTCCGTTACTCTTTTGGAGGCGACCACCCCAGTCAAACTACCCACCAAGCACTGTCCTTCCAATGGAAGTTAGGCTTCAAACAAGTAAAGGGTGGTATTTCAACAATGACTCCACGATACCTGGCGATACCGCTTCAATGTCTCCCACCTATCCTACACATCACTTGTCCAAAGTCAATACTAAGCTATAGTAAAGGTTCACGGGGTCTTTTCGTCCCACAGCGGGTAATCGGCATCTTCACCGATACTACAATTTCACCGAGCTCATGGCTGAGACAGTGTCCAGATCGTTGCACCATTCGTGCAGGTCGGAACTTACCCGACAAGGAATTTCGCTACCTTAGGACCGTTATAGTTACGGCCGCCGTTTACTGGGGCTTCAATTCAATGCGTCGCCGAAGCTAACATCTCCTCTTAACCTTCCAGCACCGGGCAGGTGTCAGACCCTATACATCATCTTTCGATTTAGCAGAGTCCTGTGTTTTTGATAAACAGTCGCCTGGACCTTTTCACTGCGGCCCCACCGGAGTGGGGCGACCTTTCTCCCGAAGTTACAGGTCAATTTTGCCTAGTTCCTTAGCCATGAATCTCTCGAGCACCTTAGAATTCTCATCCCAACTACCTGTGTCGGTTTGCGGTACGGGCTGCTATTGCTTGCTTTTCTTGGAAGTCGATATTCAGGATTATCACCGCCGCCGAAGCTTTGGTGTACTATCGGGGTGTTACCACTCCCTTCAACGCACTATTCCGTCAGTGCGCACCTAATTCTCGCCTCCGTCACTTTTAACGCAAAGCAGGTACCAGAATATTAACTGGTTGTCCATCGACTACCCCTTTCGGGTTCGCCTTAGGCCCCGACTAACCCTCAGCTGATTAGCATAGCTGAGGAAACCTTAGTCTTTCGGTGTGCGGGTTTCTCGCCCGCATTATCGTTACTTATGCCTACATTTTCTTTTGTAACCGCTCCAGCATACCTCGCAGTACACCTTCTACGCTGTTACAATGCTCCCCTACCACTCTATACTTAGGTATAGAATCCATAGCTTCGGTAGTATGTTTATGCCCGATTATTATCCATGCCGAACCGCTCGACTAGTGAGCTGTTACGCACTCTTTAAATGAATGGCTGCTTCCAAGCCAACATCCTAGCTGTCTAAGCAGTTCAACCGCGTTTTTTCAACTTAACATACATTTGGGGACCTTAGCTGATGGTCTGGGTTCTTTCCCTCTCGGACATGGACCTTAGCACCCATGCCCTCACTGATAATCATCATTTTATAGCATTCGGAGTTTGTCAGGAATTGGTAGGCGGTGAAGCCCCCGCATCCAATCAGTAGCTCTACCTCTATAAAACTAAATCATCGCTGCACCTAAATGCATTTCGGGGAGTACGAGCTATTTCCGAGTTTGATTGGCCTTTCACCCCTACCCTCAGGTCATCCCAAGACTTTTCAACGTCAACGGGTTCGGTCCTCCACTATGTGTTACCACAGCTTCAACCTGCCCAAGGGTAGATCACACGGTTTCGCGTCTAACACTACCAACTAAAGCGCCCTATTCAGACTCGCTTTCGCTACGGCTCCAGGTCTTAAACCCTTAACCTTGCTGGCAACGTTAACTCGTAGGCTCATTATGCAAAAGGCACGCCGTCACCCCCTAAAGGGCTCCGACCGCTTGTAAGCGTATGGTTTCAGGATCTATTTCACTCCGTTATTCACGGTTCTTTTCACCTTTCCCTCACGGTACTGGTTCACTATCGGTCTCTCAGGAGTATTTAGCCTTAGCGGATGGTCCCGCCAAATTCATACAGGGTTTCTCGTGCCCCGCACTACTCAGGATACCACTATG
>NZ_JBOJLM010000042.1:0-2402 GCF_050750585.1 Salinimicrobium sp. WS361
AATAACTAAGTATTCGGCCCGCCGATAGGCCAGGGCTGAATATCTTGTTGACGGATCCGGTTCCTCCTCTATGGGGAATGCCTTTTTATTCTATATTGTTCTGGATTTTTATTGCGGTAGATGAGCCACAATTTTTGTTGAGTTTTTTAGGCTCCAACATTTTCCTAGTGACTTAAATCTAATTTAAGTATTGATTAGCCCTTTTTTCTGTTTTCCGGTCGCTTTTTGAATAAATTCTTGGCTTTAGGACATAACTCTCCCGCCCCGCATGGTGCAGGCTAGTTTTAAGATCTATTAACGCATGAAAGTAGTTTTCTCCATCTATCTGGCGGACCGCGCTTATCAAAAATCATAACCGTGATTAGTTTTCCCTTTCTGCAACTTGGACATTTGCCCAGGAGCAATGGAGGCTTCTCTACTACAGCTTTTACTGGCACCCCTGCAAGGATGTTTTGAAGCGCCGGTAGTTTATCCTTTTTCCAACTACTGCTCAGGATGCCGTAATGTCTTATCCGTGTAAAACCTTTGGGCAGGACATGCAAAGCAAATCGGCGCACGAACTCACGCGCAGTAAGCGTAAGTTGTTCTTTCCGGCCTGCTTTCTTGTAGTCCTTAATCTGGAAGGTTACCTTTTTCTGGGATATGTTTATATGTTTTATCCGGTAATTACTTATTGCGATCTTATGGGTATAACGGCCCAGATATTCTACTACATATTTTGGGGTGTGGAATTGCTGCTTTGCATACACTACCCAGTTTTTAGCAAAGAGTTTATCGTAGATTTCCTGGGGTACGGGTATCTTTTGCTGACGCAGCAGCGCACTATATTTAGCGCGGAATACCTTACCCATCGATTTCACGTTAAACAGGTATTTTCCCTTGTTCTTTGCAGGTTTCCATTTGCCTGACCTGTTTACCGCACCTCCGGGAACAATACAATGCAAGTGTGGGTGCAGGCTCAGGTTTTGGCCCCAGGTGTGTAAGATGGCTATCATGCCCATTTGCCCGCCCAGGTGTTTCGGGTTCTCCCCAAACTGTCTAAGGGTGGCCCAGGCCGCTTTGAACAAGCTTCCATAAATTATTTTGGGATGGGATAAAGCAAACACGTTCAGTTCGGACGGAAGGGTGAAGACTACATGAAAATAAGGAACATTAAGCAGTTCGCTTTCCCGTGCCTGTATCCACTGTTCACGCTTATGGCCTTGACACGTAGGGCAGTGGCGGTTCCTGCAACTGTTGTAACTGATGTGGAGCTTATTACAGCAATCGCACTTATCGATATGTCCGCCCATAGCAGGGGTACGGCATCTACGGATGGCATGAAGGGTACGCCTGTGCCAGCTCGTAAATGCCTGGGAGGAGATATAATCCTGCTCCATCTCCAGCACATCAGCCACCTTAAAGTGACTGCGCATTATTGAAAAAGAGTGTCCAGGGGGCTAAACTTTCGTGAACTCCCAGTGTTGGCAACGTGTAAATATACCAGCGTTGTCTCGATAAAAGCATGTCCTAAAAGTTCTTTCAGGCTGATAATATTGAGCCCTGCCTCCAGCAAGTGCGTGGCGTAAGTATGGCGCAGGCAATGGGCGGTAATAGTCTTGTGGGTATTTACTTTGCTTCTGTTCTCTTTTATGACCCATTGTATTGCGGTGGGAGTTATGGGCCTAGGTGCACCATCATCGGTTACCTGGCTGTTGAAGAGGAAGGTTTTTGGAGATTCCGTTGCAATGTATTTTTTAAGTCCACGTGCCAGATGTTTGCTCAGTGGTACATAACGATCAACTTTGCCCTTCTGCTTTTTTATAAAAACAGTCTGTCGGTCAAAGTCTACATCGCAGAGCCTTAGGGCACAGAGTTCGTAGCTCCTTAGTCCACATCCATATAACATGCCTAGGATCAATCGGTGTTTGAGATATTTGGGCGCTTTGAGCAAGGTGCGTACTTCGGCTTTGCTAAGCACTACAGGGAGTTGGTTCTGTCGCTTTATTTGGGGAAGCTTGACCTGCTTGTCTTTCATGCCCAGGATCTTGTAAATGGCCCGCAGGCCGAAAATAGTGTGCTTGAAAAAACTTTCGGATGGAGTTTTGTGCAAGTTTTGGCAATGAAAGAGATAATCATTGATCATTTCAGTAGAGAGGGTCTCCGGGCTTTGCTTGTAGTGCAGGCCCAGGTGCGCCAGGCATCGCTTGTAGTTGTTTAGGGTACTTGCGGCTTTCCCATTGATCGAAAAGCTCTTACCAAGTTGTGCGCAAAGGCTTTCAAAGCCAGGAACTTCTGCGATAGCGGTCTCTACTATCGTTTTACTTTTTTTTATACATAACGGTAAATTTTAAGTTTACCTAAATATAAGAATTGTTGTATTTTGGCTTTAGTAAGCTTCCGACCGGTAGGGAGGATTCGTT
>NZ_JBOJLM010000043.1:0-2317 GCF_050750585.1 Salinimicrobium sp. WS361
CATTCACCGGAAAGGAAAAGAACGCTACACCAAAACTGATCGAATCGATGCGCAGCTCATAAGTCGCGAACTCAAAGACGGCCGACTGCAAAGTATCATAGTTCCTGATATAGAACGTGAAGAACTCCGAAGTCTGTTTCGTCGCCGCAATGATCTGGTGAAGGATCTACGGAGAATTAAGTCTCTCATAAAAATGCAGTTGCTCTATTACGGAGTCAAGGTTCCACCCGAATTTGATAATGATCATTGGAGCCACGATTTCCGTCATTGGATAGATAGTCAGGAATTTGTCTACGGTACTGCCAGGGAATCACTGGCCAGTAAGATGCGTGATTTCCGTTTCACTGATAAGGAGCTTCGTGATGTTTCCAGTAAGTTGAGAGCCTATTGCCGTACACATTTCAAACAGGATTTCTATCTGCTAAGGAGTATTCCGGGGATTGGAGGTATTGTAGCAGTGGGTATTATTGCCGAGCTGGGTGATTTAAGACGTTTTAGCAGCCTTAAACATCTTGCAGGTTATGTAGGGCTTGCTCCCAATATTTACGAGAGTGGTGCTAATTCTAAATCCAAGGGAATGAACCCGAGATGCCATAGACTCATCCGCTCTTATTTTGTGGAGGCTGCCTGGCAGGCAATCAGGACAGATCCTGTGATGCAGGCTTATTACCGCCAGCATCTGGGCAAGGATGTCAAGAAAATAATAGTTAAAGTGGCTCATAAGTTACTGAGTCGGACTTTAGCAGTAATTAAAACCAAAACCCCTTATGAAATTGGGGTGGTAGCATAAGTAATAAACCAATGACCAAGCTCAAAATATTAAAAGCCCATACCACAAAACAACGTAGGTGGCCATTTCAGGATCACATTTTTTAGCTAGTGGATGGGCTTATTTAACCAATCATAATGATGCTGGTGGCGCTAATAGAAGAGTGACCACAAATAGGATGCGGAGCGGGTTATTTTGCATTGAATTCTAACTGAAGCAAAGCTTCAATAAGAATTCAACGCGCTAAAAAAATATAAACTATTGAAATAACGAGAATTAAATATTAATTTTAGAAGAGAAGCCGATTATTGCTTTTCATAGGAACCGTTGTTGTAGCACGTTTTAATTCAAATACTCTACGTCAGGACGAACCTTTTTTCGCCATTCCTTTCCGTACTTCTCGTCCATTAGTTCGAAGATTCTTTCGTTGTATAATTTTAAGCAATCCATTGCTGGAGGTGTACAACCAAAATCGTAATATTCAATTTTGTAATTCTTTTCAAAACGCTCGTCAGCTTTAGTGTTTGCTACTGGCGCAATAGATCCGAAAAGCAATAATTTTGGCTTTCCATTTTTCCAGTCCGAATCAGCTTTTTCCGCATCAAATTCACATTCTGCTTTAAGTAAAAAAAGTTCGTTTGTTATTCCAGTATTTGTGATCGCTTCAAATTCTTGAGTAGGAAATCCGAATGCTGAGATCTTGAGTAAGTATTCTTTATTGGGCTCCAGATATTCTAACCGGAATTTTCCCAGGCTATCCGCCATAGTTCCTGGATGTCTGCTTTTTAGTACCTCAATATAAATATCCGCTTCGGGTTTCATTCCGGTCAGTTCGGAGAGCACAGTTCCTCTAATTTCAACTTGGGCAGAGATTAAGCCACAAGTCATAATCATAATCAGAGTCAGAATTTCTTTTTTTACATTCATTTCTATAAATGTGCTACAACGTCCCGGTTAACGAAAGTGGCGAGTAGGGAAGTTCCACTTGTCCGGCGTAACGGTTCTTTCTTATGGAATTAAAAATAGGAATTTATCTCTCAAAAAAGCCATTTTTGTTAATCGTTGTTGTACAAATGTGCCGCACGTCTGAGTAAGCCGTTTTTATATTTTATTATATTCTCCTGGTTGAGATAATAATTCTCGACTTCGTCAAATTTTGATTTTTATCCGATTACGACTGAGTAAGACCAAACATTCAATTGAAAACTGAAATTCGTTATTTATTTGAGACCAAAGTTTCCCGTCTGAGTTGAAATTCCGGTGAATAGTCTGGTTAAATCTAAAATTTATTTTTTTAAAATTAAATCCGGCTGAGTGAGAATCCGCTGATCTTTAATTTAAAAGTTAATTTGCTTACCTCTCAAAAAAGGTATTTTCAATTCTTCTTTTTTTTGAATTTTACTTCTGAAAATCTGCTCTTATATTTTCAGTCCGCGGCATTTTGTACAACGTTCTCATATAAAAACAGTGCGAGCTGGCGAGCTTGATTGTCCGCAGGACAATCAGGCGTTGCAAGCGAGCAAGGAGTTTCGAATTGAGACAGGTTTA
>NZ_JBOJLM010000044.1:0-2263 GCF_050750585.1 Salinimicrobium sp. WS361
TTTAGCATTGTTTTTATACGTTGTTGAACTAAACCTAAAGGTAGCTTCAAGAAACCCTTTCGATCACTATTCACTACCTTTAAGTATCTAATAATAAACATTGAAAGTTATGAAAAAAAAGTAGCACCCTCATTGAGAGGGCCTGTAATTCTGTACCTGAGTTTAATGAATTGTACCGCAAATTAAAGCGGTCTGTTGAACTGGCCGGTAAAAGTCAAAGCACCCTTACCAACTACTCCCGCTGCCTTGCGCACCTTACCCTTCATTTTAAGTGCAGTCCCCTCGATCTTGATGAGGAACAAATCCTGGATTACCTGCACGTTTTAAAATCACAGCATAAAACACCATCAGACAGTTTCTTTAAACATACCGTCTACGGTCTCAGGTATGCTTATCGCATGTATGGAATGAAAGAGATGCAGGTGATGCTTCCCTCCATCGAACGACCCAACAAGCTTCCGGTGGTACTGAGTCGTAGTGAGGTAAAGCAGTTGCTCAAAGCACCAAAACTTCTTAAACACCGCCTTGTCCTTGCCATGCTTTATGGCTGTGGTCTGCGTTGTTTCGAACTGCGCAACCTTCATCTCAGGGATCTGGATTTTGATCGAAAAATGCTCCACATCCGTCAGGGCAAAGGACGGAAAGACCGATATGTCCCCCTATCAAAGCTGCAGATCCGTGGCCTGAAAAAGTACATCGCAGCAGAAAATCCTTCTACCTGGTGCTTCAATGGCTATGACAGGGAAAATCATCCGACTGCCTTGTCCACAAGAGGAGTTCAATGGATCGTACGAGAGGCACGCAAACACAGCGGTATCCAAAAAGAAATCACCACACACAGTTTGCGTCACAGTTATGCCACCCATCTACTGGAAATGGGACTGGATATCATGAGCGTAAAGGATCTTTTGGGTCATGCAGACATCCAGACCACCCTTGTCTACCTTCACGTGGCACAACTAGGTAGACAAAAGCCATTCAGTCCGCTGGACCGGCTTTACAAGGAGTAAGCCTTGAAACGAGCTGCTTACGAGGTAGCCCAGGTACTGGAACGGAATCACAAGCATTTATCCCGGTATTGTTCTAACAGCTGGCAGGTAAAAACCCTGCACGCCCTGCGCAAGTGCCGTACATCGGCCCTGGGAGGTCATATCGACCGTTGCAACAATCCTTCCTGCCACAGGCTACACCTTAGCTACAACAGTTGCCGGAACCGCCACTGTCCCAAGTGCCAGGGACACAAGAGAGAAGAATGGATCCGGGCACGGGAAGAGGAACTTCTGAATGTCCCGTACTTCCATGTCGTTTTTACCCTGCCACAAGAACTCAATCGCCTGTGCCTCTACCGGCCGGAACTGATGTACAGCTTATTGTTTAAAACAGCCTGGCAGGTGATCAAAGGTTTTTCCTCCAATCACAAATTTCTGGGTGCCAATCCCGGAATGGTCGCCATTCTGCATACCTGGGGTCAAAACCTCTCCCTGCATCCACACCTGCATTGTGTGGTTCCCGGAGGAGGAATCACAAAATCGGGCAAATGGAAATCAGCCAGGAATAAAGGAAAATACCTGTTCCCGGTGAAGGCAATGAGTAAAGTCTTCAGGGCTCGCTTTGTAGCCCAACTGCGCAAGGAATTAGGATCACCATCCTACTGCTTTTATGAAAGCCTGTTTAAAAATGAATGGGTAGTGTACTGTAAACGTCCGTTTTTAGGTCCTTCGCAAGTGGTGGAATATCTTGGCCGCTACACCCATAAAATTGCTATCAGCAATCATCGACTTAAAAACATCGATAATGAAAAGATCACCTTTTCTGTCAAAGATTACCGCCACGGGGGAAGGAAATCTAACATGTGCCTATCGGACGCAGAGTTCATCAGGCGATTTGTACAGCACGTGCTTCCCAGAGGCTATGTTCGGATTCGCCATTACGGAATTTTAAGCTCCTACCACAAAAGGAACAGCCTTCCCATTTTACAGCAAATTTTAGGTATTGTCCAGTTAAAGGAAAAAGCACCTTTACGACACCGGGTTTGCCCGACCTGTAAAAGGGAAATCTCATTACGCTTACCACTTTTACTGCACGCGGACCTCCGGTTCAATGGCTGAAAGAAATTAAAACACAGAAGAAATAGCCCTCCCGATCAACGCTGCTTTACGGTGTAACAGGAGTTCTATTGTCAAAAGGGAACAAAACAACTGAAAAAATCGAATCAACCAGAATAGAAATCATAAGTGGAGAGTAAAATCTCCATTTACTTCCA
>NZ_JBOJLM010000045.1:0-1888 GCF_050750585.1 Salinimicrobium sp. WS361
AATAAGGTTCGACTCCTTTGATTTCAACAAGAAGCGCCTCCTGTAAAACGGAAGTTTTTCTCCCCTTTTTAAGGGGAGATGTCCGGAAGGACAGAGGGGTGGAGTTCATTGACATATTGAATTGACAGCGCGTATGTTACTTTCGAGTAACAAATGCAAATAAGAATTAAGACTAGAAGAACGTTTTGAGCTTTGATTCTCATTTAGGTGAGATGAAGAAGAGGAATTCCTTTAGTAGTTGTTAAAGTATATAAGATTTAACGATGAAGAGTTTGATCCTGGCTCAGGATGAACGCTAGCGGCAGGCTTAACACATGCAAGTCGAGGGGCAGCACGTCTTCGGATGGTGGCGACCGGCGCACGGGTGCGTAACGCGTATACAATCTACCTTTTACAGGGGCATAGCCCGGGGAAACCCGGATTAATATCCCATGGTATGTAGGAATGGCATCATTTCTATATTAAAGCTTCGGCGGTAAAAGATGAGTATGCGTCCTATTAGTTAGTTGGTAAGGTAACGGCTTACCAAGGCAGCGATAGGTAGGGGTCCTGAGAGGGAGATCCCCCACACTGGTACTGAGACACGGACCAGACTCCTACGGGAGGCAGCAGTGAGGAATATTGGACAATGGGCGAGAGCCTGATCCAGCCATGCCGCGTGCAGGAAGACTGCCCTATGGGTTGTAAACTGCTTTTATACGGGAAGAAACACCCCTTCGTGAAGGGGCTTGACGGTACCGTATGAATAAGGATCGGCTAACTCCGTGCCAGCAGCCGCGGTAATACGGAGGATCCAAGCGTTATCCGGAATCATTGGGTTTAAAGGGTCCGTAGGCGGGTTTGTAAGTCAGTGGTGAAAGTCTGCAGCTCAACTGTAGAACTGCCATTGATACTGCATACCTTGAGTAATTATGAAGTGGTTAGAATATGTAGTGTAGCGGTGAAATGCATAGATATTACATAGAATACCGATTGCGAAGGCAGATCACTAATAATTTACTGACGCTGATGGACGAAAGCGTAGGTAGCGAACAGGATTAGATACCCTGGTAGTCTACGCCGTAAACGATGGTTACTAGCTGTTTGGCTCGATTGAGAGCTGAGTGGCTAAGCGAAAGTGATAAGTAACCCACCTGGGGAGTACGTTCGCAAGAATGAAACTCAAAGGAATTGACGGGGGCCCGCACAAGCGGTGGAGCATGTGGTTTAATTCGATGATACGCGAGGAACCTTACCAGGGCTTAAATGTAGCTTGACAGGGGTGGAAACACCTTTTCCTTCGGGCAAGTTACAAGGTGCTGCATGGTTGTCGTCAGCTCGTGCCGTGAGGTGTCAGGTTAAGTCCTATAACGAGCGCAACCCCTGTGGTTAGTTGCCAACGAGTAATGTCGGGAACTCTAACCAGACTGCCGGTGCAAACCGTGAGGAAGGTGGGGATGACGTCAAATCATCACGGCCCTTACGTCCTGGGCCACACACGTGCTACAATGGTAAGGACAGAGAGCAGCCACTGGGCGACCAGGAGCGAATCTATAAACCTTATCACAGTTCGGATCGGAGTCTGCAACTCGACTCCGTGAAGCTGGAATCGCTAGTAATCGCATATCAGCCATGATGCGGTGAATACGTTCCCGGGCCTTGTACACACCGCCCGTCAAGCCATGGAAGCTGGGGGTACCTGAAGTCGGTCACCGCAAGGAGCCGCCTAGGGTAAAACTGGTAACTGGGGCTAAGTCGTAACAAGGTAGCCGTACCGGAAGGTGCGGCTGGAACACCTCCTTTCTAGAGATTTTGCCTCTTATAAGGCAAAACGCAATTACGACATAAGGAGCCTTTTTACAAATGAAGTGATAAGCTTCTTTTGGTCTTAATTCACTGTCAATTTAAT
>NZ_JBOJLM010000046.1:0-1785 GCF_050750585.1 Salinimicrobium sp. WS361
TCTTAGTGTCGGATCGAAAGTCTGAGCGTACTTGCTGCATCTGATTTTCCTGCGGAAAATCATCGCCGGCAATCGCCGCACTGTTTTTATACGGGACGTTGACAAACATTAAAGAATACCCATTGAAAAATAAATTAAAATATCTGATTCTTTTATTCTTTGGAACAGTGATTTATTCGTGCGACGATAGAACATCCGCCGAGATTTACAAAGAAGAATTTATTGCACCTTCTAAAGCAGGAAAAGTATCCAGTACAGAACTTTGGAAAGGCGGATTACTGGTAATTGATTTAGTTAAAACCGACCGATCAGAAACAACTGCACAAATTAATAATGATCAGCATGTATTAAATTCAATAAAAAAAGGTGATTTTTTTGAAAAGTATCCAAACAGCAACAAATGTCTGATTAGACGAAATGATAGTATAATGCTTTTTGACTGTATTAAATTAGAGGGACTTGAAAATAAGACCCGGGATTCTTTGTTGCCTGTTGAACAGTGGGAGAGACAAAAAATAAACCAATGGATCTACAAACCAAGATAGTCGAAAGGACCGCGGACAAAAAAACGTTTGTCAACAACGTAAAAACAATGCTTAAATTAGTCTCGAATCGAAAGTCCGTGCTCGCTTGCAACGCCTGATTGTCCTGCGGACAATCAAGCTCGCCCGCTCGCACTGTTTTTATACGAGACGTTGCCAACCATTTAAAATACACTCATATGAATTTTGATGATATAAAAAACGAATTGAACAATCCAAATTTTAAAATTGATATTACAGCTCTGTTAATCACGATTCATTCAGATAATCTTATGAACGGATATCATTTAAAAGCAATTCTGAAAAGACAAGTTGAAATATTAGAATTGCAAAAAGGCAAAACTGGGCAGGACCTTGATGATGCTGTAGGAAACGAAATCGAAAGCCTAAACGAAAAATTTTCGGACTGGTTGAAGGAAGATCTGATTAATGACGTTAATAATATTTCACGCGACTGATTTTCCTTAAAATCTCCTGTTTTAATTTTCGACGTTGAATAATCGGATTAAAAAAAACGGTTGGCAACAGCATATAAAAACAATGCTTAAATCAGTTTCAAATCGAAATTTCGAGCTCGCTTGCTTAGCGGATTGTCCTGCGGACAATCACGCACGCCCGCTCGCACAGTTTTTATACGGGACGTTGTGGGTAATTAAACCAAACCTATGAGAATCATTCTGTTATTTTCTTTTCTAATTTTTACCATTGGCTGTTCTTCACAGCGGACTGCGCTAAGTGAAAACGAAGAAGTAATAAATTATGAAACCGGTGAATTAAAGGCAAAAGGACATTTAGCTAATGAATATCTCCCTTTCTACAGATTACGTGCCGGACAGTGGCAAGAATATTATAAAAATGGACAAGAAAAGAGTACAGGGAATTACAAAGTTGGAAAATATACCGATTGTTGCACTGGCGGAGTTTGCGACGGATTTTATAACTACAAAGCAGGAGAATGGATTTTCTTCTATGAGAACGGACAAATAAAAGCTAAAGGAAAATTCGATTTAGATAAATACCCGCTGGACACGTCTTGTGAAGGTGGTGATGAAATTTTATTTAGTACTATTGGTGAAAATTGGGTTTTTTATAATGAAGCGGGAGCGAAAATTGAAGCCACCGAGGAGCTGATCAGAGAAATTGAAGAAACGCAAACGAATGGTTCCTTTCCTGAGACTACATTTCGAGTTGAAAAAATCACAGGTAAAGTCATTAGAGAATAAAAAAACTACCCACAACAACA
>NZ_JBOJLM010000047.1:0-1773 GCF_050750585.1 Salinimicrobium sp. WS361
GAATTCAGTCTCAATTCGTAACTTCCTGCTCGCTTGCAACGCCTGATTGTCCTGCGGACAATCAAGCTCGCCAGCTCGCACTGTTTTTATATGAGAACGTTGTGGTTAATATTTATATGAAGAAACTAACTAAAATGCTTACAATTAAAATTTTATTTACTGTTATTTTTACCAGTTTACTTTTTAGTTGTAGTTCAGGAAAAATAGCAAATGATAATTCCTATGAAATAATTAATTCCCTCACTAAATCGGGTGGGAATAAAAAAACAAAAATTTATTACAAAACAACTTCTTCTAGATATGATGGAGTTCCAATAGCAAATTTCTTAAATAGGAGCACTACACAATTTGACCTTTGCACACCTTCCTTTGATAGAAATAATGCTAAACTGACAGAAAACGAAATTAATATTCTTAAAGAAAAGTTTAAAGGTGTCTATTCTAAAAAATTTGACTTTTCAAAAATTAAGAATCGGTCAGCGTTTACAAATAATAAAAATGATAGAACTGTTCGAATATCGGAACCTGTAAAATTCAGAAATGATCAATTCGCTATTTATTATACAGAGGGGAGATATGGAGGAGAATTTACTTTATTAAAGAAAGAAAAAACCGAGTGGGAAAAAGTTTGCTCTAGTATGGTGTGGATCGAATAAATACTAACCACAACAACGCATATTCGCAATTGTGGCCATTAAGCTAAAAGAAAGTTTAATACAAATCAGGAATTAAAAATCTAAATCGGACAAATCCGTATCTTCACTACCACAACTGACGAATATACGAGACCGTTGTAAACCAGGCAAAAAAATGGCATTTTAGAAAGGTGAAAAATCGAAATCTGTTTCAATATTTTTGATGCCGGACAAGCGGAACTCACTAAATCCAGTTTTGTTCAAAAAATAGATTTTCAAAAGGGAAATTTTAAAAAAACGGACTGATCAATTTTCAGTGGACTAAAACTAACTGATAATTTAAAGAGAAAAAAGCCCAGTTTACAACAA
The DNA here is from genome assembly GCF_050750585.1 of Salinimicrobium sp. WS361. Classification (NCBI taxonomy): domain Bacteria; kingdom Pseudomonadati; phylum Bacteroidota; class Flavobacteriia; order Flavobacteriales; family Flavobacteriaceae; genus Salinimicrobium; species Salinimicrobium sp. WS361. The sequence continues at coordinate 1,005 of NZ_JBOJLM010000047.1, forward strand.
CACATAAAAACAATGCTGAATTCAGTCTCAATTCGTAACTTCCTGCTCGCTTGCAACGCCTGATTGTCCTGCGGACAATCAAGCTCGCCAGCTCGCACTGTTTTTATATGAGAACGTTACCAACAAGCTGAACAAAAAATCAAATCGCGGATAATGCCATTAAAAGAGGTAAAGAAAGAATTAAATGGAATGGACAAACCCGAACTCGTTAAAATAATTTCGGAGATGTACAAAAAAATTCCAGCTGTTAAAACCTACTTGGACATTTTTGCCACTGGAGAAATAGAGGAACTTGCAGGAAAGTATAAAAAAGAAATTGAAAAATATGTTTATCCCAATGGACGGAATTTGGTTTTACGGGAAGCTGAAGCTCGAAAAGTAATACGATCTGTTCAAAAATTGAAGATTACTGAGCTTAGTGTGGAATTAGAATTACATTATGTAGCCTGTTGCCTGGATGTTATTGAAGACTTTGGATATTGGGAAGAAAACTATTATATAGCATTGGAGAAAATGTTTTATTCTGCTTTAAGCGGAATAAATGAATTGGGGATGGAGGAAAAATATAATGAACGGTTAATTGAAATTGTTAGCAAAGCAAGTGATTCCGATATTGAACTTTCGTATTAATTCTCAAAAAAGCCAGTTGGTAACAATGTATAAAAACAATGCTTAAACCTGTCTTGAATGGAAACTTTGCGTACTTGCTGCGTCTGATTTTCCTGCGGAAAATCATCGCCGGCAATCGCCGCACTGTTTTTATACGGGA
>NZ_JBOJLM010000048.1:0-1761 GCF_050750585.1 Salinimicrobium sp. WS361
CTTTAGATTTGTTCTATAAATTATTTCTATATGATAATGATGTTGAAAAGAGGGGGTCTGGGGGAGACTAATAACTCATGAAATTGTCAATAACTTTAAATCTATATAAAAAAGAGCGGGGTGAACTTCGGCGACGGCAAGGCTGATGGCCTATGTAGAGTATTAGTCCCCGTTCTTTATAAACGGTTGTCAGAACCATATAGGATTTTAGCCATGGCTCTTAAAGGTCTTAGTTTAAGCAACCTATTTATTAACCTTAAATATTGTATAAAAAAAATGGAAGTTATCGGTATTGATGTAAGTAAGCTAACATTGGATTGCTGCATCCACGGTTGTGGAATGCAGGAAAAATTTAAAAATGATCTTGAAGGAATTGATCAATTATCTGCATGGGCGATTGAAAATTCCGGATTTGCTAAAGAAAATATTTTGTTTGTCTTCGAACATACTGGACTCTATTCTTATCGATTGACCCAGAGGTTGGATGAAAAGAGATATCGTATCCATGTGGCTTCTGGTTTGGAAATTAAACGTTCCATGGGAATCACAAGGGGCAAGGATGATAAGGCAGACGCCAAAAGAATAGCTTTATACGGTTATAGAATACGCGAAGAGGTCAAACCTCACCAGAAACCAAAAAAGGCATTGTCAAAGCTTAAACGCCTAATGTCTCTTCGCAAAAAACTGGTAGTTCAGCACGCAAGCTATATGGGAGCTCTAAAAGAGCAGAAGGAAGTTTTTGAAGATGAAGAATTTATCTTTCAAGCACAGCAGGAGATCATGAAAGTCCTTGCACAAAAAATAAGTGCCATAGAGAAAGAAATGGACAGGATCATACGAGAAGATCCGGAACTTAAAGAAATGCAGAAGCTTTTAATAAGTATAAAGGGAATAGGAAAAGTTACCGCCCGATTCTTAATAGTATACACCATGGGCTTTACTTCTTTTAAAACATGGAGGAAATTTGCTTCCTATATAGGGATCGCTCCCTTTCCACATAGTTCGGGAACAAGCATCAGAGGAAAGACCAAAGTAAGCCGTTTGGCCAACCTTGAAGGCAAAGCTTTATTACATCTGTGTGCGACATCGGCCATTCAATGTAGTCCGGAGATGAAGACTTTTTACCAGAGACGATTAGAAAAAGGCAAGAATAAAATGAGCACTTTGAACATCATAAGAAATAAATTGCTTGCCAGAGCTTTCGCAGTAATAGAACGTCAGAGCCCTTATGTCAATACGATGAAATACGCATCATAGAGTAAGCCTCTAAATTTTTAGGATTATGTTAAGCCCAATGGCATAAAGTTCCATTTAGGGACAGGATACCCTATTGTCGTAAAGGAACCCAATTTAAGGCCTCAGCGGATTTCCTAAATGCTTTGTGTCGTTTCAGGGTAGTTGGATTCTTCTCATCAACTATTTTGATAACTACCTCCCGCCTCACTGTTTCTTTTTTAGGAAGCAAAACAACAATATCCATTCTTGGAGACGGCATAAAGCCGAGTTCCGCTTCGCTACACTCTATTTATACGTCTTTTACCAAGCCTGGATATTGTAAAGGAGTTCAGCATCAAAAAAGATAACAGTGAAGGCTCTATGGGAAGTAAATCAAAAAATAGAATCATGAAATCGAATCCACTACTCAAAAATGAAACGACACAAAAATCAAAAAAGAAAAACGTTCAGGATATAAAAAGTAAATCAGTCTCAAAATCAATAGAAAAAATCTATCCCTGAATACTTGTGTAAACCATAGGATAC
>NZ_JBOJLM010000049.1:0-1438 GCF_050750585.1 Salinimicrobium sp. WS361
GGCAAAAGTTTTTTTATACCTCAAGCCGCTCGTGTCGGAATTTTATTTATTTGAGTCCGTTAAAATCCAAAGGATAAACTTTTGGAAGGCGGAACCCAAATATTTATCAGTCCGTTATCCTTTCCTGTCGGTCTTATAATCGGAGCGTGTTCAGGTTATTCTAAAATTTTAAAACATCAGACAATTTTAGAATATACATTATTAAAAATGTACCTCCTGTGCTAACAAATATTGCGCTTTGCCAGAAATAAACTTTGTTTCCCCAAATCTTTAACCACTTTTTACCAAATGCGTTTCCCACATAACCTCTCATACTTTTATAGTAAATCAGGTTGATTATTAGAAAAGTTGCTATTGCTATTAAAATTATCCAGATTTTTTCCATTTGAAATATTGTTATTGTTTACGACTTTAAATTTTTGCCAACGTCCCGAATAACACAAGTTGCGGGATGGACAGAAAAAACTGTCCATTAAACTCTATTTTAAAAGATAGTCAAAAATGCCATTTTTGAGAGGTATTCCGCAATTTGTGTTATTCATTGTTGTGTGCTGGCATTTTTCCAACCTGTTTTATATAATTTTCAATTCGGTTGTTTCTAGATGCCACAAAATTTGTAACTCTCTTTTTATATAATTGATAGTCCTCAATTCCGTTAAAAACAGGTCTTGATTTGAAATTATCAAATGGTAAATAGAATTTAACATTTTGATTTTCGTCCAGAAGGTCATTAAGCAAAAAGAAACCCACATAGCCATTAAAGGTCTCAAACAAATCAAAGAAGTTTTTATATCTTAAAAATGTGTCATAAAGAGGATTTTCTTGTTCTTCGTAAAATAGACGAATACATTCCAATGTCAAATCAAATCTGTCGTCAATTAGGGAGTTTACACCTCTTGCTTGATTGATAGTGAATTTATTGTGAATTTTATTTTTTGGAAAAACAATGTAAGCTCCAATTGTACATCCAATGTCAAAAAGTTCATCTACTTCGTTAGAAACTTGTTCTATTAACCATTGTTTTCTTTTCTGATTTCTGTACGAGTGGGTTATTGCATCACTACCTAACGTGAATTCTCCAAGTTCCGATTTATGATATAAATAAGCTCCAGTTTTTTTTGTAGTCAGCTCAAAATTTTTTCCGTTTGGCAAAGGTTTACTCCAAAGAATTTTATGATATTTTCTCAAAGTCGGACTTGTACTGTCAGGGTCTCCACCACGAGCATCAGAGTTAACATTAAAATTTATGTCAATTGTCATTTCCTTGTTTTTATTTCTAGCAGAATGTCTGTTTTGCTTGCACACAACGTCCCGTATATGAAAAGTAGGCGATTTCGAAGCACCAAATTTTCGGTTAAGCACAAAGTCTGATAAGAGTCATAACCCTTGGATTTACTACTATTTCGCCTATTTTTTATATACATTGTTGTAGCCAGTG
>NZ_JBOJLM010000050.1:0-1436 GCF_050750585.1 Salinimicrobium sp. WS361
CAACAACATATCCTATGAAAAGCAATAATCGGCTTCTCTTCTAAAATTAATATTTAATTCTCTTTATTTCAATAGTTTATAATTTTTTAGCACATTTAATTTTTGATGAAGCTTTGCTTCAGTAGAAATTAAATGCATAATAACCCGCTCCGCATCCTATTTGTGGTCACTTCTATTAGCGCCACCAGCATCATTATGATTGGTTAAATAAGCCCATCCACTAGCTAAAAAATGTGATCCTGAAATGGCCACCTACGTTGTTTTGTGGTATGGGCTTCTAATATTTTGAGCTTGGTCATTGATTTATATTTATGCTACCACCCCAATTTCATAAGGAGTTTTAGTTTTTATTACGGCTAAGGTTCTGCTTAATAATTTGTGAGCCACCTTAACTATTATTTTCTTGACGTCCTTACCCAGGTGCTGGCGGTAATAAGTCTGCATCACGGGATCTGTCCTTATGGCTTGCCAGGCAGCCTCCACAAAATAAGAGCGGATGAGTCTATGGCATCTCGGGTTCATCCCTTTAGATTTAGAATTAGCACCACTCTCGTAAATATTGGGAGCCAGCCCTATATAACCTGCAAGATGTTTAAGACTGCTGAAACGCCTTAGATCACCAAGCTCGGCAATAATACCCACTGCTACAATACCTCCAATCCCCGGAATGCTCCTTAGCAGGTAATAATCTTGTTTGAAATGTGTACGGCAATAGGCTCTCAACTTACTGGAAATATCACGAAGCTCCTTATCAGTGAAACGGAAATCACGCATTTTACTGGCCAGGGATTCCCTGGCAGTACCATACTCGAATTCCTGGCTATCTACCCAATGACGAAATTCATGGCTCCAATGATCATTATCAAATTCGGGTGGAACCTTGACTCCGTAATAGAGCAACTGCATTTTTATCAGAGACTTAATTCTCCGTAGATCCTTCACCAGATCATTGCGGCGACGAAACAGACTTCGAAGTTCTTCACGTTCTATATCGGGAACTATGATACTTTGCAGTCGGCCGTCTTTGAGTTCGCGACTAATGAGCTGCGCATCGATTCGATCGGTTTTGGTGTAGCGTTCTTTTCCTTTCCGGTGAATGTCGGCAGGATTCACAACTAACGATTCCCAACCAAAGCTCACAAAGCTGCGATGTGCAGAATAACCACAACAACCGGCTTCATAAGCAGTAGATACCTGGTGGTCCGGAAAATGTTTTTGAACGTACTTCAGCAACTCATTTGGATCTGGAGGCATAGTAAAAGATTTCCCAGCAAAAAGGTCTGTGCTACAGTGTATTTTCCAGCTCCTCTTGTGGATGTCGATTCCAATGAATAGCTTTGGTAAGGCAGTAACTCGAGTTATCATATCTTTAGAGTTTATGGTGAATTTTAAAGATACTCGATTACTGCTTTTTCATTGATGCTAAAAACAATGCT
>NZ_JBOJLM010000051.1:0-1261 GCF_050750585.1 Salinimicrobium sp. WS361
ACTCACAACTGAGAACTCACAACTGAGAACTCACAACTGAGAACTCACAACTGAGAACTCATAACTGAGAACTCACAACTGAGAACTCACAACTGAGAACTCACAACTGAGAACTCACAACTGAGAACTTTTGCCTTATAATGCTTAATCTTACCTGGCTAACACTTCCTTCCACAAAACCTTAACCCTCTCCCAATCAAAAGCCTCCACCTTCTTCCTCGCAGCGCGGGTTCTTTCCAGAGAATGCTCCGGCCGCTTAAGCATATTTTTTATGGCCTCTGCCATTCGTTCGGGATCATTTGGAGGAACCAGCACCCCATCTATATCGGCAGTTATGAGGTATGGAAGTCCGCCCACGTTTGTGGAAACTACAGGCAACCCCAGGGCCATAGCTTCAATTACACTCACAGGGGTATTATCTATGTTGGTAGTGTTTAAAAAAATATCGTATGCTTCAGATAATGCAATCCAATCTTCTTTGGCTAACCTTCCCATGAAACGCACCGGCAGACTGTGCAGCCTGGAGTAGCGAATACAATTTTTCCAGGAATCGTCTTTTACCGGACCTACCATACATAATTCGGCATCAGGATAATCGGGCAACAGCAGCTCCAGCACTTTTAAAGCCTGCAACGGATTATAGATCTCAGCAAATGCTCTTACCCATAGTAGTCTGGGACGAAGTTGAAATCGTTCTTTAAAAGGATAATTTTCCAGGTGGATACTGTTGGGAATATATTGAATGTTTAAAAAACCTTTTTGCTGAAAAACAGTCTTTAGGTACAGCGACGGAGCCACATTTAAAAATGCTTTCTCAAATACCTTTTTTGACACCTTAGGAGAATTTTCGAGTCGGGCGGGAAGTTCCCCTCCGTGGAGGATGGGAATGTATTTAAGGTGCAGCTTTTGGCAGAGGCTGGCAACAGCATACGCATACCAGAAGTTTTGCGTGCTGTAGGTATCTATGAGCACGAAGTCGGTAGTTCTTCTGTTCCTGTACACTAACAGGAGCATTTCTATCAGGCGAAGGAATTTGTTCTTTTTTGCGGAAGCTGTTTTTACCTGGAAACATTCTTTTCTAAGTAATGGTGCCAAGATGTCGATGGAGGTAGGAGAGCCTCCCCGAGTTGATAGTTGGTTACCTATGTAGATTAGATTTTTCAGAGTTGTCGGTTGTCGGTTGTCGGTTGTCGGTTGTCGGTTGTCGGTTGGCGGTTGTCGGTTGTCGGTTGTCGGTTGTCGGTTGGCGGTTGGCGGTTGG
>NZ_JBOJLM010000052.1:0-1081 GCF_050750585.1 Salinimicrobium sp. WS361
TGATGCTAAAAACAATGCTTAAAACCTGTCTCAAATCGAAACTCCCTCCTCGCTTGCAACGCCTGATTGTCCTGCGGACAATCAAGCTCGCCAGCTCGCACAGTTTTTATACGAGACGTTACCTCACATTCTGAGTTCGAAAAGACAGTTCTTTTTTGCCATTTTTGAGAGGTAAGGTTTCTGATAATTCCAATCGCAGTTTTCGGTTCGAAAAGTCGGTTCCTAAAAGCCATTTTTGAGACCTCTATTTGGCAAAGGTTCTGGTCGATCACGAAGCGGACTTTACTCGGACGTGGAAGCATCAGTTCGGTTTAAGCTGGATGTTAGGGAAAATATGAACATTTACTCATGGCTGGAATGGTCACAGCGGATTATAAAACGTGAGGTAACATTGTATAAAAAAAATGCTCAAACCTGTCTTAATTCGAAAATCCGTGCTTGCTTGCAACGCCTGATTGTCCTGCGGACAATCAAGCTCGCCAGCTCGCACTATTTTTTATACGGGACGTGGTGCAATAGTTAAAAACCTCAAAATGATAAAATTTTTAACCATAAGCCTTTGGATTTTTTCTATCTCTTGTCAAAATAGTGCAAGGACAGATAATCCCACGGACTCCAATACTGAATTTGCTATTGCAGATTCCCTTTATTCTGTTGTAGAATATAAAAAGGAAATGTCACATCCCTTTGAAAATGGAGAACCGACAGATTTAAATGTTGATGAATTAAAGACGGTTGAAGAAATTTTAGAGAGAGCTGTAGATGAGAATAATCAAATTCAAAAAGAAGCTTTACAAAAACAAAACGCCGAGAATCCTGAAAATAAATGGTCCGAAACTGGATTTGAATTGGAGACAGAGAATTATTATCGTCAGTATATTCCGATAGTAAATGAAAAAGGTGAAAAAGAGGTTTGGGTAAATTTATCTTGTAAGGAATTTTACGATGAGAATTGGAAAAAGGAATTGTTGCTACCGGTTGAGGATGGGGGTAATTGTTATTTCAACGTGAAAATTAATCTGAATAAAAAATCTTATCGGGATCTGCGGATTAATAGCCAGGCATAAAAAAACCATTGCAC
>NZ_JBOJLM010000053.1:0-1028 GCF_050750585.1 Salinimicrobium sp. WS361
TAACGTGAGTTCGATATAAGAAAAAGTGAAAATTTGGGTGGTTGAACACCAAAGAAAAAGCAGTATATTTAAGTGTTTAGCATTAAAATATTTAACTGATATTCTGCTTATGATTTCTACTGATAAAATTACTGAAATTTTTTGTTTTATTGATGAGTTCCATCAAGAATTTGAACAAGCCCAGCAAGGACATCTTTTGGAAGCTGATTCCAGCATCAAAAGAAGGAACAAGAAATCGAAACTCTCAACTAGTGAAGTAATGACTCTTATGGTGCTGTTCCATTCCGGGAATTTCAGGAACCTGAAGCACTTTTACCTGTTCTATGTAAAACCCCATTTAAAAAGTGAATTTCCTGAGACAGTATCATACAACCGCTTTGTGGAACTACAACAAAAAGCAGTGGTGCCAATGGCGCTATTCCTGAAAATGTGCTGTTTGGGAAAATGCACAGGTATTTCTTTTATAGATTCCACACCATTGAGATCGTGCCATATCAAGAGGGAAAAGCAGCACAAGACTTTTAAAGGAATGGCTGCCAAAGGCCAATGTTCCATAGGATGGTTCTTTGGGTTCAAACTCCATTTGATCATCAATGACAAAGGTGAAATCCTGGATTTCATGCTCACACAGGGCAATGTGGATGACAGGGAACCTTTAAAAAACGATAATTTCCATAAAAAGATTATGGGAAAGCTTTATGGCGACAAAGGTTACATAGGCAAAGACCTCTTTGAAAAACTTTTTGTGGATGGGGTCCATCTGGTCACCAAGATCAGAAAGAACATGAAGAACAGCCTGATGCACACCTACGATAAGGTGATGTTGAAAAAAAGGGCCATCATCGAAACAGTAAATGACGAGCTGAAGAACATGTGCCAAATCGAGCATACCAGGCATAGAAGTTTTGATAACTTCCTATCAAACCTGCTCTCTGGGCTAATCGCCTACAGCTTCTTTCCTAAAAAACCTTCCTTAAACCTGGAAATTATAGAGCAAAGGTTATCTGCTTAAGTCGAACTCACGTTAA
>NZ_JBOJLM010000054.1:0-977 GCF_050750585.1 Salinimicrobium sp. WS361
GCAATTGGCCACGTACAGTGTTTTGTGATACAGGCTTAAGTGGTTTGAGCTGGTTTATATTACTTTTTCTTGATATTATGATACCACTCCTATCTCATAGGGAGTTTCTGTTTTTATAACTGCAAGAGTCCTACTCAAGAGTTTGTGAGCGATTTTTATAATGATTTTTTTGTCATCTTTTCCTAAATGCGTGCGATAATAAGCCTGCATCACAGGGTCGGTGCGAATGGCCTGCCAGGAAGCTTCCACGAAATAAGATCTGATCAAACGGTGGGATCTGGGATTCATTCCCATGGCTTTATTTGAAGCACCACTTTGATGTACTCCTGGCGCAATACCAACGTATCCGGCCAGTTGTTTCAGGGAATTGAACCGGCGAAGATCTCCAAGTTCTGATATAATTCCCACGGCAACAATTCCGCCAATTCCCGGTATACTTTTTAAAAGTGGATATTCAGGACTAAGCTGACCCCTCTGAAGATCACCTTTTAGGTATCTGTCATTCCGGCGGATGCTGACCCCTTTAGAAAATAAAAAAAGCTGGCTGGAAAAATTATTCAGGAGCATGTTGACCCCTCTGAAAAAGATAATAATCCTTTTTATAATGCTTACGACAATATGCCCGTAGCTGATTAGTAACCTGACGTTTCTCCTGGTCTATAAATCTGAAGCTACGCATGCGGCTGTTTAAGGTCTCACGGGCAGTGCCATAATCAAAAGGTAGGTTGTCCAGCCAGTTACGGAATTTATGGCTCCAGTGGTCATTATCAAATTCTTCAGGTACTTTGATCCCGAAGTAGAGTAACTGCATTTTGATCATAGACTTGATGCGACGCAAATCTTTAACGAGATCATTCCGGCGGCGGAACAGGCTGCGAAGCTCTTCTCGTTTTTTATCGGGAACCACAATACTCTCCAGACGGCCATCCTTGAGTTCCCTGCTGATGAGCTGGGCATCGATTTTATCTGTTTTGGTA
>NZ_JBOJLM010000055.1:0-875 GCF_050750585.1 Salinimicrobium sp. WS361
GCCCATGGATCTACAGTCCTGGTGATCTGGGTTTCCTGTTGCAGGTGCAGCTGGGTGTTCCTGGCAATCCTTGCAGAGAAATCTGTAGGTAGAGCGATAGCCTCATCAAGGGCATTGGTGTGCAAACTCTGGGTACCACCAAAAGCAGCAGCTGCGGCTTCTATAGAGGTACGTGCCACGTTGTTGAAAGGATCCTGCTCGGTTAAACTCCAGCCGCTGGTTTGGCTGTGGGTTCTAAGCGCAAGAGATTTTTCGTTCTTCGGGTTAAACTGTTTTACCAGTTTTGCCCACAGCATCCTGGCTGCACGCATTTTGGCGATCTCGGTAAAATGATCGAGCCCTATGGCCCAGAAGAATGATAATCTTGGTGCAAAGCTGTCTATATCCATTCCGGCTTCAAGACCTTTCCTGATGTATTCGAGTCCGTCGGCTAATGTATATGCGAGTTCAATCTCACTGGTAGCACCTGCTTCCTGCATGTGGTATCCAGAGATACTAATGCTGTTGAAGCGAGGCATATTTTTGGAAGTATATTCAAAAATATCAGAAATGATCTTCATCGAAGGAGTAGGAGGATAGATGTAAGTATTCCTTACCATAAACTCCTTTAAAATGTCATTTTGAATGGTTCCTGAAAGCAGTTCAGGTTTTACACCCTGTTCTTCAGCGGCAACTATATAAAACGCAAGCACCGGAAGTACTGCCCCGTTCATGGTCATGGAAACCGACATCTGGTCTAGCGGGATCTGGTCAAAGAGCACCTTCATGTCTTCTACCGAGTCTATGGCAACCCCTGCTTTACCAACATCTCCCACCACTCTTTCGTGGTCACTGTCGTAACCGCGGTGAGTAGGAAGATCGAAGGCTACAGAAAG
>NZ_JBOJLM010000056.1:0-874 GCF_050750585.1 Salinimicrobium sp. WS361
GAGGTCAACAAATCGGTCAACAAAAATAGTTTTAAGAAATTTGTTGACCGCTTTGTTAAAATTATTAACTTTCTTATATAGTTGATTTGACTTTCGTCTTTACTGATTATTCACCTTTAAGACGAACAACTATGACTTCAAAACAAACATTTTCTATCTTGTTCTGGGTTAACTCCTCCAGAGCTAAAGACAATATGGCCGAAATTTATGCCCGAATTGTCGTCAACCGGAAAAGAGTTAATATCAGTTTAAAAACAAAAGTTGACATAAAAAAATGGGATAAAAACAAAGGACGATTAAAATCCAAAGATCCAGGTTCACTCCAGATAAATCGGTTCATCGAACAAACAAGGACGCAAATTTTTCAGTCTTACATGGACCTCCAAGCCAACAATGAGGCAGTTAGCGCTACATCCGTAAAATCTCGTTTTTTAGGAGAAGATGAGAATCATACCTCAATAAAGGAATTAATAGCATATCATAATGAAAAGATGCAACACGTTCTGAATCCTGCTACTATGCGCCACTTCAAGACGAGTCAAAACTATATTATGGAGTACATTCAAAAAGAGTATAAATCTAAAGACTACCTACTTAAAAATCTTGATTATGGTTTTATAATTGGTTTCGAAAGCTTTTTGCGCTCCTATAAGCCGAAACATTATCAAGCACAAATTGGCAACAACACCATCATGAAACATATTCAGAGATTGAGAAAGATGGTAACCATGGCCTTTCATATGGAATGGATTACAAAAGATCCATTTGTAAAATTCAAACCTAAAATAATCAAGAAAGAAAGAGATTTCCTTACACAAAACGAACTGGAAAGATTAGAAAAACTATCCTGCTCAGTGGAAAGGTTAACTCAGGT
>NZ_JBOJLM010000057.1:0-803 GCF_050750585.1 Salinimicrobium sp. WS361
AAAAAATGCTCAAACCTGTCTCAATTCGAAAGTCCGTGCTCGCTTGCAACGCCTGATTGTCCTGCGGACAATCAAGCTCGCCAGCTCGCACTATTTTTTATACGGGACGTTGGCGTTAATTTTGAAAAATGAATAACTATAATTTTAATAATTACTCAAATGAACCGCCTGAATATGGGTTCCTTACGCTCTCTTTTATGTTGGAACCTGTTTCTTTACAATCAAGTTCAAGAAGGAAAGAACTTGTGAAAACAGAAATACGAAAAGTCACTAGTAAACTTAATTATCTTCTAAGTGGTGACGTTAAAGTTGAAATTCAGTGGATGTTGCACGAACAAGAAAGATATGAAAGTGGCTATTCACCTGATATTGACAACATAATTAAACCAATTTTAGACGGTTTATCCGGTCCTGAAGGAATTTTAATTGATGATTGTCAAGTCCAAACCATTGGAAGTCACTGGTTGGATTGGACAAGAGAAGAGCACCGTATAAATATTGAAATAAGATATCTAGCTGAAGATTTTGTTCCAAAAGCGAATTTAGTATTTGTGAACGTTGGTAAAAAGTTATACATGCCATTTCATACTAATATTAATCAAAAAGCAAATGAACTAATACTTGAAAGTTTACTCCAAATGATGAAATTAAGGAAAGAGGTAATGGATGAAACTGCTGATTACCATAAATCGAAGTTATTCAAATCGGGACAAAGGTTCTTTCATAAGAACAGAGTATATGGTGAATTTCAAACAATGGAAATTGAAGAATTCAAAACATATATTTCAAAAAAAAACTAACGC
>NZ_JBOJLM010000058.1:0-775 GCF_050750585.1 Salinimicrobium sp. WS361
AGATGCCGAAGGAAACGCGACTATCACTCCGGCGATGATCGACAACGGTTCTGCTGATGCCTGCGGAGTTTCAAAAATGTCTCTTGATAATGACACTTTTGACTGCTCAAATGTTGGAGAGAACACGGTTGTTCTTACTGTTGAAGACAACAACGGGAATACTACTTCTTCCGAAGCAATCGTAACTGTAGAAGACAAAGTAGCTCCGGTGGTTGCTATCCAAAACATCACTGTTCAACTGGATGCCGAAGGAAACGCCACTATCAAGCCAGATCAAATCGACAACGGTTCTGCTGATGCCTGCGGAATTTCAGAAATGTCTCTTGATAATGACACTTTTGACTGCTCAAATGTTGGGGAGAACACGGTTGTTCTTACTGTTGAAGACAACAACGGGAATACTACTTCTTCCGAAGCAATTGTTACTGTAGAAGATAACGTAGCTCCTGTAGTTGCAATCCAAAACATCACTGTTCAACTGGATGCCGAAGGAAACGCGACTATCACTCCGGCGATGATCGACAACGGTTCTGCCGATGCCTGCGGGATTTTAGAAATGTCTCTTGATATTGACACTTTTGACTGCTCAAATGTTGGGGTGAACACGGTTGTTCTTACTGTTGAAGACAACAACGGGAATACTACTTCTTCCGAAGCAATTGTTACTGTAGAAGATAACGTAGCTCCTGTAGTTGCAATCCAAAACATCACAGTTCAACTGGATGCCGAAGGAAACGCGACCATTATTCCGGCGATGATCGACAACGGCTCTGCC
>NZ_JBOJLM010000059.1:0-738 GCF_050750585.1 Salinimicrobium sp. WS361
GGAGTTTCTGTTTTTATAACTGCAAGAGTTCTACTCAAGAGTTTGTGAGCGATTTTTATAATAATCTTTTTGTCATCTTTTCCTAGATGTGTGCGGTAGTAAGCCTGCATCACCGGGTCGGTGCGAATGGCCTGCCAGGAAGCTTCCACAAAATAGGATCTGATCAAGCGGTGAGACCTGGGATTCATACCCATGGCTTTATTTGAAGCACCACTTTGATGCATTCCTGGGGCAATACCAATGTATCCGGCCAGGTGTTTTAAGGAATTGAACCGGCGAAGATCTCCAAGTTCTGAGATAATGCCCACAGCAACAATTCCTCCAATTCCCGGAATACTTTTTAGAAGATAATAATCCTTTTTATAATGTTTACGACAATATGCCCGTAGCTGATTAGTAACCTGACGTTTCTCCTGATCTATAAATCTGAAGCTGCGCATGCGGCTGTTTAAGGTCTCTCTGGCTGTTGGGAAATCAAAAGGTAGGTTGTCCAGCCAGTTACGGAATTTGTGGCTCCAGTGGTCATTATCAAATTCTTCAGGTACTTTGATCCCAAAGTAGAGTAACTGCATTTTGATCATGGATTTGATGCGACGCAAATCTTTAACGAGATCATTTCGGCGACGGAACAGGCTGCGAAGCTCTTCTCGTTTTTTATCGGGAACTACAATGCTTTCCAGACGGCCATCCTTGAGTTCCCTGCTGATGAGCTGGGCATCGATTTTATCTGTTTTGGTA
>NZ_JBOJLM010000060.1:0-727 GCF_050750585.1 Salinimicrobium sp. WS361
TTATTGACAACTACGAAACTGTAACTTCTATATCGACAGATGCTACTACCGGCGCCGTTACCTTCACCGATGAGAACGGAACTACCACAACCCTTGATGTTGCTGCATTGGTAAAAGCTCAGGAAACCGTCACTACTTTAGTTGATAACAACGACGGAACGCTTACTTATACTGATGAGGATGGGAATACCACAGAGATTCTACTTTCTACCATTATCGACAACTACGAAACTGTAACTTCGGTTTCAACAGATGCTTCTGCCGGAACTCTTAGCTTCACCGATGAGGACGGAAATACCACAACCCTTGATGTCGCTGCATTGGTAAAAGTCCAGGAAACGGTCACTACCTTAGTTGATAATAATGACGGAACAGTTACCTATACAGATGAGGATGGCAATACCACAAAGATTCTTCTTTCCACCATTATCGACAACTACGAAACTGTAACTTCGGTTTCAACAGATGCTTCTGCCGGAACTCTTAGCTTCACCGATGAGGACGGAACTATCAGTACGTTTGATGTTGCTGCATTAGTAAAATTCCAGGAAACGGTAACTACCTTAGTTGATAATAACGACGGAACACTTACTTATACTGATGAGGATGGGAATACCTCAGAGATTCTTCTTTCCACTATTATCGACAACTATGAGACTCTGACTTCAATTTCAACAGATGCTTCTGCCGGAACTTTTAGCTTCATCGATGAGGACGGAAATACCAC
>NZ_JBOJLM010000061.1:0-662 GCF_050750585.1 Salinimicrobium sp. WS361
AAACCTGTCTCGAATCGAAGTTCCGTGCTCGCTTGCAACGCCTGATTGTCCTGCGGACAATCAAGCTCTCCAGCTCGCACTGTTTTTATACGAGACGTTGTGCACTATTCACCAGAATTTAAAATAAAGAACCAAGATTGAAAGAAGCGGATTTAGATAAAGAATTGATCCAAATATTGATTCAGATCAAAAGTATGTATCGGGAAAACAGTAAGATGATTCATTTGCGTTCTCTTTCCAATTTTGTTCATACTCTGACCTCTGCACAGGACACTGTTTCAAAGAACAACTCCAATAGAGTTGAATTGAGCAGGCTGAGGAAAAAAGAATTGACTTTGGAATACCTTAAACAATTAGAGGAAGAAAAGCGAGTGACGGATGACTTGTCGGACAAATATTTCAACGAATACATTAAACCGTTGGGTAATTACATGTCTTCCTACCACAAGTTCTCCTATATCGGAGGCGGAGCATTTCTTTTAAAATTTGCCGTATATCTGACCATAGGAATTGTCCTGGACTATCTTCTTCTACTAATCACAGGAAGGTGGGTCTATTTTACTATTCTCATTTTAATCTTGTTCTCCTTTAGGTATTACAAAAAATATCAGCAAAAGAGAGTTTTTGGATACCGGTATTAAATGGATAAAAAAAACAGTGCA
>NZ_JBOJLM010000062.1:0-607 GCF_050750585.1 Salinimicrobium sp. WS361
AGATCTATCCTATGTGAGGAGTTTACTATCCTGTCCAGGATTGCATCAGCAATAGTTCCTTCCCCTATAATATCGTACCATGCAGATACCGGTATTTGAGATGATAATATGGTAGATGTTTTATTGTATCGGTCATCGATTATATCCATTAAGGTCTCTCTTGCATGATTGTCGAAGGCTTGAAGTCCAAAATCATCAAGGATGAGCAGATCTGCTTTAAGTAGTTTATTTAATTCTTTGAGATAGGTTCCATCAATTTTACTGAGTTTTAACTTCTTAAATAGACGGGCAGTGTTTGAGTAGATGGTTTTATATTCCATCATGCAGGCCTGATGACCTAAGGCCTGTGCTAAATAACTTTTGCCTACTCCGGAGGCACCGGTCAGTATAAGGTTTTCCTTTTTAGCTATAAAATCCAGGGATCCCAGACGAACAAACATGTTCTTGTCGAGGTTACGATTGGAGGCGTAGTTTACTTCAGCAAGACTTGCTTTCTGCCTAAAGTTTGCCTGTTTAAAAAGACGATCTATCTTCCGGTTCTGGCGATCCTCCCACTCATGGTCTGTGAGTAGTGCCAGATATTCATCGGCAGTGATATCGTTTAATT
>NZ_JBOJLM010000063.1:0-600 GCF_050750585.1 Salinimicrobium sp. WS361
TAGTGTTGCCACCAGTTTTTTTAATCTTCTTCCCGATAATAACTTCTTGAAATCCGTTAAGGACCATTCATAGAAAAGTCGAAATATGTATTGCTTTTTAGATCTACTACTACTTGCCAAAAACAGTCACCACCATCATTTACGTTATAGAAATAATTCTTCCAATTTTTAAGGTTTTCTCTGTCACATAAGGCATTGACGTAAGCCAATCTTTTTCCGTCTTCTACGTATGGGACAATCTGGAAAAAGTACTTGTTATAATCGCGTCGAACAGCATCCTCGAAATCTGCCGTTTCCCGATGGAACGCGTCCTCGGTTATAGATCCGATAAGTTCCAAATCTTTCTCTGTAGGATTCCAAAAGGTATCGTGATCTTTATAAAAATTTTCCAGATTTTCTTTATCAGTCAACACTGCAACATTGCTATCGCTATTATCCTTACAAGAAAATAGAAGTAGCATTAATGGGATAATTAATTTAAGATTCCTCATTTTTCAAATTGGTGGCAACGTCTCGTATAAAAACTGTGCGCGCTGGCGAGCGTGATTGTCCGCAGGACAATCCGCGGAGCAAGCGAGCGGGAAGTTTCGATTCAAGACT
>NZ_JBOJLM010000064.1:0-595 GCF_050750585.1 Salinimicrobium sp. WS361
TTTCCTCAAAACTTAAAATATAATTTGCTCTATCTATAATCTTACAACTATAGAAATTTTTATGTTTCTCGTATTCTTATTTTCCAATATGTCAATGAACTTTTTTCAATTTGATAATTTGAAAATGAGTCAATTTGAAAATTAATCTTCAAATTCTCAGATCTTCAAATCTTCAAATCAAATCGTGGAGAATATCGGAGTCGAACCGATGACCTCCTGCGTGCAAGGCAGGCGCTCTAGCCAGCTGAGCTAATCCCCCGTTTTTTTTAGTTGGCAGTGGTCAGTATTCAGTATTCAGTTCTCACTGTACTGCGTACTGCTTAACTGCGTACTGTAAACTGGTTGCCCAACTTCTAAAATTTCCTTCAGTATTTCTCAATGAACTTCTTAACTCTGACCATTGCTTATTGATCATTGTTAATTGTATTTCGTAGTCTCAGGCAGACTCGAACTGCCGACCTCTACATTATCAGTGTAGCGCTCTAACCAGCTGAGCTATGAGACTGCAATTAGTAGTGAGTAGTTAGTAATTAGTAGTGAGATAGCTTTTCGCCTCATCTCAATACTCAATACTCATATCTCAATACTATATATT
>NZ_JBOJLM010000065.1:0-574 GCF_050750585.1 Salinimicrobium sp. WS361
TACATTATACATTAAAATTGCAGTCTCATAGCTCAGCTGGTTAGAGCGCTACACTGATAATGTAGAGGTCGGCAGTTCGAGTCTGCCTGAGACTACAAATCGCCCAGAGCGCGATAGTTATGAGTTAAAAGTTATGAGTTAAGAGTGAAAGCTATTAACGATTAACCAATAACAATTAACTGAGGCATAAGTTCATTGATTATATACTGAAAGGAAATTTTAGAAGTTGGGTAACCCAGTTTGCAGTAAGCAGTAGGAGTTAGCAGTAATAAAGACTGCATACTGAATACTGATCACTGCCTACTTAAAGAAATGGGGGATTAGCTCAGCTGGCTAGAGCGCCTGCCTTGCACGCAGGAGGTCATCGGTTCGACTCCGATATTCTCCACCACGTAAGATTTGAGACGTGAGATTTGAGATTTAAGACATTTATTTGTCTAATATCTCACCTCTAAGATCTCAGATCTACAGAAAGTTCATTGACATATTGGAAAATAAGAATACGAGAAACATAAAAATTTCTATAGTTGTAAGATTATAGATAGAGCAAATTATATTTTAAGTTTTGAGGAAG
>NZ_JBOJLM010000066.1:0-555 GCF_050750585.1 Salinimicrobium sp. WS361
TCAGACACCGTCTCTCCTATCCCGTCACTCCCTCTCAAAGCGGCTGCAAATATACAACTGAATTCCAATCCTACAAGCCTCCAACAAAAATATTTTAAGGTTTTTTTGACATTTTTCTAAACCCCAAAACTAAGGTGCTGAAAATGACATTTTTGAAGGATGTTTTTTATGTAATTTTTTTGTTCTGAAATTGAGATTAGAGGATGTATGGTAACAAGGATGATCCTTTTTCGATGGTGCGACCCCTTCGGGGTCGTGGGGGCGGACGACTTCAGGTGTTATAAACATTGGACCCCTTCGGGGTCTTTGGTTTCCTCCACTCCTGTTATAATTATGCAACTCCTCCGGGATTGTGGGTTCGGGATGGGTCCTATATATAGTATGTAGGTCAATTACCACCGCGAGATACAATTTTGTAAAAGTCTATAATTATGTAGCTCCTTCCGGCTTAAACATCGTTTATGAGATAAGAGGTCCTGAAAATGGCATTTTTGAGAGGTGTTATTCCGGAAGGTGCGACTCCTTTTGGGGTCGGAGTCATCAGGCTATCCAGGT
>NZ_JBOJLM010000067.1:0-550 GCF_050750585.1 Salinimicrobium sp. WS361
TAGCCAGTGCTTATTTCTTTTCCAGCTTTAAGAGTCTTTCTCTCCACTTGTCAGACTCTTTTACAGTCGGATACTTTTCTATTTTTTCTCGTAAAAATTCTTTCAAGAAATCCGTTTGTTTTGTCTTTCCTAAAAGAATTATCACCCTCTCAATATCAAAAGCGTAATTTTTAAAATTCAATTTTTCACTCTCCTCCCCAGTTTTTATGGAAACAATATAGACTTCAATTGCTTTTTGAAGTTCCTTATCCTTCTCTAAATCTTGAGCTTGTTTTCTAAGTGAAATCACTTTATTAAAATCCGATTCCCAGGCTTTGTTGTCCGCTCGAAGTTTTTCCGTTTTCTGATTAAAGTCAGTCAGGTTTTCTTGAGATTTGTTTTTGGATTTTTTCGATCCGAATAAGGAATTTAGTATTCCCATTTTTCTTCTATTTGAGGTTTTTTTGCATTGGCTACAACGTCCCGTATAAAAACAGTGCGAGCTGGCGAGCTTGATTGTCCGCAGGACAATCAGGCGTTGCAAGCGAGCACGATGTGTCGATTTGAGAAA
>NZ_JBOJLM010000068.1:0-524 GCF_050750585.1 Salinimicrobium sp. WS361
CGTTGTAGCCAATGCGAAAAAAAATCAAAATTGTAAATGGAAAAAACAATATTTAAGATAACAAAAATGGATTGTCCTTCAGAGGAAAATCTAATCCGAATGAAATTGGACGGAATTTCGGGCATTAAAAATCTTGATTTTGATATTCCAAATCGAAAATTGACAGTTTTTCATAACGAACAAATCGACCAAATAGAAAAATCGATAAAAGAGTTGAATTTAGGCAGTAAAAGATTAACAACCGAACAAGCCGACCAAATAGAATTTACAGAAAACTCAAATCAAAAGAAGCTTCTTTGGTCTGTTCTCGCAATTAATTTTGTTTTTTTCATAATTGAAATGACGACAGGACTGATTTCAAAATCAATGGGATTAGTTGCTGATAGCTTGGATATGTTGGCGGACTCGCTTGTTTATGGAATTAGTTTATTTGCTGTTGGCGGTACATTAACGAGAAAAAAGAAAGTTGCGAAACTCGCAGGATATTTTCAAATGACATTGGCAATAATTGGTTTTTTGGAGGT
>NZ_JBOJLM010000069.1:0-509 GCF_050750585.1 Salinimicrobium sp. WS361
TCGAAATCCAAGTAAAGGAAGCTACAATACAAATACAGATCATTTAAGTAGCACCCATAAAGGTTATACCTCCTGGAGTCCTGAATACTTTAAAAACAAAGCCGCTCCTCACGGAGCTCACGTAGTGAATTGTGTAGAAAAGATACTTGCTGACAGTGAGTATCCTGAAACAGGCTATAAGCGGGTGATGGGCCTTATCCAGCTCCATAAGTCTTACGGTTCTAAAAGACTTGATAATGCTTGTAAAAGAGCTTTACAGGCAGATGCGACTTCTTATATGCGTATCAAGAATATCCTAAAGAACAACCTTGACCAAAGCTCTCTTTTTTATCAGGATCTTGAAGAAGATAAAACTCATATCCCATCCCATCAAAA
The DNA here is from genome assembly GCF_050750585.1 of Salinimicrobium sp. WS361. Classification (NCBI taxonomy): domain Bacteria; kingdom Pseudomonadati; phylum Bacteroidota; class Flavobacteriia; order Flavobacteriales; family Flavobacteriaceae; genus Salinimicrobium; species Salinimicrobium sp. WS361. The sequence continues at coordinate 376 of NZ_JBOJLM010000069.1, forward strand.
CATCAGAGGTGCCGCTGCTTATCAATAAATCATTTTAATCCAGAAATATGAATAACAATCAGACTATTGAAAAACTAAAACAAATGCGACTGGGGGCTATGGCTCAGCTACACCTTCAGCATGTAAAGAACAAC